>CAIJLJ010000180.1 GCA_903821395.1 uncultured Solirubrobacterales bacterium | reverse complement strand
TGCTCGGAATGCCACTCGGCTGGCCGGAGCGCGATCTCGTGAAGCTCTTTGGTGCCGGCCAGCAGCGCTTTTGAGAGCGGGGGACGGTCGTATGGCGCGTGCTCTTCAATGCTGACGATCTTGATCGGGCCGCCGTAAGAGCCTTGGCGCAGGGCTTCGGCGCAGCGCTGTGCCGATAGGCCGCCTCCGGCGATCACGACGCCGGAGTTCATCGCTCTGCTCCAGCTGAGCTGGCAGCGGGCCGAGCGCGTCGCGCCGGCTTCGCCTCACCAGGCATCAGTCGCAGGATGAACAGGTAGATGATTGGAACCCCAGTGAAAACGAGAATTACGCGCATCCAAAGCTGGGTTGCATCGGTACCAGAGCCGAGCGTGTGAATCACGGCCAACGCCCAAACGCCGATTGTTGCGCGGTGGATTGTGCGCCAGCGGCGCGCCCCGAACCAGCGACGTGCATAGAAGCTCAGGCCAAGGAACGCTGCTCCCCAGCCGGCGATGACGCCGAGGCCGGTGTAGAGCGGGCGGTAGCTCATAGTGAACGGGATTGCGATCTGCGCGATCGTCGGATGCATGAAAGAGTCGCCAAGCAGCGTGACTCCGTGAATCGCAATCGCTATCAGGCCAGCAAGGGCAGTCGACTCATGGACGGCGACGAGCTGGCGCTTTGCACCAGGCCTGCGCGGGAGGCCATTAGCCATCATCAAACCGATGATCACCGAGATCGAGACAGCCAGCAGCGCGACGATGCCCGATGAGCGGGAAGCGAGCCACCAGCCGTAGTCAAGAGGGTTAGGCCCGTTCATTAGTTTCCTTTGTTGGTGGTTGAGGATGGAATTGTGATGCGGACGCGAGTGGCCGGCTCAAGGCGGCCGATGCGCTCGACTTTGCCGTCTTCGGCGACCGTGATACCGCCGAAGCGCGCGAGCACCGATGGTGCTCTGTCGGGTCCTAGGAGTAACGCTTGTTTGGCCAGCGTCTCGGCTTCGACGGCGCTCGGCGCAAGCGCCGTGGCGGCGACTAGGCCGGTGAAGGCCGCGCGGCCGGTCGCGGGGTTGAGCAGGTGGTGAGAGCTTTGGCCAGACTGATCGCGCCAGATTCGGGCGTTAAGGCCGGATGTAGCGACAGCTCCGTCGCGCACGTTGATCGTTTCGATCTCGCTGTCGTCGAAGGCGCCGACGACTTGGACCTCGCGCTCGACGCCAGCGTTGCCGCCGATGCGAACGTCGCCGCCGCAGTCAACCGCCCAGCTGTCAAAGCCGCTCAGTAGTTCGCCTGCAAGGTCGGCGGCATGGCCTTTCCCGGTGCCGCCCGTGTCGATGCGGACTCCGCGCGGCCGGCGAATAATGCCGGCGGCCTCGTCAACCGAGATCTCACGCCAACGGCTTGATTGCGCTGGGGCGGCTGAGCTCGGCGCCGGGCGGTCCGAGGCGAGCGCTTCGCGAAGTTCGACGCGGTTAGCGGCGGTCCAATGCTCGCGGTAGCCAATCTCTTCGAGCTCCGGCAGCAAGGTGGGGTCAACCAATCCGTCGCTGGCCTCGGCTGCTGTCAGTGCCGCCGCGATCGCGCTGCACATGAGCGCAGATGCAGGAATTTCCTCGTCCTCACTTTGGTTCAGCTTGCTCAGTTCCGAATCCGGGCGGAAGCGCGACATCGTCTCGTTGTAGACGTTGAGGAATGCTTCGACCTGGTCGGCTGCCTGCTGCGGGCTGTCGGTCCGGCCGCTGCTAGGCGGCCCAACGAGGATGCGGATGTGCGTTCCCATCAGTTCAAAGCTGCGGTCGACGACATCGCTCGATGGGGCCGTAGTCATCGCTGGCATCACTTTACGAAGTGGCCGTCTGGACTGGAGCCGGTGCCGACTGGACCGGCGCCGGGGCTGACTGGACCGGGGCGCTGTATGTCTGGCTGGGGGCGCTATATGACTGTGACGGTGCGCTGTATGAGCCGCCACCGCCACCGCCACCACCTCCACCGCTTACGTACGAGCTTCCGGCGGTCCCGGCGGCAACAGCGCCAGGGCCAGTTGCGCCGGCAGCAGTCGGGGCGTTAACGATCATCGTCACCTTCTTGACTACAACGACCTTCCGCACCAAGACCTTGCGCTGGGGGCGAACGATTTTGGCCTCGCCGAGGACGGGATCTTTGCCTTGCGCGACCTGAACGCCGAGCAAGCACGCCACGACTGTGAAGAGCGCAGTAAAGACGAGAAAGATCGGTAGGACAGTCTCGTTTGCGAGAGCTATCGCTTGATTTGTGGTCCGCTTCGATGCCATTTAGATCGTTGGTCGCTTTGGCCCGGAATTAAGTGATTCGCTGCATCGGTTTTTAAAGGCGCGATCAGTCATCGCCGCGCCCGCCGCGTCCGTCGTGTCCGTCGTGCCCTTCGCCGTACCCGCCGCCACCGCTGCCGCTGGGCTGGCTCTGGACGGGGGTCGGTGTTGTGGGTGCCGGTGACTGCGTTGGGGTCGTTTGTGTTGGCGCGGGGCTGGAAATTGGTTTCCGCGAGCGGGCCGGTGGTGTCGAGCTTCCGCCCGTCGTTGTTGGTGCGACGTAGCTTGAGTAAGTGGGGGAGGCTGAGGCTGCCTTGGCTGGCGCAGGGGCTGGGCCAGCAACAGTCTTCGGCTTACGAACCTTCATCACCTTGACGGTGCGATGAACAATCACCGTTCGAACATCAACCGGTGCAGCTCCTTCGGTGGCCGGCTTCGGCTTCGCACCTTGCGATGCGAGCGCAACGGCGGTAAGCGCTCCCAGCGATACGACGGTGACTCCGGAGGCGAGTTTCGCTCTGGAAAGGTTGATCATCTTGTGGATTGTGCCTTTCTTAGGTGAAAACGCGTAATAAGTGAAGGGAAAGCTTTGGTAAAGGTTCGCGTACCGGCCCGGGTAAATGTCGCAGTAGAGCTGAGACGCCCAAGCTCTGCGTTCGTGACGGATGGTGCTGAAACCTGCCAATTGTGCTTGGCAACGCAGGCCCTGGCGGTCGCCATATGCCTACGGCGCACCCGAAGTGGCGGTCTGGACCGGCGCCGGAGCTGACTGGACGGGGGCGCTGTAAGACTGGGTAGGGGCGCTGTAGCTGGAACCGCTTCCGCTACCGGCGCTTGCGTATGCGGGCCCGCCGCCCTGACCGCCGGCCGCCGCAGTTGGCGCGTCAACCAGCGTCGTCACTTTTCGAGTCACGACGAGCTTGCGCAGCAGCACCTTCCGCGGTGTGACGGCAGCAACCTTGTTGCCCAGCAGCGGGTCGCGGCCGCTGGCAACTTGCACCCCGAGCAGGCTCGCAACCGACGTGAAGAGCGCGGCGGTGACGAGGAAGACCGGCAAAACCGTCTTGTTGCCCTTAGTTCGCGCCGTTTGAGCTTCTGGTTGTGGTGATTGCATTTTTAGTCCTTTTGTTTCGGCTTGAGGCTGGTTAGTTGCTACCGACGCTGATCGACTGCGCGGGACCGGTTACGTTCACGGGGGCCGCTGGACCACTCGTTGACGCGGTTGGTGAAGTTGAGCCGCTGGTGCTGGTCTGGATCGGCGTCGGCTTCGGTGCAGTTGACTGCGAAGCGCCAGGCGCGTTCGACGGCGAGCCCTTTGCCGGCGCGAGTGCTGCCGCCTTGGCTCCAAGCAGGGGGTCATTTCCTTGGGCTACTTGGACTCCAAGGAAACCTGCCATTGAGGCGAACAGAGCTGCGCTGGCGAGGAAAACGGGAACCACGGTCGGGTTTTTACGCCTTTTTCGGCTGCGCTTCTGGGGGGTTTCTACCTTCGGGCTCATTGCTTGGTTATTCCGTTTCGGTTTGGTGGGTTGGTTGGTGCGTTACTCGTTTGTGAGTGAAGACCGGGATCAGTCGTCGCCGCCGCCTTCGTGCTCGCCTCCGCCATAGCTGCCGCCACTTCCTCCGCTGCCGCTTGTTTGGCTGCGGACGGGTGCCGGCGCTGACGAAGGCGTTCTGTAACTCGTGGCTGGTGCTGACACTTGTACGGTTGCTGGCGCACCCGAGTACCCGGAGCTGTAACTAGGTGACGCGCCGCTCGAGGCACCTCCACCTGATCCGGACGCCTGCTTCGGCTTACGTACCTTGGTCACGTTGACCGTGCGATGGATCACGACGGTTCGTACCTCAACCGGCGCTGCCTTTTGGGCTGAGCCATCCGAGCCGTTGGTCTGCGCTCCAATTGCGACTGCGGTGAGAGCGCCGAGGGCGAGGATGGTTCCGCCGGTTGCAAGTTGTGTACGGGAGAAATTGATCATGGACCGGATAGTGGCGCGATGACCTCCAACTCCTCGGCAAACAGAGGGAAAGCTTCGGTAAAGCTTTCTGGCTGCTTGCCAGAACCCGGCGGCGCGCCTGTACGCTGGCGCTATGAGCACCTCTGGTCCACGCATCCTCGTCGTTGAAGACGAACGCGCGATCTCTGAGCCGCTGGCGAAATTACTTGCGCGCGAAGGGTTCGCTGCGACTGTTGCCGGAACGGTCGCCGACGCGTTGGCTGAGTTCTCGGCCAGCGTGCCGGACTTGATCTTGCTCGATTTGAACCTCCCCGATGGCGATGGCCGCGACGTAGCGCGCGAGATTCGAAGCCGCTCGGGCGTGCCGATCATCATGCTCACGGCGCGCGGCACTGAAACCGACCGGATTGTCGGACTCGAGATAGGCGCCGACGATTACGTCGTGAAGCCATTCTCAAGCGCCGAGGTTGTGGCGAGGATTCGTGCAGTGCTCCGCCGTAGCGAGGCTCCGGGTGAAGGGCAAGTAGAGCCGGCCGGTGACCCTGTCGTAGTCGGCGCGATGCGAATCGACCCAACGCCGCACCGCGCCTTCCTTGGCGATCAAGAGCTTGACCTGAGCCTGAAGGAGTTTGATCTGCTCTACGAGCTTGCCCGAAACGCTGGCAACGTGGTCAGCAGAGACGAGATCATGACGCGCGTTTGGGACGAGAATTGGTTCGGTTCGACGAAGACGCTTGACGTCCACATTGGCTGGCTGCGACGCAAGCTCGGCGATGACGCCAACGATCCTCACTGGATTGAAACTGTGCGCGGCGTTGGCTTCCGTTTCGCGGGGGGCGCAGGGAGCGCTGACTCATAACGCTGCGCCGAGGGCTGCTGCTTGCTCTTGCCTATGTGCTCGTTCTCGCGGTGGTCGCGTTGATCGTGCCGCTCGCGGTAAGCCTCCGCGATCGCGTTGACGCCGAGGTTCGGCTTGAGGCCCGTACGGAGGCCGAAGCGGTCGCCAGCCGAACGGTCTCGGTCATCGCTCCGCCCAATTTGGCGCGGCTGAAGTCGCTCGCTTCCACAGCGGCCCAGGCGGTAAGCGGCAGGGTCGTAATTGTCAACAAGAGCGGTCAAATAGTGGCTGACTCCGACGGCGCCGCCGCGCTTGGCTCATCGTTCGCCAACCGGCCCGAGATAGCTGCCGCGCTGACTGGCCACGTGAGTCAAGTGAAGCGCTACTCAACAACCCTAAGCGCCGAGATACTCGCCACCGCGGTACCTGTCTACACAGGCTCGAGTCCTGGCGGGGCTGTCCGCGTGACGCAGAGCGTCAACTCCGTCACTGCAGCAATCCGCAGGGCCTGGCTGGGACTTGCCTTGATCGGGCTACTGGTGATTGTGCTCGGCCTGGTCGCTGGCGCAGTGATCGCCAGACGAATCACGCGTCCAATCGTTCGGTTGGACGAAGCGGCAAGGCGGGTCGCCGATGGTGACCTAACCGCAGCGGCGACGGTTGAAGGGAGCACTGAGCAGCGCGCCCTGGCAACCAGCTTCAACACGATGACCGAGCGGTTGAACGTTCTGCTCGCAGCACAGCGTGAATTCGTTGCCGACGCCTCTCATCAGCTGCGAACCCCGCTCGCGGGGATGCGGCTGCGGCTCGAGGAGGCGCGCGCTCAAGCGACCGACGCGGAACAGAGCCAAGAGCTCGACGCGGCAATTGCCGAAGTAGACCGCCTGGCTTTAATCGTCAACGAACTGCTGGAACTAAGTCGCGCCGGCGAGGGCAAACCGCCGCTGGCGGTGACCGACTGCGCGACTGCGCTTCATGGCGCCTTTGAGCGCTGGCGCGCTGCGGGAGCCAACGTTGGTTGCGCAGTCCAACTGGGGTCGATCGAGGAGACCCAGTTCGCCTGCCACCACTCAGACGTTGACCGAATCCTTGACGCGGTGCTCGAGAACGCTCTGGCCTACGCGCCGGGCACGCCGGTTGAGCTGAGCGCTGCTGCTGGAGTGATTCGAGTCAGCGATGGTGGCCCCGGCCTTGGCGATGGAGAAGGCGAGGCACTTTTTGAACGTTTCCATCGCGGCGAAGCCGGTCGCGTAGGTCCGCCGGGAACGGGGCTTGGCCTCTCGATCGTGCGTGAGCTTGCGCGTCGCTGGGGGGGAGACGTCGAAATCGCTGATTCGCCTGCGGGCGGCGCGGTGGTGACGATCTCGCTTCCGCAGGCCACGATTTTGCCTAATCCTTACGATTCGTCTAATAGGATTGAGTCATGAGTTCACGCATTGCTGCCCTATCAGTGCTTGCCTTTTTGGGCCTTTGCATAGCCGCTGGAGTGACTTACGCAGCCAGTCGCTTGGTCTCACAGCCGATCGGGCTTAGCTCGCACCAGCGATCGCTTGACGATTCGCTAGCGCCGACCAAGACGATCACTGTGACCCACACCGTTACAACGATCGGTTCGAGCGGCAGTCAATCGACCGCTGGAGGAACATCGACGACGCCCGCGCAAGCGGCTATCGGCGCTGGAACCGCTTCAGGGTCGGCGTCTCAGCAAGGCGCGTCTTCGCCCAAGGCAGAGTCAGGCGATTCTTCCAATCCCAGCAGCTCCGTCGTGTCGGCCGACAAGGGTCAAGCATCCGCACCTAGCGATGCCAATCAGCCCGATGGCCCCACCGATCGCGATCACGACGACTGAGCGCTAGTCCGCGCTGACGCTGCGTCCGAGCTCGCGGTCGAGCTGACGCACCAGTTCCTCGCCTAACGCGATTACCGCCGCCTGGGTCTCTACTTCGGGCTCGTGTTCGTCTTGCTCGAGCGCGCGCGATCCGATCGCGATCGCAGGCCAGCCGTCTCCCCGTGCGACGCCGGCGCCGGTCCCGTCGGCGCCTCCGCGTGGGCGCAGCTCAGGGTCAATGTTTGCCGCGGCTGCTTTGGCAGATCGGCGCAGCTGAGGGTGGAGGCCGGTTGCGATCACTATTCCGTCGCGCTCCCACCAAGTGGCTGCGCCGCTCGAGCAGCACTCGACGTCGAGGATCGCTACATCTACCGGCCGCACCCCGCGCGAACGAAGGCTGCGCAGCCACTTGCGAAGTCCAGCTGCTTGGCTGGATCCGGCTCCAGCAAGCACGACTGCCACGCGCAGGTTTTCCGGTGGGTCGGCATCCAGTAGTGCGGCTATCTCTAGCGCGGCTTCCACGGCGCTCCCGTCGCGCACCGCCTGCGCGCGGCCACGGTCTAGGAAAACGAGGATTGCTCCGAGCAGGAGCATGGTTGGAATCAGCTGGGCGATTGCTACCGGCATTGCGTCGATCGATGCCAGGCGCAGCGCGGCGCATGCTGCGACCAGTGCGATGCAGGCAGCATTCGTGGCGATCAGCGAGCTCGGCACGAATCGGCTTGGCGCTTTGAGGCGGTCGTCGATCGCGGCGGTCAGGATCAGCGTGACGGCGGGTTTAGGCGTGACAGCTGCCGGTGGCGAAATCACACTCTGGCTAGCGCGCGCGGTCGTAAGGCGGCGCAGCGGTGCGACCCGCGTGCTGTCAGAGAGCGCCAGCAGTAGCGCCGCCGCAGCGACGATCAGACCAGGCATTGGCGAGCCAATGCAGAGCACGCTCGCCAGCACGCCGACGGCTGAGCAGACGGCCTGCACTAACCACCAGTGCGGCCGCGCCCAGAACTGCTCGACCGTCGCGGAGCGGCCGAGTGCGTGAAGTTCCTCGGCTACTTCGCTAGCGGCAATGCGTTCAGCATCACTGAAGGCTGGCCTTGGTTCGTCGGCTGCGAGCTTGGAACTCATACCGCGGGGAGACTAGTGTTCAGAGCACCATGGAAGCCAAAGATCTCACCTACGCAGGAGCAGCCGCCCAGAGCAAGATGATCGCAAGCGGTGAAGTCACCGCACGCCAAGTCGTCGAGGCGACGCTGGCGGAGATCGATCGGGTCAACCCGGTGATCAATGCTTACCGCGTCGTCTTTGCTGATGAGGCACTGGCACACGCTGACAGGATCGACGCTGCTGGCAGCGGCGACGGGTCACAGTCGATGCTCGGCGTACCGGTCGCAATCAAGGACGACACAGACGTGCTGGGAGAGCGAACTGCCTGGGGTAGCCTTGCGACCGATCCGAACCCAGTTGGGCACGACGCCGACGTAGTCACGCGGCTGCGCGAGGCTGGCGCGATTGTGATCGGCAAGACAAGCGTGCCGGAGCTGACGATCTGGCCGTTCACGGAAACCCTTGCCTTCGGCGCGACGCGCAACCCTTGGAACATCGAATACGCAACCGGCGGTTCGAGCGGGGGTTCCGGAGCAGCTGCGGCGGCCGGGCTCTGCGGCGTCGCTCACGGCTCTGACGGCGCCGGTTCGGTGCGAATCCCAGCCGCCTTCAACGGTCTCTTCGGGCTGAAGACGCAGCGTGAGCGAATCTCGCTCGGCCCAAACCACTTCGATGGTTGGAACGGGATGACCGTTTATGGGCCGCTGGCGCGCACCGTTGCCGACGCCGCACTCTTCCTCGACGCTACGGCCGACGGCGCTCCGGATGGTGGCTACCTCGCGGCCTTGGATGCGCCCTTCGCACCCCTGCGGATTGCCATATCGCTCAAGTCACCGCCCGGTTCAATAACGAAGCTCGGCGCTGAGCAGAGGGCAGCGATTGACGCAACGGCTGCGGCGTTGCGCGAGCTCGGCCACGAGGTCTTCGAGCAGGAGATTGATTATCCGGTAGCGGCATTCGTAAGCACCGTCGCTCGCTACCTGCGCTCGGTCACCGACGACGTTGCGACGCTTCCGCACCCGGAGCGGCTCGAGCAGCGGACGATCAACATGGCGCGGATCGGCGGGCTGATCTCCGACCGGCAGCTCGCAAAGGCCCGCGCCGCCGAGCCAGGTGTCGCCGCGCAGATCAACACGATCTTTGAGAACGCCGACGCCGTGCTAATGCCGGGCGCTGCGGCCGCACCGTTCAAAGTCGGTCAGCTGCAAGGGCGCGGTGCGCTCTTCACGCTCAACGCTGCGGCCGCGCGCGTGCCTTGGTACGGGGTTTGGAACGCGATTGGGCAACCCGCCTCGTCGGTCCCGGCCGGCTTTGATTCAAACGGTCTGCCTCTTTCGGTTCAGTTCGGCGCCGCTCCAGGTGACGAGCTGACGCTGCTGCGGATCGCGGCTCAGCTTGAGCAGGTAAGGCCCTGGGCGCAGGCGCGGCCTTCGCTTGCCGGCGCCGCTCAGTGAGCGACTTCGCGCTACTGGCCGTCGCCGAAGCGGCGGCGCGCGCCGCTGCGGCCGAGCTGCTCGCCCACCAGGCCGAGGCCCACAGCAGCATCCAATCGAAGAGCAGCCCAACCGATCCGGTCAGCGCCGCTGATCTTGCCGCCGAGGCCGCGATCCGGGCCGTCCTGGCGGCCGAGCGGCCGGACGACGCAATCCTCGGAGAGGAGGGTGACGACACTGCCGGCACTAGCGGCTTGCGCTGGGTTGTCGATCCGCTCGATGGAACGGTCAACTACCTGTATGGAATTCCGCAGTGGTGTGTGTCGGTTGCCTGCGAAGGCCAGGTCGGCGTGATTTTCGATCCACTCAGCGATGACCTTTTCAGCGTGGTTGTGGGCGAGGCGCCGCTGCTAAACGGTGAGCCGATCGCAAGTTCGGACTGCGATCAGCTCTGCCGCGCGCTGGTCGCCACCGGCTTTGGCTATGACCCTTTAGTAAGGCTGGGGCAGGGCGCGATCGTCGCTCGCCTCCTTCCCGAGGTGCGCGACATCCGCCGCGGCGGCAGCGCCGCACTCGACCTAGCGTGGCTGGCCGCAGGCCGTTACGACGCCTACTTTGAGCGTGGTGTGCAGACTTGGGATACAGCCGCTGGGCTGTTGATCTGCGAAGGGGCCGGTCTACAGACGCGAGCGCTCGACGCGAGCGGAGCGCAAGGCCCAGGCGTGCTCGTAGCGCCGCCGGCGATCATCGACGAGCTGTTCGCGCTCGTCACAGCGAGTTAGCCCTCTAGGCTAACGGTGATGAAGCACAGCGCTGAAGGCTGGTGGATAGAGGAAGCGGGTGCATCGGCGCCCTGCGCGGCGCTGAGCGGCTCGATCGACGCCGACGTTGTCATTGTTGGCGCCGGTTACCTAGGAATGTGGACGGCCTGGAATCTGCTCGCCCGTGACAACGACCTCAAGATCGTGATGCTCGAATCGGGGCTCGCAGGCCACGGCCCGAGCGGCCGCAATGGCGGCTTCGTCAACGGTTATTGGGAGTACGTCCCGTCGCTTGCCGAAAAGTTCGGAGCTGAGCGCTCGATCCGCATCGCTGAGCTCGCCGATGAGTCGATCGTGGCCGTCGGGGAGTTCTGCAAGAGCGAAAAGGTTGATGCTTGGTACCGCGCCGTAGCGCACGTCGAGATCGCGACCTCGCCAAACCAGGACGGCGATTGGCGCGAAGCGATGTGGGGTCTGAACCGACTTGGAATTGATGACGAGGTCGTGGAGCTAACGCCGGATCAAGTAGCCCAGATCTGCTACTCACCAGAGTTTCGCGGCGCGGCTTTTAAGCCGTTCGGTGCGACCGTTCAGCCGGCGCGGTTGGCATTCGGGCTGCGCGCAGCGCTGCTCGCGCGCGGAGTGAAGCTTTTCGAGGAGAGCCCGGTTACGGAGATTGACCAGCACGGCTCGAACGTCACCGTCCGTACCGAACGCGGCCGCGTTCATGCCGACTCAGCTGTGCTCGCCGTCAACTGGCGCACGCTGCGCTGGCCAACCTTCGCCCGTGAGCTGAGCGTCGCATCAAGCCACATCGTGCTGACCGAACCGGTACCAGACGTGCTTAAGGAGATCGGTTGGGTCGGCGGCGAAGCGCTGAGCGACTGCCGCCGCATGCTGCACTACTTCCGCACCACCAACGACGGGCGGATCGCATTCGGGTGGGGCGGCGGAAGGGTCGCGGACGGCGCGAAGCATGACCCGCGGATTGACGTCGATCCCGAGGTGATTGAGCAGACCGCTGCAACGCTGCGTCGCTTCTTCCCGCAGCTGGAGGGCCGCGCAATCACGCACGCTTGGGGCGGGCCGATTGACGTAGCGCCAAACTCTTTGCCGATCTACCGCAGCAGCGGAGCGGTTCACGCCGGTTGGGGTTTCACCGGCCACGGAGTCGGACCTTCGAACCTCGGCGGCAGAATTCTTAGCGGCCTCGCTCTGGGCGTCGATGACGAAGTAACTACCTGCCCATTGGTCGAACCAAAAGTCAAGTATTTCCCGCCTGAGCCGGCCCGCTCGATCGGCGGTAATTTGATCCGCTCTGCGCTGATCCGCAGCGACGAAGCCGACGCGCGCGGCGAGCGGCCCGACCCAGTCACGGCAGCGATTACGAAGCTACCGAAGCTGATCGGCATGAACCTGCCGCGCTGAGCGGCATCTACCTCAAGTACCCGGGGCGGGAGTCGAACCCGCACATCCTTTCGGACAGGGGTTTTTGAGACCCCCGCGTCTACCATTCCGCCACCCGGGCTGGGTAGTCACATCGTAGGTGCCTGAATGGTCGGTCAGGCGCCGGCCGGCAAGGAGCCGCCTTCTTCGGCCGGCCAATGTTCGACTTCCACGTTCCATTGCTGGCGGAAGGCGTAAAGCGAAGCGATGATCACGAGTAGCTGCAGAGCGACAAGGATTGCGGTCAGGCTTGCGAGGACGCTCGAGCTGAGTGCTGGCTGTGCGTAGCCAAACCCTTCGCGGTTAACCCAGGCGGGCGTTGCGATCATTCCGAAGACGCCCATCATCATCGCGAGCGTCGCGATTACCGGGAGCACGCCACGGCTCCACTTAGCAACGAAATACGCGAATGCAAGGTCAAGGATTATCCACACGACGCAGATTGGCTTCATACCTGCCAAAGCGCTCCAGCCGCCGAACGTGATGACGGCTATTAGTAGTGCTGAGAGGATCAGTACGACGACGACAACTGCGCGCATCGCTTGGCTCGCGCCCTTGGCGCGATTGGGGTGCTCGATCGTCGGCTCGCCTCTGTGAACATCGCGTGTCATCGCCCGCGACGATACCGGGCGCTATGGCTACATGCCAGCAGCGCTACGCTCCTTGCCGCGCGGGCGTGGCGGAATTGGTAGACGCGCCGGCCTTAGGAGCCGGTGGCCGAAAGGCTGTGGGGGTTCGAGTCCCTTCGCCCGCATCAGGAGTGCTGTGCCCGTCGGTGTAGCTTGTTGGCGTGGCATCGCACAACGAGATCGGGCAGGTTGAGCAGATCGCCGGTGAGGTATTCCGCGTCGATGAGCGTGAGATTGACTGGGGAATCGCGGTCGCCGGCATGCTCGCAGTTGCACTCCCGCTGCTGGTCGGATTGGCGGTCGGTGAGCCGACTCTCGGGCTGCTCGCAGCGCTCGGTGGCCTGAACGTTGCGCTCGTCGTCCCGGGCCGCGACGTCAGTGACCGATGGGCATGGGGGCTGCTCTGCTTAGTCGGTTCAGTCGTTGCAATTGCGCTCGCCGACCTCACGCAGCCAAGCATCGCCGCCTGCGTGATCGCGACCTTTGTCTGGACCGGCGCTTGGTCGACGCTGAGAGTGGCCGGAAAGCACGGCGCGTTGACTGGCTTCGCGCTCGGGGCCGTCTTCATAATCACCAATGGCTTGCCGGCGCAGCCGCTCGGCTCGGCGGTCGCCGCGCTTGCCGTTGGCGGCGCTGCAGGGCTGGTATTGATGCTGATCGCTGGCGGTGGCCCGGCGCCAGCGCAGGGTGAGGCAACGTGGCCTGGAGTCGGTGCAACATTGCACGAGGTCTGGTCGAGGCTCGCGACCAGACCCGTGCTGCGTCACCATGCCCTTCGGATCGGTTTGGCTACGGCCGCTTCAGTACTCGCTTACCGCCTGGTTGATCTCTCCTTCGGTTATTGGGTCGCGCTGACGGTCCTCGCGATTCTTCAGCCGGACCCGCACGCGAGCCGGATCCGCAGCATTCAGCGCTCGACCGGTTCGTTCATAGGGATTCTCATCGCTGCTCTCTTCGTCTACCTATCCGGAGACCCGTGGGTTCTGGCCGCCGCAGCTTCGCTGATGGCACTCGCGCTCTTTGCGATGCGCGAGCGCAGCTACCACTGGCTTGTGATGCTGCTCACGCCCACGGCGCTGCTGATGGTCAGCAGCGTTTTCTATAGCGGCGTGGGGCTGGCTGGGTACCGCGTGCTCAACACGGTTCTGGGGATTGTGATCGCGCTGGCAGCGAGCTGGCTGCTGTGGGGCAACGACGAGATAGGTAAGCCGCCGCCGCCGCTGACGCCGCGCTGACGGCAGCCGCCCTGCTACCGCTAGCGCGGCTGGCTATTGTCCGCGGGGCACTGGGGGACTGGTGTAATGGCAACATAGGGGTCTCCAAAACCCTTGCTCGAGGTTCGATTCCTCGGTCCCCCGTCAATTGGCTTCAGTGCGGCTAGGCGCTGCGAGTGCGCTTGATTCGCCAGTTGGCGCTGGCGCTGCAATGTTCGGCGATCGTGTTGAACCCTTCGGTTACGCCCGATGCCGTGACCACTACCTCAGCGGTACCGCTTCCGTTTGGGCTGAGCCGCCCGGCAAGGTTCACAAGTACGTGCCAGCCGCCTGAGCGGGCGATGAAGTTGAGCGCGAAGCGGTTTCGCACGACGCTTGCGCGCTCAGTTGCTTTGAGGTCAAAGGCGGCGCTTCGAACGGCGCCGCTCGAGGAGTCGGTACAGACCATCACGAGCTTCAGGTTGCTGGCGACGACTCTGCTGCCGGTCAGCCCAAGCTGCAGAGTCTGAGCGCGCATCCCTGCGACCTTCTGGCCGCTAGGCACGGCCGACTTGCCGCTCCAGGTAGAGGCCTTAGCGGCTAACGACGATGAAGGCAATAGGCCGAACAGGGCAACCGCGAGCACGACTGAGAAGGCACGAACCATTCCCTCAGGGTATCGAGCTTTATCCTGCTGACGCCCCGATTAGGCGCGGAAGCCAACCGGCGACTTCGCTCGCCACCACCTTGGTTGTCGGCTAGCCGTCCTGATCGGCGCCGGCGCCGCGCGCTTTATTACGCCCGACTTGAAGCAGCAGCGACGCGGACTGGTTGTTTGCTTATAGCCGCCCCGACGCGTAGGTTGCTCACCATGACAACTACAGAGGCAGGGCCAACCGGAATTGGCCGAATCCTAAATTCGCCGATCGCTGCCTTCGCACCATTCATCATCATGTCGCTGTTCTCCTCGCCGAGCAACTTCCTCTACGCCGCCGGCTTGGCAGCTCTAACCGCGGTCGTGGTTGTCGTCGGCAATTGGCAGCTCAACCACATTCCCGCCGGTCAACTCGACTGGGCGGCGCTGATTCTCTTCGGCTTGATGTTGATTGTTGGGCTCGCCGACGATGGCGCGCATGACTGGCTGAGCGAGAACGCCAACCTGATGTCCGACATCACGGTGATGGTGATTACGGCTGGGGGAATGGCAATCGGTCGACCATTCGCGCTGATGTACGCGCGACTTAGCCCGGGTTTCGCATTCGCTTGGGAGCAAGACCGCGAAGGCTTTCGTGCCTGGGGGGTCCGCGCCTGCCAGATAATGTCACTCTTCTGGTTGGTTGCCTTCGCCGTCCAGCTCGTCTGCCAGCTGCTTACGCAGTTCGGCGGCGCCAGCTACCACACTGCCCTCTGGGACTGGATCATTCCACTCGTGGCGTTCGTTCTAGTAATGATCGAGACGCGCCGCTATACAGAGAAGATGCGCAGCGAGGGGGCCTCATTCGGCCAGTCCGCTGCTAGCTCTTAGCCGCTTCACGCGCTGGTCTTTTCGGAGCGAAAACCTAGGCCCGCTGTACGAAGCTGTCTCCGATGAAACGCTTCACGACACCGCGACGCGAGTCGAAGTTGTTTGCAATCGGCTCGGCCTTGTTCGCGCTCGGAGCCGTGTTCGCTTCAATTTCTGGGCTTCCGGGATGGCTGGCGTCGGTGACCTTCTTCAGCGGCTCGGTCTTCTTCACGATTGCGGCACTGATTCAGTGGTTGCTCAGCGGGCGTCCCGATTTTTCTGGTTGGCGTGGGCCGGCAGCAAACGATTGGTGGTCAGCTGCGATCCAGTTCCTGGGAACGCTCTGCTTCAACGTCAGCACCTTCGCAGCGATGGTCGAATCCGACATCAGCGCAGCGAGTTCTCACGTTTGGCGCCCCGACGTTTACGGGTCGGCAGCCTTCCTAATCTCAAGTTTGTTGGCTCTGCGGGCTTGCACGCAGCGCGATCGCCTGTGGGACCCTCAAGCACGGATCTGGAGGGTGGCGTGGTTCAACCTCCTTGGCTCGGTCGCCTTCGGGGTCTCGGCAGTTGCGGCCCGGAGTGCGACCCCTACAGGCCCGGTGGCGAACCCGCTGCTAGACAACCTTGGCACCTTTCTGGGCGCGCTCGGCTTCTTAGCGGCAGCGTTGCTGATGGCCCCGCGTTCCGAACCGCATGCCATCAAGTCCGCTTAGGTCGCGGACTCTCCGGCGGCTCCTATGGTCGCTAGCTATTTGCCGCTTCGCGCGCTGAACGGTTCTCGGCCAGCATCGCGTCGCGTTCGCCGATCTGCTCGACCTTGGCTAGCAGGTTCTCGGCCATGCGAATTGAGGCGGCGTCGATCAGCCGCCCGTCGAGCGAGACAGCGCCGCGGCCCTCTGAGGCAGCGATCTCCATCTCTTCGAGAATGCGTCGCGTGCGGCTGACGACGTGCTCGGCCGGTGTGAAGACCTCATTTGCAAGTTCAACCTGTGAAGGGTGAATAGCCCACTTGCCTTCGCAGCCGAGCATGGCGGCGCGTCGCGCCGCTGAGATGAAGCCCTCGGGGTCGGAGAAGTCACCGAATGGTCCGTCGATCGGTCGAAGGCCGTTGGCGCGCGCTGCAACAGCCATGCGAGCAATCGCGTAGTGCCACGGGTCGCCCCAGAAAGTTTGGCGCTCTCCACCCTCTTCGGTTGGGTCGGTAAGAACCGAGTAGTCGGGGCTGACGCCGCCGATGTTCGTCGTCGACGATTGAATTGACGCTGCATAATCGGCGACGCCGAATACGAGCGCTTCCAGCCGCTCGGGGTGGGACTGGGCGATCGTCTCAACGTTCGCCATGCCGGCAGCGGTCTCGATCAAGACGTAGAGCGCGATCGGCTCCTTGATTCCCATCGCTGCTTCGATCTGCTCGAGCATCGTCGCGACAAGGTGTACATCGGCGGCGCTGCTGACCTTCGGGATCAGGATCGCGTCGAGGTTGTTGCCGGCCTGCTCGACGACGTCAACGATGTCGCGGTAGCACCAGTACGTGTCGAGGCCGTTAATGCGGACTGAGACTGAACAGGCAGACCAGTCGAGGTCATTGAGCGCTGCGATCACATTCAGTCGTGCTTGAACCTTGTCGTCAGGTGCGACGGCGTCCTCGAGGTCGAGAAAGACAACATCGGCGCCGGCCTCGGGTGCACGCTCGAGCATGCGCTCGTTGCTTCCGGGAACGGCGAGTTCGGAACGGTGAAGGCGGTGGGGCATTGTCATGGCGGTCTCTCCTTTGAGGTGCGAGCGGCGCAGTGAACCACACCCTGTGGTGGCTGTCAAAACGCCGACTTCGCGGGGCGGCAGGGGAACGTCAGTGTTTAAGCCATATTTAGGGCTTACTCGATGAATCAAGCGAAAATTTTATAGTTTCAGCTATTGATCCTATTTGTTCGAACAGGCAGGGTACGCGAATGACAAATACTCCGATCGAAGCCATCAACGTCGAACCGCGCCTGCTCTGTGGCCCCGGCCCGGCAAACATCAGCCCCGAAGTCCTGTCGGCGCTGAGCAAGCCACTGCTCGGGCACCTCGACCCAGACATGTACGAGATCCTGACCGAGCTTGCCGCGATGACGGCGAAGGTCTACCAGCGCGACGAGGGCGACGGTATGACTTTGCCGATCAGCGCTACTGGCACTTCGGGGATGGAGGCAGGGATCGCTGCGCTCGTCGAGCCAGGCTCGACCGTGATCATCGGCGTTAACGGCTACTTCGGCCGCCGCCTAGTTGAGATCGCAAGCCGCTACCACGCCAACGTCGTTGAGGTTGAGGCCGAGTGGGGGCAGGCCGTCACAAACGAGGCACTGCTCGAAGCATTGGCGGCGAACCCGGATGCGCGGCTGATGGCCGTCGTCTACGCCGAAACTTCCTCCGGCGTGCGCCACGACCTTGCCGAGCTCGGCGAAGCGATGAAGGACAACGACACTTTCCTAATGGCCGACTGCGTGACCGCGCTTGGTGGGATCGAAGTAGCGCTCACCAAATGGGGCGTTGACTACGCCTACAGCTGCACTCAGAAATGCCTTGCGATGAGCCCAGGTATGTCGCCGATTTCGGTTTCGCAGCGAGCATTGGAGTTCATGCGCAGCCAGCCGAAGCCGAGCACTTTTTATCTTGACCCGCAGCTGCTCGAGGCTTATTGGCTGGCACGCCCGGCGGCCTATCACCACACGCTGCCTTCGCCGCTCGTCTTCGGTCTCCACGAGGCGCTTCGCGAGGTGTTGAACGAAGGCCTCGAAGCTCGTTGGGCCCGCCACGCTGAGGCCGGCGGGTACCTGCAGGCCGCGATGGCCGAGCGCAACATGGAACTGCTCGCCGACCCCGCACACCAGCTTCCGCAGCTAACCGCCGTGCTTGTCCCTGAAGGGATCGATGGCCCGGGAGTGCAGAAGCAGATGCTGCGCGAGCACGGAATCGAGATTGGCGGCGGCCTGCCAGGCGCGCCTGCGATGTGGCGCTTCGGCCTGATGGGCTACAACGCAAACATCGCAACCGCCGACAAGGTTCTGGCCGCGTTCGACGCCGTGATGGCCGACGCGCCGACGTTAGCTGCCGCTTAACGTCTCACGCCAACTAGTCAACCCGTCACGGCAATTAAGCTGCTGTCGTGATGGGCACGCCGACCACCGAACCCCTAGGCCTAAACCCTCGCCGCTGGCAGTCGCTCGCAGCGGTTTGCATGCTGGTTGGACTCGTCTGGATTCTCTCCGACGGATTCATCATCGCGGTTCCGACGATTGGCCGCGACCTTGGCGGGTCGGCCGATCAGTTGGCATGGGCGGTCAACGGGTTCTCCCTCGCTGCTTGCCTAGCCGCGTTCTTCGGACGCCTCGGAGACGTAAAAGGCAATCGCAGAATTCTCGTGATCGGCAGCTTCATCCTGATTGTGGGAGCGGTTATCGCCGGGCTATCCCAAACTCCGGACGAGCTGATCATCGGACGGGTGGTGCAGGGCATCGGGGGCACAGCGATCTTCACCTGCGCTCTCTCAGTAGTGACGATCCAATTCCCGATGGACGAGCGCCCAAAGGCGCTCAGCATCAGGGCGGCTTTCGGTTGGGCGGCCAGCGGCTTTGCCGTGTTGATCCTCGCGGTGCTGCTGGAGACGCTGGGTTGGAGGTCAATCTTTTGGGTGGTCATCCCGATCGCGCTGATTGGGCTTGGCCTCTTTGTGGTCACCACGCCTGAGTCTCGCGAACGCAAGCCAGATTCGAAGATTGATCTCCTCGGCGCGGTCACACTGACAGCAGCATTCCTCGTGCTCAGCTTCGCGATGATCGAGAGTGACGAGATCGGGATCGCGGAAATCGTTGGCCTCCTCTGCGGATCGGCGCTGCTGTTCGGGCTCTTTGCGCTAGTGGAGCATCGATCAGCTGACCCGCTAATCCCTCTCTCCGTCTGGAAGCGACCGACGTTCACCGGTTCGATCGTCGTCAACTTCGTATTCATCCTCGTCCTGACGGCCGTGCTCTATCTGATGTCGCTTTACCTCCAGACGGTCCGCGATCTCAGCACAGTCGATGCAGCCTTCGTACTCCTCGGCGCAACGATCGCCTTGATTGCGACCAATCCTCTCGGCGCGCGGCTCGTCAAACGCGGTCGCTTTCTGATCCCTGTTGTGGCGGGGATGGTGCTCGTGGCGCTGGGATGCTTGACAATCTTGGCTGGGGTGAAGGCAGATTCGACCCCTGTGATTGTTGTCGGCCTCGTGATCATCGGTTCGGCGGTCGGTATTCAGCTGACGTCAATATCGACACTCCAGGTCAGCTCAGCAGGGGCCACGAAGGGAACAGCTAGTGGGGTGGTGGGCGTCACCTTCGGGGTTGCCGCTGCGATGGGAATCGCCCTCGCAACGGCGCTGATGCAGAACTTTGCGCTTCATTCGCTTCAGAACGCGACCGGCTCTGACCAGCTTGAAGGAGTCAGCCATCAGCATCTGCTCGACGTCCTCAGCGGCTCGTTGTCGATTGACACGATTTCGGCGGCCGGCCAGAAGGTTGTGACTGCCGCTTTTGACGATGGCTTAGTTGCGGCCAACGTGGTCTTTGCGGTCATTGCTCTGGTCGGCGCCGTGTTGGCGCTAGTGATGCTCCGCAACATCGCGCTTGACGACGACTAGCTGGCCGACGTCGGACGAAGCTAGCTTTGGTCGGAATCGAACCGCTTGCGGATTGCGATCGGAACATCAAGCGGTTGAGGCGCCTTCCAGTCGCGCGAGCGGGCAGCTATGCGAAGGCTAAAAATGAATAAGGCGGCGACGACGGCCGTAGCGTCTGCGGGCGCCCCGAGTTTGATCGCGACGACGTAGAGGATCAAGCCGGCGAAGGCTGCGGTCGCGTAAAGGTGGCCGCGCTGGAATATCGCCGGCGGCCTAGCCGTCATCAAGTCGCAGATCACGCCGCCGCCGAGCCCAGCGATCAGACCGACGAGGATCGCCGGTACTGGGCCAATCCCGTTTGCGAGTGCCTTGTTTGCGCCGGTCACGCCGTATAGGCCAAGCGCCGCGGCATCAAAGATCAGCAGCAGCCACGCCAGCTTTGTCGCTTGATGAGCGAGGACCGCGACGATCGCCGAAGCGATCAGGGCGGCCAAGATGTACCAAGGGTTTTTGATCGCCACCGGCAGTTGGTTGAGGAGGATGTCTCGTAAAAGTCCGCCGCCAAGGCCGGTCAGGATGCCCAGCGCGACGACTCCGGTCACATCAAATTTGGCCCGTACCGCGACCAACGCACCGCCTAGTGCAGAGGTGGTCACGGCAGCTAAGTCGAGCCACAGCGGTGTTTGGACGGGGTCGAGAGTCACGCTTTAAGAAGTTATTGCGAGCGGCGGATGCGTCATTGGCGCTCTGTATCGTCGCGACGATGTCAACCGCAGCCGCATCAATCGACAACGTCAATCCAAAGCGCTGGCTTTCGCTACTAGCGCTCTGCACGCTGACCGGCCTAGTTTGGCTGACGGCAACAGACATCTCGATCGCGCTGCCGACTATCGGCAAAGCCTTCGGTGGATCGATGGACACCCTCCAATGGGCGGTCAACGGATATTTCCTGGCCGGTTCACTCATCGTCCTCGGCGGGCGGTTAAGCGACATGCGCGGCCGCAGGCTCGTATTCGTCGCTGGCGGGGTTTTGCTGCTGATCGGTTCAGTGGTTGCCGGTACAGCTGGCGGCACGGGGCAGCTGGTGATCGGTCGTGTGATCGAAGGGGTTGGCGCGGCTGCGATTCTCCCGTCTTCGCTGGCGATCGTTGCTGTGCAGTTCCCTGATGACGAGCGCGCACGGGCGATCGCGATCTGGATCGCGGTTGCGTGGGGCGGGCAGGGGGTCGGCCCGTTGATCGGCGGCGGCCTGATCGAACTGTTCGGGTGGGCCTCGATCTTTTGGATCAACATTCCGCTAGGAATTGCCGCGATCTGGCTCGTGATAAAGACAACGCCCGAGACGTTCAATACTCGAGAGGGAGCCAAGTTGGATGTTCCAGGCGCGGTGGTCGTCACGGCCGCACTGGTGGCGCTTTCATATGGCCTGGTCGAGTGCGATACCGCTAGTGCACCGGAGCTACTGCTCTACTTCGGCGGCTCGATTGTTCTCTTCGCGCTCTTCGTCCTAGTTGAGTCGCGAGCCAAAGAGCCGCTAGTGCCGCTCTCCGTGTTCCGTCGCGCCGCGTTCATGGGGGCTGTTTCGGCCAACCTGCTCGCAAACATCGTCTTCTCGGCGGTGATCTTCATCATGGCTCTCTACCTCCAGGTCGTCATGGGCTACGGAGCGCTCAAAGCCGGGGCGCTGCTTCTGCCGGCAACGCTTGTCGTGCTCCTTGTGAACGTGATCGGCGAGCGGTTGACGCAGCGGCAGGTCTACCGATTGCCAATCGCGCTCGGGATGGTGATCCTCGGAGCCGGGTCACTCTTCCTCACTGGGCTCGGCGGTAGCTACGCCTCGCTGCTCCCTGGGTTCATTCTCGTCGGCGCAGGTATCGGCCTGCAGATCACTCCTGCCGCAGAGCTCGCAGTTGGGTCGTCCGGAGCTGGCGAGGGCGTGGCCTCGGGCGTCTTCAAAGCGATGAGCATGATCGGCGGCTCGCTTGGAGTAGCGATCTCAACCGCGGTCTTCCAGAACTTTGCGCAGAAGACATTCGATCAGCCTTCGAATAGCGCTGCGCTAACGGGCGTCCCGCGGTCGGATCTTCTCGATGTACTCGTGGGGTCAAAGCCAACTTCGAGCCTCTCAAGCGACGCGTTGCAGGTCGTCTACCGCGGCTTTGAGAACGGTGGTGGTGCGGCGATGATCTTCTGCGCGATTGTCTGCCTGATCGGTGCCGTGCTGGCTTTCGTGCTGCTCAAGGGCGCGAAGACCGATTCTGACGCGGAGCTGGCGGGGCTGTAAGCGATAGCAGCGGTTGGGCCGCGGGAGACCTATACTGGCTAGATGGGGAGGAGGGGGCTTCTAACTGTTCTGCTGGCGGGCGCCGCTCTGCTCATTACGAGCGTTTCGGCAGTCGCTTCGCCGGTTGAGATGAGCTTCACCTCAGCACCAATCACGGTCGGCGGCTACTCGGTTGAGCGCGCCGTTACCGGCAACGTTGACCGGCCCGCAGGCGCAGGCTTCATCACACAGATGGCTGCTGATGTCGTTGACGTCAATACCGGCAAGCAGGTGCCGATCAGTCGGATCATGCTGCACCACATCGTCTTCGCTGCATACGGGGTGGGGCCTGGCAATACGGCCTTCTACGGCGACGGCGAAGAGCGCGCGATCATGAAACTCCCCGCCGGCTACGGCTACCCGGTCGCTGCTGCTGAGAAGTGGGCAATCGTCTGGATGTTGATGAACCACCGCCAGCAGACCGACGCGGTGAAGATTCGCTGGCGACTTACTTGGGATACCGACCCAAACCTCAAGCCTGTTACCCCGATGTCATTCGACGCTTCGCACAGCGCGCAAGGGCTCGTCTACAGCGTTGCTGGCGGCGGCAAGGTTGGCTCCACCGACGTGCGCACCCAGAGTCGCGTAGCGCCGTTTAGCGGAAGAATCGTCGCTGGGCTTGGGCACGTCCACGGCGGGGCAGCCGAGCTGGCGCTGAGCGAGCCAGGCTGCGGCAATCGAACGATTTACCGCTCGAGCCCAACCTGGGGCACCGCGAGTAACCCGTTCTACAACGTCAAGCCGATCCTGCACGAGCCCGGCCCGATCAACATGAGCCGAATTGAAAGTGAAACGGGGATACCGGTACACGCTGGTGAAGAACTGAAGCTCTCGTCGGTCTACGACGCTCACCTTCCGCACACGCGGGTGATGGGACTGATGGTCGTTTACATCGCTAAAGACGACTCAGTCACGAGCAACTGCGGCAAGATGCCTAGCGATGTAACGCAGTTCAGAACGACGGTTAAGGGGCGCAGCAAGGCGCCGGTCTTCCGTGTCCCGCTGACCGGGATTGATGCGAAGGGCCACGCTATTGAGATCAATCGTCCTCCGGGGTCGACGCTGATCGCGGGAATGAGCGCCGAACTCAAGGTTGGTGATGCTTTCTACAGCCAGCGAAACATCTCGATTGCTCAGGGCGGTTCAGTCACGTGGGCGTTCGGCAGCGTGCTCCAGCACGACGTAACTGTCGCCGACGCCCCACGCGGTTTTAACTCCGATTGGATGAAGGCCGGGCAGAGCTTTACGAAGCGCTTCGATGTGCCCGGCACCTACAAGCTCTTCTGCTCACTGCACCCTGTCCAGATGACGCAGGTCATCACGGTGCGGCCGAAGCGCGCTGGCTGACCCCGGCCGCGGTAGGATTACGAAGCCTGCGGGCGAGGTGTTGTGGTTGCACAGGAGCCTTCCAAGCTTCTAGGGCGGGTTCGATTCCCGTCGCCCGCTTGGTTTGCAGTTGAAGGGCCACGGGGAGTGGCGCAGTCTGGTAGCGCACCCGGCTGGGGGCCGGGCGGTCGCAGGTTCAAATCCTGTCTCCCCGATCGCAAGCTCGCCGAGGCTACTTGAGGCGCGGCAGTTCGGCGACGATCATTTTCGAGATGATCTTGTAGCCGGGAGTGCGGGGGTGAATGTCGCCCTTGTCGCAGTAGTAGCTGAGCCTGCACATGTCGGCGACAGGCTTCGGAATCAAACCGTACGGAGCGAGGTTCTCGAAGACTTTGAGGTCGCCGTAAGCACCGGTGGCTGCCGTCACATCAACAAACGAAGCCTTGGCCGAGTCGTAAGCCTTCTTCAG
>CAIJLJ010000179.1 GCA_903821395.1 uncultured Solirubrobacterales bacterium | reverse complement strand
GTTCGTCTTGCTCGGACTGAACGCGATGAGGGTTGGCCTGCTGACTCGCTTCATGGGCGTGCTGGCGATGATCGTCGGCGTAACCTTCATCCTGCCGCTCGACCAACAAGGCGTACTTCGAGCCTTCTGGCTAGCAACGGTTGGCTTTGTCTTCATCCTGCGCTGGCCTGGCGGCAGGATTCCGCCAGCTTGGATCAGCGGTAAACCTGAGCCGTGGCCGAGCATGGCCGCTGCGCGCGCTAATAAGGCTTCGGGCAACCCTCCGGCGGCGGCGCCACCACCAACCCTCCCACCATCAGCCAGTAACGGCAGCGGTGAGGACGACACGGCCGGGCAGCTGCGCAAGAAGCGCAAGCGCAAGAAGTAAGCGCCGACGCTCAGCTAGGCTGGTCCAATGGCTCTAGAAAAACCTTCCGCTTCAACAACCGTTCTGGTCACCGGCGCATCGTCGGGGATCGGCACCGAGATGGCCCGACAGCTCGCTTCACGTGGGCACGGCGTAACGCTCGTTGCGCGCCGCGCCGACCGCCTTGACTCGCTGGCCGCTGAACTCTCTGAGCGGCACAAGATCACCGCTACGGCAATCCCCTGTGACCTCGGCGATCCGATCGCCCGCGCCGAACTGATTGAAGGACTCCGCGCAGGCCCAGCGCTCGCCGGCCTCTGCAACAACGCCGGTTACGGCATCAACGGGCGGTTCGCTAGGAACGATGCCGACCGCGAGCGCCAGATGGTTGAACTGAACGTCGTCGCGCTCCACGACCTCACTCTTCGCGCGCTGCCCGGGATGATCGAGCGCGGCACCGGGGCGATTCTCAACGTCGCCTCAACAGCCGCGTTCCAGCCACTGCCAGGCTTCGCCACATACGCCGCGACGAAGGCCTTCGTGCTTTCGTTCTCGGAGTCGCTGAGCACTGAACTGTCAGGGACCGGCGTGAGCTGCTCGGCGCTCTGCCCCGGCCCGGTCAAAACCGAGTTCGCTGCCGTCGCAGGAAGCACGATGAGCGAGTCGCTTCCCGACTTCGCGATGGTTTCGGCTGAAGAGGTTGCGCGGCAGGCGATCGACGCAATGGAGAGCGGCAACCGCACGGCAATCCCCGGAATGGCGAACCAGATTCAGGCGCTGCTTGGCAGGCTCGCCCCCCGCTCGCTGGTCCTGCCGCTGGCCGGCAGGGTAAGCAAGCTCTAGCCGCTGCGCGCTTCGGTGCGCATCTCGCTGAGAATCCGCTCAAGCCGCGGCTCAGCCTGATCATCAACGTGAACCATCGCCGCAGCAACCGCCGGGTGATGCTGAGCAATTGCGCGCTGCATCTCGTGCGCTACGGCGCGGTAACTCGGATGGCCTTCGCGGCCTGAGCGAAGCTCAATCAGCTGCATAGCTTCGCGCGCGTTGCAGTCAAGGATGAAACGGATTCGGTAGCCGAGGCAGAGCGCGTAAGGCGCGGCGTCGGCTCGGCCGCTGTCGGCAAGGCGCTGGTACTCGGCCGCCGATGCCTCAAGGCCGCGCTTGTAATCGTCGGCGACTCCGGCCTGCTGCAGCTCGTCGGGCACGCCGGCGCCAAGCTCTGGCCCCAGCGTCTGCCACTGCACGGTCAGCATCCGGTGGCGCTGAAGGTCGCGGAAGGCGCCGTAGTCGGCAACAATTTCGAAGCGGTAGCGCAGGGCCTCGAAGCCACGGCCGGGGCGATGGCGACGGTTTGCCCGCGCGCCGACGAAGTCGCTGAGCATCGCCGCGCACTCGTCTCCGCTGAGCTGCTCGACGGCGCGACGGATCGAAGCCTCGCTGGCGCCTGACTGCTCAAAGAGCAGCGAGCAGAGCAGGTCCTCCTCTGTGCCATCGACATGGGTGAGCCTCACCGACGGCCCGCCGTCAACCTCGTCTCCCCCGCTTAATTCGAGCCGCTTGGCCCAGTCGCTACCTGCTGCGGTGCGCTTCTCCAAGTAGTCGATCCACTCGCCGCCGCGGTCGGCGCGTTCAACGCGTGAGACGAAGCTCGGCATCACCTGCTTCAGCGTGTCCAGCAGCATGCGGCCGTAATCGCGCGCCTCAGGCAACGGGTGGGCGAGCAGGTGGAGGATTAGCTGCTCATAGGTTTGGCCAGAGGCAAAGATCCCCATGTGCGAAAGCGAACTGGCCGGCAGCAGGCCGCGCAGCAGGTCGAGCGCCTTCGCTTCGATCGCCCGTGCATGTGCGCCCTCGGAAACCCCCTCAGCGGCCGGGAACTGCTCCCCCGCCCAAGCTGCAACTGCAGGAATCGCCTCTGAATAGGTAGTAAAGAGGCCGTCCATCGTTCGCTCGTACTCGGGGCCGAGCTCCGCGTCGCGGTAGTAGCGGAAGCCGAGCCCCGGTACCTCGCCGTCGTAGCGGATGTAGCGCGTCGACTGCTCCAAATAGGAGGCCAGCCGCGGACGCTGGAGAATCTTCGTCATCACGTTGGAGACCCACTCGCAGGCCACGTGCGCGCCACCGAGCTGGGCGACCGAGTCATCGCCGTAGCCAAGGAAGATCGTGTCGTAGAGCTCTGAAGCGCGCTTACCTTCATCGCGCTCCCAGTCGCCGCTCGCAGGCAGTGAGTCTGCGAACTCGTCGAGGAAGAGGCGGCGCAGCGTGCCGTCGTAACGCGAGTAGCGGGCGAAGAGCGCGCCCTTGACCGTCTCGGGCAGGTTTACGAGCGCGAACACAGGCTGATCGAGGTTCGTGAAGTGTGGCTCTAGGCGGGCCACTTCGGCCGGGGTGAAGCTATCGATCGGGTAGTCCACGGGGAGCGAACCGTACCGCGCCGAGCGGCGCGCTAGGGCTGCGACGCTTAGCTAAGGCCAAGGCCGCGAGCGGCGCTGGCGACAAGATCGAAGACCGGCTGCGGGATGATGCCGAAGACGATCACCGCGATCGCAAGTACTACACCGACGAGCGTTAGCTCCCACCCAGCGCGGCCGCCTGCGGCCTCCGCCTCGGGGGCTCCGCCAGCGAGCACCGGCACTCCGCTGGCAGCGTCGTTGCCGGGCTGCGTTTCGCCGCGCCACATCGTTGCAACGACTGGCAGGTAGTAGGCCAGCGAAATCACTGACAGGACTACAAGGACTGCTACCAGCCAGGCGTAGTCGCCCGCCGCGGCCGCCTCAATGAGGCGCAGCTTGCCCATGAATCCGGCCGTCGCGGGAATCCCGGCAAGGCTCAGCATCGAAACCGTCATCACGACCGCCATCACCGGCCGCTCGGTGCCGAGCCCGCGCAGAGCCGAGATGTTGTCTCCCTCCGAGGTTTCGCGTTCACGCGCGATTACGACGGCAAATGCCGCGAGGTTGCCGAAGCTGTAGAGCACGAGGTAGGAGCAGATTGCCTGCACGCCAAGGTTGCTTACGAGCACGAACCCAACGAGCACGTAGCCGGCCTGCGCGATCGAGGAGTAGGCAAGCATTCGCTTCATCGACGACTGGCGCAGCGCACCAACGTTGCCGACGACCATCGTGATCAGCGCGATCGCAATCCAGATCGGCCGCCATGCCTCTACTGCCGGGCGCAGCGCAACGTCAAAGAGACGGATGATCACACCGAAGGCCGCGGCCTTCGTCGCGATCGACATAAAGGCC
>CAIJLJ010000178.1 GCA_903821395.1 uncultured Solirubrobacterales bacterium | reverse complement strand
TCTGCGCGCGTGCGGCCCTCGGCGAGCGAACCGTAGAGAAAAACCGGCAGTCCTAGTTCGTCAGCTAGGCCGTCGGCGGTGACGAGCGCTTCGGCGATCGCAGCGCCACGACGCGCCTCATCGAGAAAGACGACCGGAACTACGTCCACCACTCCGACGTTGGGGTGCGAACCCAAGTGCGAGCGCAGGTCGAAGTTCTCAAGCGCTGCGCGCGCGCCGTCAACGAGCGACGCAGCGAGACTCCTCGGTTCGCCAGCGAGCGTGAAAACGGTGCGACCGTGGTCAGAGTCACTGTGCGGCTCCCCCAGCAGCTGAACGGATCCACGGCGCTTGAAAGCTTCACCTACTTCGGCGAGCTCAGCTAGGTGGGAGCCGTCGGAGACGTTGGGCACTGCGGCGAGCAGCGTTGACTGGTCGAGAGGCACTGCGCAAGCCTACTTCCGCGGAGTGCTAAAGATCTACGCGGCGCAGCTGACGCAGCGCCAAAAGTCCGAAGAAAAGAATCATGCCGGCGAGGGCGAGGAGACCAGGCCAAGTGTGCGCCCAGCTCACCTCAATCCCGGAGACCGTCGCTTGGCGGCCCATCTGCAGCACGTACGTGACCGGGTTGTAGGGCGCCGCAACAGCAAGCCAGCCCTTCAAGAACGGCAGCGGCGTGTACGCGGTCGAGAGAAATACGGCGACGAACACACCGTTCTGGATTAGCGGCCCGACCTGCTGGCTGCGAGCTCGGAGCGCAAGCGTGATTCCCCACAGCGAGGCGACCACGCTGAATGAAACGGCCGCCAGATAGAGCATCAGCAGACCGAAGGCCCCGCCCGTCAGGCCAGGGCCGATCAGCAGCCCAACGATCAGAATCACCGTTACCGGGATGAGGCAGCGCGTCATCGCTGCCATCACCGGGCCGAGAATCAGCAGTGGCCGTGGCGCCGGTGAACTGAGCAGCCGGTCAAACCAGCCGGCCTCGATGTCGCGTGCCAAGTTTGCTCCCGTGGCACCACCCGCAAAGCCAGCAGCCTGCAAGCACGAAAGAGGCATTAGCCAGGCGATGTATGAGGTAGTTGGGAAGCCGACAAGTTGATCGAGGCGACCGAACTGCCCCAAGCTGCCGAGCAGGAAGATCAGCGGGGCGACCGTCGTCGGCAGCAGGCCGCCTCGCACGCGCGCTAGCTCCAGCAGCGACCTGCGCCATAGCGCGAAACCAACTCCGCCTGCGTAAACGGCTCCGCGAGTGCTCACGCGCGAACCCTCGATCGCATCGCCCAGACCGCAAGGCAGCAGGTGAGAATGACCGATCCAATCCCGGCCGCAAAGCCGGCCCAGACGCTCCCAAGAGCCGGGCTATTGAAGAGCGCCGCGCGCATCCCCTCGACGACATAGCTGAGCGGGTTGACAACCGAAATCGTCTCAAGCACGGGGTTCAGGAGCGCGCGCGGGAAGAACGCGGGCGCAGTGAAAAGTAAAACGAAGACGAACGGGAAAAGGTTCTGCATTAGCGACAGTGAGCCTGTCCTCAGCGCGATCGTCGCGCCAAGCCCTGCCGCAGCCGAAGCGCTGAGCGCGGCGAGCAGAATCGTCAGCGCTATACCGACCGCCCCACCGCTGAAGTCAGCTCCGATCACGATCGCAACTGTGAGAAAGAGCACCGCTTGCGCGATCCCGATCAGCGCCGTGCCGAGCACGCGGCCGAGCACGATGCTGGCGCGGTGAACTGGTGCTGACAGAAGGCGATCGAAGAACCCACCTTCGATATCTCCGGCGAGCGCGATCCCGGCGGTCAGCCCGGCCAGCAGCGTGCCCTGCATGATCGTGCCGGAGACGACGAAGCCGACGTAGGAACCGGTAGACGGAAAGCCAGGGAGTTGCTGCGCAGCCGACGTGCCGCTGGCGATAACCGCGAGCAGCAGCAGCGGCAGCAAAAACGACGGGAGCAGAAACTGGGCGCGTCGCAGCTGCACCCGCAGTGCCCGCTCCGCTAGCGCCGTAATCACGCGGCCCTGAGTAGCGAGGTCGCGCTCCAGCGCAAATGTGCTCACGCGGGATCGTCCTCGGCTGCCTCTTCCGCACGGTGCCCGGTGACGGCGAGGAAGACGTCGTCAAGCGTCGGCTCTTCAACTTCGACTGCGTCAACTTCGATCTGCGCTTCATCGAGTGTTCGCACGATCGGCGCGATCGCGCGGGCGCCGAGGCCAGTGCGGATCGTCAGTCCGCCGGCGGCGCGGTCGCTAACTGCTCCGTGCACGGTCAACAGCTCACGCGCACGGTCGCTCTGCGTCTGGTCGATCAGTTTTACGTAAAGGCCTGGCTCGCCAACCAGCCGCCCAAGCTCTTGTGGCGTCCCCTCGGCGACGATCTTCCCGTGGTCAATGATCCCGACGCGGTCGGCGAGCTGCTCGGCCTCCTCGAGGTATTGGGTCGTCAAGAAGATTGTCGTGCCCTCATCGTTGAGCGAGCGAAGTTCCGTCCAGAGCGAAGTGCGGCTGACGGGATCTAGGCCGGTCGTCGGCTCGTCGAGGAACAGAACACTCGGCCGATGCACGAGCGCCATCGCGAGGTCAAGGCGGCGACGCATGCCTCCCGAATAAGTGTTGAGCAAGCGGTCAGAGGCCGGGACTAGGTCAACGCGGACAAGGAGCTCCTCTGCGCGCAGCTTTGACTCGGCGCGCCGCAGGCCATGCAGTGCGCCTTGGAGTTGGAGCAGCTCGCGGCCTGTCATGAGCGGGTCGAGCGCGGCCTCCTGCAGAGCGACACCGATAGAGCGACGCACCTGCGATGCCTGCTCGACGACGTCGTAGCCAGCGACGCTTGCACGGCCGCCGGTCGGGCGCAGCAACGTTGTCAGGATCCGCACCGTGGTCGATTTCCCGGCGCCGTTTGGCCCGAGAAAGCCGTAGATCTCGCCTGACGCGACCGCAAGGTCTACCCCATCGACCGCCCTCAAACCACCCGGATAGATCCGCTCTAGGCCCTCGACAACGATCGCCGCGTCTTGCTCACAATCGATCTTCTTTGGGCTACTCACGCCCGAGACCATAGCCGGGGTAGGGTTAGATTGGTGCCCCGAACTTACGCCAACATCTCCGACATCCTGCCGCGCCGAGCACGAATCAACGACCTCAGTGTGCCGTACCGCTCAGGCTCGCTTTACATCCTCGTCTTTGCCACCGTGCTGACCGCAATTCTCTGCGCATTCGCAGTCATCGCAAGAGAGCCGTTCGTCGTGCCATCGATCGGTCCAACCATCTTTATCATCGTCGCCTTTCCGCTATCAGACCAGGCTCATCCGAGGAACATTCTCTATGCGACCGCAGTCACGATCATGGCTGGGGTCATCGGGCTCGCTGTTTTTGGCCTGATCGACGTCCAGCCTGACCTAGCGAATCTGAGCTGGGACCGCGCGGGCGCGCTCGTCATTGCGGTGGCGATAGGGGTCGCGGGAATCATGCTCTTACGGGCGCTCCACGTGCCTGCCGTCGCGACGGCAATGATAATCGCCGCAGGCCTTCTTAAAAGCCCGGTTGACTGGCTTTCAGTCTTCGCTGGCGTGCTCTTCGTCACGATTATTGGCGTCGCAGTGAACCGCGCCTGCGGCAAGCCCCAGGCGCTCTGGTGGAGGCCGCAGCCGTCCGACGAGTAGCCCGGCCGTAGGCGCTTGACAGCTAGAGCGAAACCGCGGGCGCGCCGCCTGCAGCAGGGTCGCCTTGAACTGCACGGACGTAGCGCGCCCTAAGCCAGGCTGCAACCGTCGCCAGTAGGACCGCCAGCACGGCCGCGACGAAGAAGATCGCACTGAAGTGCCCTCCGTTCGCAAGAGGAGCAGCGCCCGCGCTGGCAACGGCGCCGCCGACGAAGACCGACCCAGCGAAGAATGAAACGGTCACTGCGCGAGCCTGAGCGTTGACCTGCGTCGCCCAGAGCTGCATCGTCGGGTGAAGGAAGCCGAATCCGGCGCCGAGACCGATCGCAGCGAGGATCGCCGTCGCGACAAGCGTGTCGGCAGCCGCCAGCAGCAAGCCCGCCGCTGCGAGGAAAGAACCGATCGTGATCATCAACGGTGAGGCGATCCGTTTGATTGCCCGCGTGACGACCGGTACGCAGCAGACGTTCGCGATACCGAAGCCGGCGGCTGCCGCCCCCGCGACCGCGGCGCCAACCCCCTGCTTCTGGAGCGAGGCCGACACGAATGTCAATGAGCCAAGGATCACAGCGCCCTCGATGAAGCCGATCACGAGGACAACCACGACCCACCCCTTTTTGATCGCGTTGATCGCGAGACGCAGGTAGGTGTGCGGCGACGGAACACGCTCCGGCTCGGGAATACGCGTCAAAGCAAGCGAAAGCACGAAAGCGAGGATCGAGGTTGCCAAGAAGGCGGCTCGCCAACTGATCAGCTGAGCGCAGAGCCCACCAACGATCGTCGCGACCGCGATACCGGCAGAGGCGGAGGCGATCGTCAGCGTCAACGCGTGTTGCCGGTGCTCGACGTCAACGGTGTCGCCGATGTATGTGACGACCGTCGGGACGATCGCGGCGAATAGCAGCCCGCTAATGGTGCGCGACACAAGCAGCACGGTGAAACTCGGCGCAACCGCCGCGACGATGCAGCAGACCGCTCCCGCGACAATCGCGAAACGAATCACCTTTACGCGGCCAACGCGGTCCGAAAGAGCACCCCAGAACGGCTGGCTGACCCCGTACGCGATGAAGTAGGCGCTGGCAACGAGCGCAGCTGTCCCCAACGGAACTCCGAATGCGTGGCTGATCGGAACTAGGAGCGGCGGGATCGCGAAGCGATCGAAGCTTGAAAGGAACGTGGTCGCCCTCAGTCGCCACTGGATCGCTTCGCTCGATAGCTGCACGCCGTAACGCTACTAGGGCGACCGAAGCGAATCGCCGCCCATTCGGTACGATCATCGCCTCCCGCCGGAGTAGCTCAGCTGGTTAGAGCAGCGGAATCATAATCCGCGTGTCGGGGGTTCGAGTCCCTCCTCCGGCATCCCGCAAAGACTGAAAATCAAGCGATCGAGAGCTCGCTGGCCGCGTCAGATTTGCGGGGGTGGCCACAAAGTGGCCACAGCAAAGATCGGGACGGCGGGCCGGGCGCGCTAACCCGGCTCACGTTTCGATTCGATCGGTACTCTTCCGAGATGCGTTCATTTGCGATGACAGTCGCGGTATCTGTTGTCGTAGCTGCTTTGATGGCTGGGACTGCTGTAGCTAGGGCGCTCGATGGGCCTGAGAGTGCTTCGCAACGAACGGCGTGCCTACCTAATTGCCCTGGGCAGGATCTGAGTTATCTCGACCTCTCGCACAGGGACCTAAGGAACGCGAAGCTGTCCGGAGCGAACCTCTCCTTTTCGAACCTCGACAGCGCGACGCTCACTGCCGCGGACCTGACCAGCGCGAACCTCGCCAACGCGGACCTGAGGAACGCGAAGCTGGCCTACGCGGACGTGACCTACGCGGACCTGACCAACGCGATTCTGATCAAGGCGACTCTGCTGGGCATGGCTAATCAGCACACAAACCTGACCAACGCGAACCTGACCGGCGCGTACATAGTCTGGTCGGCTTTCGTTGGCGCGAACCTGACCGGCGCGAACCTGACCGGCGCGTATATATTTCACGTTTCTCTTTCCAACGCAAACCTGACCAACGCGAACCTGAGCAATCTCATCACGTTCGGCCAAAGTGACTTGAGTGGCGCGACCGGCTGCTTCACATTCAACATAGCCGGAGTCACGGAACCACTCGCCCAAATCGTCACGTACCTCAAGTACAAAGGCTGCGCCAGCTAGCACCAACACTGCAACACCCCTGCTGCGGCACCCGCTAGGGACAACTAGCTGATTTCTTCGAAGATGTTGCGACGCCTCTAGGTGATCCGTTGGCCAATCTAGAGTCCGTTTTTGAATCCGCGTGTCGGGGGTTCGAGTCCCTCCTCCGGCATCCCGCAAGCGCTGAGAAACAACTGCTCGATCGCCAGCTTCACGTCGCGAGGGTTTCCACCACCGAGCCAACTTAGCGATTAGTGACGCTAGCCCGGAGCCGCTTCGCGAACCGGCGCACCTGTGATCCAAACCTTGTATTGTTTCCGTATGCAGTCCAACGGATCCAACCCACCCGTAGTGCTGGCTCGCCTGCACTACGCCGATGCATAAGGAGCCCTACCTGATGACACGTATTCGTAATCGTGCGGCACTTGCTGCCGTCCCGCTCGCAGCCGCCGCCCTCGCGATTGGTGCGGCAAGCGCATCGGCCAACTCATACCAGTGGGGCGACAACGGTTCAGGCGCTTGTAATGCGTGGCAGTCAGCCTTGAACCCTTCTCAGGCGGGAGTAGAACTCGGTACCTACTGCATGCAGTCAGTAACTGGCTGGATCACGATCAACGGGGGTGCAACGCAGGAGCAGGCGATCAGCTGCGCCAACAACGACAGCGCGTCAGGGCTGTCGTGGAGCGTTGATGGGCAGGCCTATGTGAACGCTGGTCCGTGGTACGCGCTGGCGGTAATTAACGCCAGCGATACTAATCCCGGAGATGATTCTGTGTCCGCGCCAGTTGGCTGGCAGACTGGCAACGGCGGGGACGCTGACCTCAGTTCAGAGACTTGGGGCGGTATGGATTATTCTGGGAGCAATTCCAGTGACGTGTACGGATCCGCTGGCGCCGCAGTGACGAACTGGGGCGGCAACGGCGGGTGGCAGACTGCGCTTGCGTGTAAAAACGGGCAGGGTAATTTCACCCAAACCCAAGGCAGGCGAACGGGGCCGTCGAGCCAGCGGTTCGCGTTCCCGTCCGTCCAGGTGGCAAAGGCTTCCGCTCCGCGAGCTCGCGATCGGACAATCGACTCCGCGGACAAGAAGAAGGGCAGGGCATTTCTGGCTCGCGAGTACGCGCTGACGAAGAACGTCACGCGCACCGATACCCGTACCTGCCCTGCAGGACTGGTGCGGAGGGGCAAGCTCGCCTACACCGTGCAGGAGTTCCCAGCCAACAACAAGTTTTCGTGGAAGAACCGTTCGCTGGTGGACGTGAAGATGACGAACAAGGGCAAGAACGCCGGGAGCGTGAAGATGACGCTGAAGCGGGCCAAGAACCCAACAGTGGTGCAGTTTCAGATGCGCTGCGGCAAGCGATAAGGAGCAATAACTCATGACACGTATTCGTAATCGCGCTGCCCTCGCCGCGCTTCCGTTAGCGGTTGCCGCTCTTGCGGTAGGTGCAACCAGCGCATCTGCCAACTCGGACGACTGGGGCGATAATGGTTCCGGCACCTGCAGCGGCGCAGAGGCGACATGGTCAAGTGCCGGGTTAGGGGTCTCCTTCGAGCTTGGTTACTACTGCATGCAGTCGGTGACTGGTTGGATTTCGATCGGCGGGGGCGCGACTCAGTCGCAGGCGATCAGTTGCTCCAACAATGCCCCCGGGGGATCTCCGGGGCTCTCTTGGAGCCTCGACGGGCAGGCGTACATAAACGATGGCCCGTGGTACGCGCTGACCAACGGCTACGCCCCCAACATGGGCTCGGACAACACAAGCGGCAACAACAACGTCGGTTGGCAAACTGGCGACGGGGGTGACGCAGACCTCACTCCGGAGGAGTACTTCTACACCACACAGAACGGCAGTAATTCCACACAGACGTACGGATCCGGCGGCGCGGATGTAACAAACTTTGGGGGCAATGGGAACTGGCAGGCCGCCATCGCGTGTTTCAACGCGGCGGGCGTCACCGCGTCGACGGCCTCAACTAAGCCTGCAACCGCAGCCCCAGTGCGGATTCGCGACAAGACGATCGACAGCGTCGACAAAAAGAAGGGCAAGGCATTTCTCGCCCGCGAGTACGTGGTGAAGAAGAACGTCACGCGCACCGACAAGCGCAACTGCCCTGCAGGGATGGTGAGGAAGGGCAAGCTTTCCTACACCGTCCAAGAGTTCCCTGCCGACCACAAGGCGCCGAAGTGGAAAGACCGCTCATTGGTGGACGTGAAGATGACGGCTAAGGGCAAGAACGCTGCCAGCGTGAGGATGACGCTCAAGCGGGCCAAGAACCCAACTGTGGTGCAGTTCCAGCTGCGCTGCGGCAAATGATAAGTAGCACCTATTAACGGCTACGCGCTCTGGTTGCGCCAACGCGACCGGCGGCGAGCTTATGGCTCTAGCCGTCGGTCGCGGCGCGCCCACGCGCTTACCTACCGTGGGCGCGATTTGGCCTACGGCTTTAGGGCCTTGAATACCGTCTTGTCGCCGTTCGAGACGGAAGAGATTGGCGAGACGTTGCCTTGGAGCCCGAGTGTCTCGCCGCTCGTCAGATTCTTGATGTAGACCCGGCGGCTCATGCCGAACTTCTTGATCGATACCTCGACCGAGGCGCGATCGATCGAGAAGTAGAGCTTTGAGGCACCTTCGTTGGTGAGCCAATCGAACAGGTGGATTTGCGAATCCCCTACCGCCACGAGTACCCGGTAGCCGTCAAAGCCCGCCTTCTGCGCTGCGTCATTGCGTTGTGCGTGCATTCCGCCGACACTGCCGGCAACGTCACCGAGCTCGCCTGCTACCGCGCTGCCAGCTAGCCCGCCCACGGTTGACCAGCCAACGAGCTTGAGGTACTGATCTTTAAGCGCGAAGATGCCAGCCGCGCCGATGCTCTCGTCACCGCTCAACGTCCTGGCAGTTGAGATGAGTTGCTCGATATCGCTCATAAAACCTCTGACCGTTCTGATTCGCTTGCAGCTTCTGACCGTCAGGGAATAGTAAGCAGCTAGCTGGGTGAAGCGGTGCAACCGGCGCTAAAGCGCCGGAAGGGCTCTACCGTTTGTTGCATGACTTCGCTGTCCACGCGTGGGAATCGAGCCGCGCTGAGTCTCGCCCTGCTCGCATCGCTAACGATCGGGTTTGCGTCCGTGCAGCCTGCAAGCGCCGCGAAGATCAACACCGCGTTCACAGGGCAATCGATGTGGATTTGGAACATGCCCCACACAGAGGCGGGAAACGTCGCGCGGATCATTGCTCGTGCGAAGACCGCGAAGCTCACAGCGGTCTACATCAAGTCGGCCGATGGCGGCGGATCTTGGCAGCAGTTCACTAAGCCGCTAGTAACCGCGCTCCATGCCGCTGGCCTGCGCGTGTGTGGTTGGCAATTCGTTTACGGCTCCTCGCCGACGGCAGAGGCAACCGCGGGAGCGTCAGCGAAAGCTGCAGGCGCTGACTGCCTAATCATTGACGCCGAGACCACCTACGAGGGTCGATACAAAGCCGCTGCGATCTACATGAAAGCCCTACGCAAGCAGGTTGGGAAATCATTCTCGATCGGGTTTACGAGCTTCCCTTACGTTGACTACCACCCCTCGCTTCCTTACTCAATCTTCCTCGGCAGCGGTGGCGCAGAGGTCAACATGCCGCAGGTCTACTGGAGGGACATCGGCGACTCCGTAACGACCGCGATGGTTCACACCTGGCGCCAGAATCGGATCTACGGCCGGCCGATTCACCCGATCGGGCAGACCTACCAAACCCCTTCAGCGGCCGAGCTGACGACATTCCGTGGCCTTGCCGCCGGGTACCGCGCGCCAGGTCTTAGCTGGTGGGAATGGTCAACGACGTCTACGAAGCTCTGGGCAGCGCTTGGCGCGAAGCTCGGTCCAGTCGTGGTGCCGCCAGATCCCGGCTGGCCGCTGCTGAAGCGTGGAGCTAAGGGAGATCCCGTCGTTCGGGCGCAGGAGCTACTCGCTTCGGCTGGAGCCGCCGGACTGAAAGCAACTGGAATATTCGACACTGCGACCGTGACGGCCGTTAAGGCGTTCCAAACGACCCACAAGCTGCTCGCCGACGGCCAGCTCGGCGCAACGACATGGGCGCTGCTAGGCAAGGTCACAGTGGCTCAGGCTCGCAATCGCGCTGTTGCCAACGCGGCAGCTGCCCGCGCGGCGTCGGCAGCTCAGAGCGTTCCGCAATCGTCGACGCTTCCTGACCGGCGCAACGAGCTGGGCCGCTCTCATTAACTAAGTTTTTTCACGTCCGTCTAAGCCGTTGTTTAGGTTTCGATTAATTAGAAACCCAATCGGAGGCGATTCACATGGACGCTGGCGGACCACCCGTACCACCTCAGACTCCCGGAACTACAGATCAACCAGCTTGGAGTGCGCCCGGCTCGCAGCCCGGCGGCGGCTCGAGCAATAGCCCTTCTGGTCTCTGGTGGGGCGGCGCGGCAGTCGTCGCTATTGCGCTCGCAGTTGGCGGCTACTTCCTAGGCAGCAACCACGAATCAGACAACTACCAGCCCGGCGCATCCGGTTACCAAGCCATCTACACCGCAGGAGCGCAGGCAGGGACCGCTGCCGGCGCCGCGGCCGGGACGGTCGCAGGCAAGAAGGCCGGGGCTCGATACGGCAAAGCGGTCGGCTACAAGACC
>CAIJLJ010000177.1 GCA_903821395.1 uncultured Solirubrobacterales bacterium | reverse complement strand
TTCGCTTGCCTTCTTTAACGACGCGAACCTCGGCATCTCTGTCCCGATCAGCAGCGCTCTGCTCGCCTGGTTGGTGATCCGTCTGTTGGTGATCGGGCTGCGGCCGGAATCGAGGCCGCCGCCGCTGCGGCTGCTGGTCCCATGGCGTTGGTTGGCCGTGATCGGGCTGTTTCTGATCGGGTTTCGGGTTGGCCTCAACATCGTTGACGGGAACGTCATTGACGTCGGTTACGCCGGCGTCATTGGCGCCGACAAGCTAAGCCATGGCAGGCAGCTGTACGGCGCCTTTCCGTTCGACAACGGCAGCGGCGACACCTACGGCCCGCTGCTCTACCTGTTCTACGTTCCATTCGAGTGGATCTGGCCTTGGCAAGGGCATTGGGATGACCTCCCTGCCGCTCACGCTGCCGCGGGATTTGCGGACATCGCCTGCACCGCTTTGCTGTTCCTAATCGGCCGCAAGCTGCGTGACAACGCGCTGGGAGTAGTACTCGCCTACGCCTGGCTGGCTTTTCCGTTCACGATCTATGTGACCAACTCCGGCAGCAACGATGCGATTCCGGCCGCTCTCGTGTTGGCTGCGATTTGGCTTCATCGTCAGCCGGTAATGCGCGGCGCCTTCAGTTTCGCTGCCGGCCTGACGAAGTTCGCACCGCTGGCGCTGCTGCCGTTGTTTGCCGGTGATGGGCTCTGGGATTCGGCGCTGCCGCGTTCCACCCGTTTGAAGCGGCTAGCTGGCTACGTGCTCGGAGTCGTTGTCGTGCTCGCCGCGACAGTCGCGATTTTCGCACCGCATACCGACCTGCGGACATTCTGGGATCACACGCTCGGTTATCAGTTCGGGCGCGACGCGCCGTTCTCGGTCTGGGGCTTCTACGGCGGCGGTTGGCGTACGGCACAGAAGGTTGTTCAGGCGGCGACAGTGTTACTGGCGCTGGCAGCCTTCTTCATCCCGCGGCGGCGAAACATCATCACTCTCGCCGCGATGGCCGGCGCGATCATGGCCGCCGTTCAGCTTTCCGCGACCTACTGGTTCTACCTCTACCTAGCCTGGGTGATCCCACTCGCGCTGATCGCCTTCCTCGGGCGTCCTGCGCTTACTGGACTTCGCGAGGGGCGGCCGGAGCGGCCAGTAGGAGTTGCTCGATCGACTCCGCATGCCGCGGGCCCCGGCAGCGGATGACTACGCCGTTGAGCCACGGGTCGTCTTCTGAAGGCTCGAACTGAACGCGCATTCCGGAGACCAGTGAACCGACGGCTTGCTCACGTTTGACTCCAATTACGCCTCCGCGCGCGCCGGTCATGCCAACGTCGGTGATGTAGGCGGTTCCGCCGGGCAGCACCCGTGCGTCGGCGGTTGGGATGTGGGTGTGCGTTCCGACGACGGCGCTGACCTGCCCGTCGAGATACCAACCGAGCGCGACCTTCTCGCTCGTCGCTTCGGCGTGCATGTCTACAAGGATCTGGTCGGCGCCAGCCTTCAGCAACTCTTCGACCGCGCTGTCGGCGGCTTGGAAGGCGGGGTGAGCGGGGTCGAGGAAGAGATTGCCGGAGAGATTGACGACGCCAAGCTTGACGCCCTCTTTCTCGACAATGCAGTGGCCGTGGCCGGGCTGCGAGCGCAGATAATTGGCTGGGCGCAGAATCGGGTCGTGCTCGTCGAGATAGGGGACGATCTCGGAGCGGCGATAGGAGTGGTTGCCGAGCGTGATCACGTCGACCCCCGCTTCGAAGAGTTCGTCAGCAATCTTCGGTGTGATCCCAAGGCCGCCGGCAACGTTCTCGCCGTTGACGACTACGAATGTTGGTTCGTAGCGCTCACGGATTGATGGCAGCAGCGCAAGCAGCGTGCGCCGTCCGCAGCTGCCAACGAGGTCTCCAATGAAGCAGATAGTTGCTTGATCTGGTGCCATCAGGCAAGACTTTCGCAGCTTCGCTCCCGCCCAGTGAGAGCGCCGTCCCTACCATTGACGGCGATGGCCTTTCCGCTGACCCGAATGCGGCGCCTGCGCCGAACCCCGGCGCTGCGTGAGCTGGTGCGCGAGACACGCCTTGATGCAGGCGATCTGGTGCTGCCGATCTTTGTTGAAGCGGGCCTTGACGCGCCGCAGCCGATCGATTCGATGCCTGGGGTTAGCCGTCAGCCGGTTAGCGGCGCACTCTCGGAGGCCGCCGAGTGCTTGGCACTTGGGATTCCCGCGATGCTGTTCTTTGGCATCCCGGCCACGAAGGATGCTGAAGGTTCTGGTGCCTGGGATCCGGAGGGCGCTGTGCAACAGGCGATTAGCGCAATCAAGGCTGCTCACCCGGACCTCGTCTTGATCGCCGATTGCTGCCTATGCGAGTACACCGACCACGGCCACTGCGGGCCGCTCAATGATTCTCGCGAAGTCGATAACGACGCGGCGCTGGAGCTGCTGGCGAAGACCGCTGTCAGCCAGGCGGCCGCTGGCGCCGACGTGATCGCGCCTAGCGACATGATGGATGGTCGGGTGGGTTTCATTCGAGCTGCGCTCGACGACGCCGGCTTCTCGGACGTCGCGATCCTCGCGTACAGCGCCAAGTTTGCCTCCGCCTTCTACGGCCCGTTTCGCGAGGCCGCCGATGGCGCCCCGTCCTTTGGCGACAGGCGTGGCTACCAGATGGATCCAGCCAATCTTCGTGAGGCCGTGCGCGAGGCGCAGCTCGACCTCGAAGAAGGCGCCGACGCGCTGATGGTTAAGCCAGCAATTCCTTACCTCGATGTGATTAGGCGCGTTGCCGATCAAACCGGAGCGCCGGTAGCTGCGTACAACGTAAGTGGCGAGTATGCGATGGTGAAAGCGGCGGCCGCAGTTGGCGCACTCGATGAGCAGGTAGCTGTTCTTGAGCTTCTAACTTCGATCCGCCGCGCCGGAGCAGATTTCGTCATCACCTACCACGCGAAGGACGCAGCCCGATGGCTTCAAAAGACGTAACAGCAACACCGAAGATTCGCAGCCGCAAGGATGGCGCTGCAGTCAAGCTGAGCGATCTTGATCGCAAGCTGCTCGACCTGATGCAAGGCTCGTTCCCGATAGCGGCGCGTCCTTATGAAGCAATCGCTCTAGAGGCAGGGATCAGCGAAGACGAGGTGCTGGCGAGCGTTGAACGGCTACTGAAGGACCGAATTATCCGCCAGGTCACGCCGATTTACGACACGCGCGCGCTTGGCTATGGATCGATGCTCGTAGCTGCGAAGGTTGACCCGGAGCATCCGTGGCGCGCGGCAAAGATCGTCAACTCGCACCCCGGCGTCTCGCACAACTACCTGCGCAACCACGAGTTCAACATGTGGTTCACGTTGGCCGTCGAAGAGGATTCGCAGCTGGGCCTGCAGGGAACGCTTGACGTGCTGCAGGACCTCACTGGCGCTGAGTCGATCCGCCAGCTACCGACGCTGAAGCTGTTCAAGATCCGAATGGACCTCGAGATGAGCGGCGACACCGACACGCTCGCTAAGCGCGGCGTCGTAGAGGAGCCGGTAGATCTTCAAGCTCAGGACTACGACGACTTTGATCGCGCCGTGATCCGAGCCACGCAGGGCAACCTGCCGGTAGTTACAGAGCCGTGGGTCGGCGCTGCTGAGGAGCTTGGGATCAGCGTCGATGAGCTACTCGCTCACTTGGAAGCGATGAAGGAGCGCGGTCTGCTGCGCCGCGTGGCCGGAATTCTCTACCACCGCCGCGCTGGTTTCTCAGCCAACGGGATGGGCGTCTGGAAGGTGCCGGCCGACAAGATCGACGAGATTGGGCCGCAGATGGCCGCTTACCGCGGCATCTCGCACTGCTACGAGCGACCGACCTACGCCGACTGGCCGTACCAGATCTTCACCATGGCCCACGGGCGCTCGAAGGAAGAATGCGACGCGATTCTCGACGCGATTGCCGACGAGTTCCCAATCGAAGAACGAGCGACGCTTTACTCGAGCACTGAGTTCAAGAAGATTCGGTTGCTCTACTTCACCGACGATTTCCGCAACTGGGAGCGGGAGTACGGCGGACTCTAGTGACCGTCTCACTGCGAGACACTCGCTCCGCTGAGCTATACGCGCGGGCGCTCCAATACCTGCCGGGCGGTGTCAACTCTCCCGTCCGCGCGATGCGCTCAATCGGCCGCGACCCGATCTTCATCGAGCGCGGTGAGGGCGCTGAGCTGACCGATGTAGACGGCAACACCTACATCGACTACGTCTGCTCCTGGGGCCCTTTGATCCTCGGGCACGCCGATCCCGAGGTGCTCGCTGCGATCACCGAGGCTGCAGCTGCCGGTACGACCTACGGTGCGCCAACTGCCGGTGAGGTCGAGATCGCTGAGCTGATCTCGCACCGGATCGCCAGTATCGAGATGCTCCGGATGACGAGCTCCGGTACCGAAGCGGCGATGAGCGCGATTCGGTTGGCTCGGGCAGCGACCGGCCGTGAGAAGCTTTTGAAGTTCGCTGGTGCCTACCACGGGCACCTCGATGGATTGCTTGCTGAGGCCGGCAGTGGTCTAGCGACCGCAGCGATTCCGAGCAGCCCGGGTGTACCGGGCGCGGCAACTGCGGCGACGGTAATCGTCCCTTGGAATGACCCGGAGGCGCTGATTGCCGCCACCGAGGAGCACGAGTTTGCCGCGATCCTCGCCGAGCCGTACCCGGCCAATATGGGGCTAGTGCCACCAGCTGACGGGTTTCTCGAACTACTTCGCGATCGCGCTACAGCTAACGGCGCGCTGCTCGTATTTGACGAAGTGATCAGTGGCTTCCGCGTTGCCTCGGGCGGTGCGCAGGAACTAACCGGCGTCACCCCAGACATCACAGTTCTCGGCAAGATCGTCGGCGGCGGTCTACCGGCCGCGGCATACGGTGGCTCGCGTGAACTGATGGAGATGATCGCGCCAGCCGGTGACGTCTACCAAGCGGGGACGCTGAGCGGAAATCCACTGGCGGTTGCCGCCGGCCTGGCGACGCTGGGGCGGCTCGATGACGCCGCGTACGTTCGCCTTCAATCAACCACGGAGGCGCTCGCTTCAGGTATGCGCGACGCTGCTCGCGAGGCTGGGGTTCCAGTTGACGTCGTTCACACAACCGGCCTATGCACGGTCTTCTTTAGCGAACACCCCGTCGTTGACTACGCCTCGGCTCAGCGCTGCGACCTTGAGCTCTATGGAAACTGGTGCTGCGCCCTGCTGGCTCGTGGCGTGTATCCACCACCGTCGCAATTTGAGACCTGGTTTCCATCGCTGGCGCATACGCCTGAGCAGATTGAACAGACGATTGAGATCGCCAAGGCGGCCTTCGCTGAGGTTGCGTGAGCGACGAGCAAACGAATCTTGCGCTCGCCGCGGTGGCGGCGCAACTAAGCGCTGACGGCGGCCTGTTGGCTGAGGCTTTGCTCGGCGCAAACGGCGCCGAGCAACCAAGCGGCGGTCCTGGACTTGGGGCGCTCGCGGCATCTGGTCCCCGTTCAGCAGGGCGCGAGCAGGCGATCGCTGTCGTAGTCGAGGCTGTCTACGAGGGATACCTGCTCCACGGCGGCAGCTCGCGGTTGCTTGATGCGAGTGATCCCGACCTCAACATCCTCGCTGGAGACCGTCTCTACGCGCTCGGTTTGGCTCAGTTGGCGGCGCTAGGCGACCTCGAGTCTGTGAGTCAACTGGCCGACGTGATCGCGATCTGTGCTCAGGCCCGGGCGCTCGATGATGAGGCCCTGGCGGCAGCCGGTTGGCAGCTTGGCGCGAGCGCTATTGGCTGGGGCTCGTCGTCGTTCGCAGAGGAGTCGAAGGCGATCGTCGCCAATGATCCAGCCGCTGCCACGCAGGCGCTTGAGGTTGCTGCAGCTCAGCTGCGCGGTGAGAGTCCGTAAACCTGCTGACCGGAGAGCTTTCAGGCGGCCGTCGTCGTA
>CAIJLJ010000176.1 GCA_903821395.1 uncultured Solirubrobacterales bacterium | reverse complement strand
CGGGCCGAAAGCATTCCAACCCATGAACAGCGTGGCGATGCCTGTACCGAAGATCACCCAGATCGGCCAGAACATTCCGCCCGTAATAGCCCAGATGATCGTGCAGACGATCCAGATCAGGACGAAGCCACCAAATGTTCGCCAGAAGGCCGACTGTGCTTTTAGGCGCTGCTCTGCTGCCTGGTGTGCCTTATCGGGTTCAGCCATGAGGTGAGCCTACCGCAGCAGGTACGCGCGAAGCAACAGCACGGGCCCGGAACCAGAGAGGGCCGACCAAGTGGCCGGCCCTCGCCGTGCAGAGGAGTTGCTGAAATGCCTAAGCCAGAACCTTGGCCTTCGCTGCCTCATAGTCGGAGTCGCTAAGCGAACCGGCCTTGTGGAGCTCGGCGAGCTTTGCCAGCTCGTCGGCGGTTGAACCGGCGCCGACCGTTTGGCGTACGTACGAATCCATCTGCTTCTGCGCCTCTGCCTGAGCTGCGATAGCGCGGTCACGCATGCCGCCGCCACGGGCGATCAGGTAGATCAGAGCGGCGATCGGCGGGATGATGATCAGGAACAGAACCCAGAACGCTTTGGCCCAGCCCGAGATCTCGTGATCGCGGAAAAGGTCGGTCAGAATGAAGATCAGGATCCAGATCCAGATGATGAAGAAGAAGAGCTCGACGACGACGAGCAGCGCGTCACCCGAACCAAACGAAGCTAAAGGCATGTAGTAATTCCGTTTCCGATTGTTTAACTGATTGAAATGGTAGTCAACCACACAGCCGCCATCAGAGTCTCTACCCTCACTCTGTGGTCAAGAAGATCGAGCAGCTACGCAGCGACGCTGGAGAAACTGTCGAGCGACTGCGCGGCGAGGCGACCGCGCTGGCTGCGCGCGTAAAGCCACGCTTCCGCGGCGTAATTCACTACTACTCGTTCTGGACTGCGCTAGCGCTAGGGATTGTGCTGATCGCACTTGCCAACGGTGCCCGCGAGATTGTCGCGATGGTCATCTACGGCGCCGGGATCTGCGGCCTCTTTGGCGTAAGCGCCCTCTACCACCGCCACACATGGCAACCAAAGGCGCGGGCCTGGATGCGGCGGCTCGACCACTCAATGATCTTCGTCTTTATCGCCGCCTCATTCACTCCCTTTGCCTTGCTGGTGCTCCATGGTGCATTGTCGGAGACGATTCTGATCGTTGTCTGGGCAGGCGCACTCGCCGGCGTGGTTCTAACGCTGCTCTGGGTTAACGCACCGAAGTGGCTCAGTGTGCTGGTCTACGTCGCCCTGAGCTTCGTTGCATTCGCTGCAGCGCCGCAGATTTACGAAGCGCTCGGATGGCTGCCAATTGCCGGCCTGGCGCTTGGGGGCGCGCTCTACATCGCCGGCGGAATCATCTACGCGCTAGGCCGCCCCGACCCGGCGCCGGAGACGTTTGGCTACCACGAGATCTTCCACTCGCTCGTCAGCGGCGCGGCCGGCGCGCACTACGCAGTGATCGTGCTGGCCGTGTTGCCGTTCGCCGGCTAACCGCCGAACCGGCAAACTACTTCGAGACGATGACCGTCTGCTGATTACCTGGGTGGAGCGTGCAGAAGACCACGTACTTGCCGATCTTCGTGAACTTGTGCGTGAAGTTGTAGTTGACGGAGCGTTTGCTCGATCCAAACATGCCAACGCCTTTCGGCGCGCTGTTCAGCGTGACGGTGTGGAAATCAGTATTGAAGCTGTCCCAAGTCCACTTGATCGAACCGTTGACTTTGATCTTGACCGTCGGCGGAGTGAAGCCTTGGTCGTAGACCGTCGCCAAGGTCGTCTTCGGCTTGGCAGCGGCGGCGTGGCCCGTCGCTGGGCCCGCACCTGCGGGTCCAGCAACGGCCAATGCGCCAAGCGCTGCGAGCAGCGCTATCGATCCGGCGGTCTTTACCACGGTGCCTTCGGGGTCTTGACCTTTGCGTTCCAGAGCGTCCAAACTCCGTCGGGAGCCGTCGGGAACTGAGACGTGCCACCGTAGGTCGGGGAGATCGCCCGGGCGATTGTGCCCCCCGGCGCGCCGGAGATTGCTAGAGCGAGAGCCCAGTTAACGGCCTCGTCCTGAGCTGGACCGTTGAACACGTTGACTGGACCAGGCTGCCCGACCGGGTTGCAGGCCGGGAATGCGGTCGGGGTGAATGCCGGAGTGGTAGCAACGACGCCACCGCTCAGCTTGTTGTCTGAGAAGCAGTTGCCGCTGCCCGATCCGTCATAGGCGAGGTCGCGGGCGTTGAGGTCCTTACCGCCGTTGCCCATGATGTTGCCGGTGATGCGGTTGTCCTTGAGCTTCCAAGGCTGATCACCAACTGGCTGCGAGTGGTCGTAGCCGGTCCCCGAGTGGGACATCGTCAGCTGCTCGACTAGGCCAATGCCTGCTCCCCAGTTACCGAATACGCGGTTGTTGGAGACGACCTGACGGCGGCCGCCGAATAGCAGCAGGCCAATCCCGACCGGGTATGGAATACCACCTGTACCAGGGGTGACCTTCGGGAAGGCTGAGCCGCGGTAGTAGTTGTAGTTGTTCCAGTAGATGTCGTTGTCGGAGATGACGTTGTCCTCTTCCGGCGGATAGAGCTCCGACGTGAGTGCGTTTGGAACCACGCCTGTGCCGTTATTGAAGAAGCGCGACTTCGTGATCGTCACGTAGCGCATGTTGGTGCCTGACCAACCGAGCACGTTGCCCCAAGCGCTGATGTTCTTGATGATCGAACGCTTCGGCTTCACCTGTACCGGCGTCTGGCCGATGTAGAAGCCAGCGTCGGTGTTGTAGTAGGCCTCGTCGTTGGTCATCGTGCCGCCGATCGAGTTAAAGGCGTAAAGGCCATAAGAGTTGTCGCCGGTCTTGGCGCCACCGTAGGCACGCAGGTGATCCATCACGTAACCGTTGACGTTGACGGCGAAGAAGCCGTTACCGAAGTAGTTCTTCGCAGTGATGCCCTGGAGCGTGACGTCGTTGGCCGCGTTGATGATGATGCCGTCAAGCTTGCCTGCGGCGTCGATAACAACCTTCGAAGGGTTCTTGACGTTGCCGATCAACTTGATTCGGTTCTTCGCGGCGCCTTCAATCTGAACTGCCAGCGTCGTCGTGGCGGCCTCTTGGTAGGTGCCGTCACAGATCTTGATCGTGTCGCCCGACCGGGCTGCCGTCACGGCCGCCTGGATCGTCTTGTATTTGCCGCCCTTCTTACAAACGGTGAGAGTTGCTGAGCCGCCGGGACGCGGTGAAGGCTTCCCGGGGTTGGCTGGCAGCGGATAGTCGGCCGCGCTGGCGAGCGCCGGCAGCATCAGTGCTGCTGTGGCTGCAAATACAAGTGTGCGGATCAAGGTCTTCATCTAGTTTTCTCCTCCTAGTTCAGCCAGTGGTCTCCGGCCGATCATCATTCTTACACAGTTTGTTCACGGCGTGACGAGGTAAAACCCAGCCATGCCATTGTCTTGGTGCGACATCACGTGGCAGTGGTAGAGCCAGCGGCCCGGGTTGTCCTCTGTAAAACGCGCCGTGATCGTCTCGGCTGGGCCGACTGTCTGGTTATCGGTCGAGACAGTGCCGCCATCCTTGCGCCAGCGGTGGCCGTGGATGTGAAAGTCGTGGAAGGCATCGTCCATGCCGATCGCGTGAATCGCAACATCCTGGCCCACCTTTGCCTGAATCGTCGGCGTATTGCCGGCGTAGGCCCGACCGTTCACACACTCGAAGACACGCCGCAAACCGGTAGTTGGCGGCGCCAGCGAGTGCATGAAGAGAATCTGAGACACGTCAGGTCGCGGCGCTCCAGCTGCGTGAACGATGATCCCGCCGAAGAGTCCGCGCATTGAGTTGAGTGTGTGGTTAGGGCCGTGGTCGTGGTACGGCCAGACGCCAACCGAATCGGGGCGCGCCTCCCACGTATACGTGAACTCCTCGCCAGGCCCGATGTAGCCACCTGCGCGCGTGAAGTCACCCAGGTAGGCACCATCGTATTCAGGCGTATAGCGGACGCCGTGGGGGTGCATCGTGATCGCTTGGGCGTACTTGTCGGGGAGGCCGTTGCGCACGTGAACCCTGAGCACGTCACCGACCTCGCATTCCAAAGTCGGGCCGGGAATAGCGGCGGGGCCCGCCGGTGATGCGAATCCCTCTGTCATCTCCTGATACACAAACGCTTTGAAGACGCTCGGGCCAGCGAGCGGAACTCCGTGCCAGTAATCGCGTCGCGGCCGGGTCGGCAAGATGTCCCAAAGAGCGACCGTCGCTTCAATCCAATACTCAACGACCCTCCCGCCGGGCGCTGGCACCGGCGTCTCGAACTTCAGTTGATCGACTGGGCTTGCGCCGGGAGCGGCTGCCGACGGCCGCGACTTAGCGCCGGCAGGTTTCGCGACGCGAGCAGCGGCGGCGTCGGCCTTAGCTGCGTCGCCTGCGCGCTCGACGAGGATGTTCTGGCCGCCAATCGAGCAGAGAAATGCCCCGGCTCCAGCGGCGAGGAAGCCACGGCGCCCAAGATTGAAGTCGCCATCGGTGGCGTTGGGCTTGGCGTTCGGCACAGCTCTAAATGATAGGCCGTCGCGTCGATCGCAGCGCCGGTTGACGCTGCGCGAACCGTGCGGCGTAGTTGCGCTCCCTTTAGGCGGTCACGTTGCGACTATCGAGATGCCCGCCGACCTTGCGCTTTACGCGCTGGAGGGCGTTATCAACCGTCTTGGTATCGCAGTCAACGAGACCGCCGATCTCCTCGTAGGAGCGGCCATCGAGGTAAAGCGCGAGGACGCGCGCTTCAAGCTCCGAGAGCGTTGAGGAGAGGCAATCAACGAGTGAGCGCAGCTCCTCCGATGAGATCACCTGGTTGGCGGGGTCATGGACCGTTGAGCCGGGCAGCATCTCCTCCAGCGTTGACTCGCCTTCATTGGCGCCAGCTGGCGTCGTTGCGAACGAGACGTACTGGTTGAGCGGCACATGCTTGTTGCGCGTCGCAGTTTTGACGGCCGTAATGATCTGCCGGGTGATGCAGAGCTCGGCAAAGTTGCGAAAGCTCGATTGCCGATCGGTGCGGTAGTCGCGGATCGCCTTGTAAAGGCCGACCAACCCCTCCTGCATCAGATCGTCGCTGTCACCGCCGGCGATGAAGTAGGACGACGCCTTCAAACGGACGAATCCGTGATAACGACGGACTAGCCGATCGTAAGCGGCTGGGTCTCCCTGCTTAGCGAGGGCGATTAGGTACCCATCATCGACCTTTAGCTGAGCGTGAGATGAAGCTGAAATACGGGCCACGAGCAATCCTTTCTCCCCTATTTCATTAGGGAAAAGTCGGACGAGCTCAGTGGCGCACTCCTCCCCTGGCGCCAACTGCGAACGTTACAAATGTTTAATTTCTCACCCTGAGGTATAGCCTCAAGTTCGGGAGTTATCGCACAGTTATGGAACCTTGTCAAGGAACGGTCTGAATCAATCGCTTGAGAAGCGCGAAATGCCCGTAGTTACGGGCGTTCTACGCGCGACGCGGGAGGATGCCGTACATCAATGCTGAGGCCGCAGCGCTCGCGTTTAGCGAATCAAGCTGGCCGAGCATCGGAAGCTTGATCAGCGCATCACAACAACTAGCGACCCGCGGCCTCAGCCCACTGCCCTCCGACCCCAGCACCAGCACAACACCGCCGCGGTAATCGGGGGTTAGGTAATCGGTTGCTTCGTCGCCGCTATCGGCGCCGTAACACCAGGCACCCGCCCTCTTGGCGTCTTCGAGGAACTCTGAAAGGTTGTTGACCTTGGCGATCGAGAGCCATTCAACGGCGCCGGCCGAGGCCTTGCAGACTGCAGGAGTCACATGAGCTGAGCGGCGTTCAGTAATGATCACTCCGGTTGCGCCGATGCACTCTGCTGTACGGCAGATCGCGCCGAGGTTCTGTGGGTCTTGGATCTCGTCTAGCGCGATGATCAACGGGTCCGGCTTTGCTAGAAGCTCATCGGCGCTGACGTAGTGGTATCCCTCGATGCGGGCACAGACACCTTGGTTGCCCGGGCTTTCGCAGATCTTGTCGATCTCCGCCGCACTCACACGCTTTATCTGGCTGGCCTTATCGAGCCAGTCCTCGCGTGACGCGCTGTCGGTTGCCCACAGCTCCTTGATTCGCCGCCTGTTTGCGCGCATCGCTTCGTGAACCGCATTGCGCCCGTAGATGATCACAGTGCCACGAGCTTCGCACCATCGTCACCATCGCGCACGTCCCAGCCGAGTGCGGCGAGCTGATCGCGTAGCGAATCAGCCTGCTCCCAGTCCTTCGCTTGCCGTGCCACTTCCCGTGCAGCGAGCAGCTCAAGTGCGGCCGCGTCGGGCTCAGGGGCGCTCGCGTCGGGCACCAACAGCGTTTCGAGCCCAAGCACGGTCAGCATCTGAACGAGGTCGTCGTTCCCGGCCCCAGGGTGAGCGGCAACATCAGAGAGCCAGCCATAGAGCGCGGCCAGCGCCCGTGGTGTGTTGAAGTCGTCGGCTAGGGCAGCAAAGAACTGCTCGCGGTGGGCGGAAAGCTCGGCTGGCGAATGGCCGTCGGTAAGGAGCGCGGCTGCTGCGCGGATTCGTCGCGCGCTGGTCTGCGCCTGCTCCAAGCTCTGGTCGGAGAGCAGCAGCGGCTGGCGGTAATGCCCGGACACGAAAAAGAGGACCAGGGCATCGCGCCCCCAGCGCTCAATAACGCTGGCCAAAGACTCGATGTTTCCAACACTTTTGGCCATCTTCTCGCCATCGAGCTGCAGCATTCCGTTGTGCATCCAGATCTGAGCGAGCTCGCTTCCGCGCGCCATCCGCGTCTGCGCGGCCTCGTTCTCATGGTGTGGGAAGACGAGATCATTGCCGCCACCGTGAATGTCAAAGCCAACGCCGAGAATCTCCTCGGCCATCGCCGAGCATTCGATGTGCCAACCGGGGCGGCCGCGGCCCCAGGGCGCGTCCCACGCCGTGTCCTCGCCGGGCTTCTGCGCCTTCCAGAGCGCAAAGTCCAGCGGGTCTTGCTTCAGATTCGCACCCTCGCCGCCTTCGCCCTGATCGAGCGCGTCGAGCGAACGGTGCGAAAGCTCGCCGTAGGCCTCGTCGGAGCGAACGCGGAAATAGACGTCGCCTTGGGCCGCGTAAGCAGCATCGCGTTCTATAAGCGCGGCAATAAGGTCGATGATCGGACCGATCGTCTCGGTCGCGAGCGGCTCGGCATCGGGGCGGCCAAGCCCGAGGCCGTCGGTGTCGGCGATGTAGGCGGCGGCCATCTCACTTGCCAGCAGCGCGCTTGGCTGCGGCGGCTCGCTGGCGCCGGCAGCGTCGTAGATCTTGTCGTTTACGTCGGTGATGTTGGCAACGAAGGTGACGTCGTAACCCTCATGCACCAGAAAACGCTTCAGTAGCGAGTAGACAACGAAAGGCCGCGCGTTGCCAACATGGATCCGGGCGTAGACGGTTGGTCCGCAGGCATAGATCGAAACCTTGCCTGGATCGCGCGGTTCGAGCGTGACCAAGGCCGCGCGGCGGGTGTCATAGATCTGAATCGGGCGCACAGCGGCAATCTACGCCAGCAGCTAGGAAGTGCGCAGCGTGGCAACGGCTGATGCGCCGGCGCCTTCTCCACGACCGAAGGCGCCGATCTGCTCGGCTGTCGTCGCCTTGACGTTCACGCGTGACACGTCAACTCCCAGAGCACCTGCAAGTCGGTCGACTATTGCCTCGCGCTGCGGACCAATCTTCGGCTGCTCAATTATCACCGTTGCGTCAACGTTGATTACGTCAAAGCCAGCGCCAACAAGCATGCCCGCGACCTTGCTGAGTAGATCGATCGAATCGGCGCCGCGCCAGCGCTCGTCGCTATCTGGAAAATGAGTACCGATGTCACCGAGGCCGGCAGCCCCGAGCAGCGCATCGATCACGGCATGGGTGAGCACATCGGCGTCAGAGTGACCGTCAAGACCGAGCTCGGACTCAAACAGCACCCCTCCGAGGATCAGTGGGCGTCCCGCCACAAGGCGGTGCGAATCAACCCCGAAACCGGTTCGCGTTTCAGACATTGGAGCCTCCGGCAGCAGCCGGCTGGGCGAGCAGCTGCGCAGCGAGCGTTAGGTCGGCCTGGGTCGTAACTTTGAAGTTCTCGCTCTCGCAGAGCACTAGCCGCACGCGGCCACCGGTGGCCTCGACCAGCATCGCGTCGTCGCTGGCGGCCGCAAGCTCGTGCTCGGGGCTCGCAAGTGCCTGCTCGAGCGCCTCGCGGCGGAAGACCTGCGGCGTCTGCACGGCCCACAGCTCTGAGCGAGGCGGCGTCTCCACCACGCCAATCCCATCAGAGGACCGTTTAATGGTGTCCTTTACCGGCGCCGCGGCAATCGCTGCGTCCCAGCTGCCGTCCTGGTCCAAAGCAGTAATGCAGTCCTCAATCAAAGCCGCGCTGACGAGCGGCCGGGCAGCATCGTGAACCACGACCACCCCGGCGCCAGGGGTTGCCGCTGCGAGGGCGTTTAAGACCGACTGAGAGCGCGTGGCTCCCCCAATGACGCCGACGGTGCCCTGCGGCGCTTCAAAGCCCTCAGGCAGGGCTACAACGATCTGCTCGATCGCGGCGACACCGCGCAGAGCGTCGATGCTCCATTCGAGCATCGGGCGGCCGGCCAGTGCGGCGAACGCCTTGGGACCCCCCGCCCCAAGCCGTTCACCGCTCCCAGCGGCCACGACGAGCGCGACCGCGTTGGCCGACATCGCAGAAGGCCGCTTAGGCCTTTACTCCAGCCGACTTTGCGAGCAGCCCGTCGAGATGCTCCTCAGCCTGCTCCTCGTCCATGTCGAGCGCGTACATCAGCTCCGACGAGAGAATCTTCTTGGCGCGTGTGTACATCTGCTTCTCGCCGGTCGAGAGGCCCTTCTCGTGTTCGCGAATCGCGAGGTTGCGGACAACCTCGGTCAGCTCGTAAATGTCACCGGTCTTGATCTTGTCGCGATTGTGCTTGAAGCGACGGTTCCAGTTCTTTGGCATCTCTGAAACGTCGTCCTGAATGACGGCAAGCACCTTCTTGACGGTCTTCTGATCGATTACGCGGCGGAGCCCGGCGATCGCAGCATTCTCCGACGGCACCATCACGGTCATGTCGTTGTGCAGGATCTTAATCGTCAGATAGACCCGCTTCTCCCCCAGCATGTTGCGCGATTCCTTCTTCAGCACCTTGCCGGCGCCGTGGTGCGGGTAGACGACGTTGTCGCCGCACTCGAACTCGATGTGCTCCAGAACGGGCATCTCGAGATCGTCAATTAGCTCTTCATTTGTTTGCGTAATGATGTTCTCCTTACCTCAGCGACGTGGGAATCATTCCCAAGCCGCGTTATCAACCGATTGGGTACTTCAGCTCTGCATGTGGCGATCAACGAGGTTGATCTCTTGCAAGCGACGCAAGCCCTCGCGAATCTCCTTGGCACGCATCTCGCCGACTCCTTCGATGCTCTCGAGCTGCGCATCGCCGACGGCGAGCAGCTCCTCGAGTCCACCAGTGGCAGCGACGATGTTTGCGACGACCAGCTTAGGCAGCCGCGGGATAAAGCCGAGGATCCGGTAGCCGCGCGGCGATACCGGATGGTCGATCGTGTTGACCTTGCGGTCGTAGCCGAGCAGCTCCGAGAGCCGCCCGAAATCGAGTAGGTCCTGATGGTCGATGCGGCCAACCTGTTCGAGCGCGTGAGCGAAGTTGTCGTCGCCGTCATCAACTAGGTAGTCGTGGACCAGCGCTGCCTTGTCGGCAGCGGTTCCGTAAAGCGTCTCTTCGAGCTGCATTTCAATCAGGCGGCCTTCGGCACCGAGTTCGACGATGTAGCTCTCGATCTCTGCTGCCATTCGCGTGACGAGCTCGGAACGCTGAAGGACGGTGAGTACGTCATGAAGCGTCGCGCCACCTTCGAACTCGAGCGCAGTTAGCCGAGTTGAAACCTGATCGAGACGAAGCCGATACTTGTCGAGCGTTGCCAGCGCCTGGTTGGCCTTGGCGAGGACGGTCGGGATGTCCTCGAGGATGTACTTAGCGCCCTCAACGTAAAGCGAGACGATCTCGCGGCGCTGCGAAACCGCGATGACTAGCGAGTCGCTCTGCTTGCTGACGCGCTCGGCGGTGCGGTGGCGGGTTCCGGTCTCCAGCGAAAGGATCGTTGGATCCGGCAGAAGTTGGACGTTTGCCATCGCGATCTTGGTCGCGTTGGCGTTCAGGATGATCGCGCCATCCATCTTCGCGACTTGGTAGAGGAAGGCAGGCGAGTAGTCGATGTCGAGGCGGATACCGCCCGAGAACATGAAGCTGATCTCTTCAGGATCGCCGACGACGATCAGTGCGCCGGTGCGAGCATGAACGACGTTGTCGATCCCTTCGCGGAGCGCAGTTCCCGGCGCAACCATCTCCAGCGCACGGACAATCCGCGTCTCTTGGCGCATACCTGAGTCAGCCGAATCTCCCCCTGATTGACGCGCCATAGTGGCACATTCTAACAGAGCTGTTAACGATTGGCGCTATGCCGCGTTGCGTGCAGAAAGGTCCCGAGAGCCGATATTTGGGAGCTTTAAGGCCTCCCGAAGTGTCCCCACGCGCTGCGGTGTGATCAGTTCCGTCAGGCCAAACTTTTCCGCCTCCTGCTCGCGCCGCAGCTGGTGTGCGACAGAGCGCAGCTCGCCGGTCAGGCCAAGCTCGCCGAACGCGCAAAGCGGCTTGTCCCCCGGCGCGGTAAGCGCCGAACCGCTCGCCGCACTGGCAACCGCGAGCGCGATCGCCAGGTCGGCCCCCGGTTCGTCTACGCGGACGCCGCCGACGACGTTGACGAAGACGTCGGCGCTTCCGGTTGAGACGCCTGCGTGGCGAGCGAGCACCGCGAGCACAAGCGCAAGGCGGTTGCGATCAACGCCGCTGCAGAGCCTTCGGGGCGGAACCATCTCGCTCGGGCTGACGAGTGCCTGCACCTCCACGAGCAGCGGCCGCGAACCTTCCATCGCTGCCAGAACGACGCTGCCCGGCGCTCGCGTCGCCTCGCTAACAAACCTCTCGCTGGCGTCGAGTACTTCTACGAGGCCGCCGTCGCGCATCTCGAAGACACCGACGTCGTTGGTCGCGCCGAAGCGATTCTTGATCGCGCGCAGCGTGCGGTAGGTTCGCTCGCGCTCGCCGTCGAACTGGAGCACGCAATCAACGAGGTGCTCGAGCACGCGCGGCCCGGCGAGCGACCCTTCTTTCGTGACGTGGCCGACGAGCATGATTGCGGTGTCGGTCCTTTTTGCCACCTCGATCAGACGCGAAGCGACTTCGCGCACCTGGCCGACTGTTCCGGCGGCGCCAGAGAGCTCGGCGCAGGCCAGTGTCTGGACTGAATCGACAACACAGACGTCGGGCCGCTCGGCTTCGATCACAGCGAGCACGGCGTCGAGATCGGTCTCGGCGAGAACGGGAACGTCGAGCGCGCCGGGAGCGGTGCCAGCCTCTAGTCGCTCGGCCCGAAGCCGGATCTGAGCGGCCGACTCCTCGCCAGAGATATAGAGCGTGCTGCGCCCCGAAGCCGCCATCAGACCGAGCGCCATCGTGATCAGCGTGGACTTGCCGATTCCTGGAGCACCTCCGAGCAGAACCATCGAGCCGGGCACGATGCCGCCGCCAAGCAGGCGATCAAGCTCAGTTATTCCCGTGGCTAGGCGCGGGGTACTGTCGCTTGCCAGCTCGCGCAGCACTACGGGGCCACTGGCGGCGCTGCGAGGGCCTGCTGTGCGCTTCCCTTGGGCGCGTGACGGCGCACGCTCCTCGGCCAGCGTGTTCCACTCTTCGCACTGGGGGCATTGGCCGTGCCACTTAGCCTCCTGGTGAGCGCAGGAGGAGCAAACGAAGACTGACGTTGAGCGGGCCACCTAGCGAGATTAGGCGCCAGAGGGGACGGCTTCGCCCCCTTAAGTCAGTCTTGCGGAGCGCGTTCGCAGGCGTCGAACTCGGCGCCATTGTGCTCGCCATCGCAGAACGGCTTCTTCTGCGAATGGCCGCAGCGACAGAGCACGATTGGCCGGTCGCCAACCTCGTAGCGGCTGCCGTCGGCGTCCTCGAGAACGAACGGGCCGGTCACCTTGTAAGGCCCGTTATCACGAACCTTGATTACGACTGGCTCGTCGCTCACGACGGTTCCCCGTCATCGAGCTCTGGTGTTTCAGCATCAGACTCGTCGGCGAGATCATCGTGATCGGCATCCGCATCGTCATCGTCGTGAGTCTGCTCGGGCGCGCCAACCGCGGCCGGCACCTTCAGAGGTTCAATCACTGTGAGCGAGACCTCTTCCTCCGAGCCCTCCGGAGCAACCTCGACGAGCACAGTGCCGCCAGGTGTCAGCTCAGAGCGGAGAACGAAGTCAGCGAGCGGATCCTCGATGTAGCGCTGGATCGCGCGGCGCAGCGGCCTCGCCCCCATCGCCGGATCCCAGCCCTTCTCGACCAGGAGATCCTTCGCCTCTTCGGTCAGCTCGAGCTGCAACTCACGCTCGGCAAGCGTTTCGCGGATCCGCACTAGCAGCAGTTCGACGATCGTCTTGATCTGATCCTTCTGCAGCTTGTGGAAGACGATCACGTCGTCGATCCGGTTGAGGAACTCAGGGCGGAAGACCTTCTTCAGCTCGCCCATGATGCGGCCCTTCATGTCGTCGTAGCTGATCCCGGTCTCATCCTCGGAGATCGCAAAGCCGAGCGGCGTGTTCTGTGCGATCTCTTGAGCGCCGATGTTCGAGGTCATGATCACGATCGCGTGACGGAAGTCAACCGTGCGACCTTGGGAGTCGGTCAGGCGACCGTCTTCGAGGATCTGCAAGAGGATGTTGAAGACGTCTGGGTGAGCTTTCTCGATCTCGTCGAGCAGCAGTACGCAGTACGGCTTGCGACGAACGGCCTCCGTTAGCTGACCGCCCTCGTCGTAACCGATGTAGCCGGGAGGAGAGCCAACGAGCCTTGAGACGGCGTGCTTCTCCATGTACTCCGACATGTCGATCCGCGTCATCGCGTCTTCGTCGCCGAAGAGGAACTGAGCGAGCGTGCGCGCTAGTTCGGTCTTGCCGACGCCGGATGGGCCGAGGAAGATGAAAGAGCCGGTTGGGCGCTTGGGGTCTTTGAGGCCGGCGCGTGAGCGACGGATTGCCTTCGAAACGACCTCGACGGCGGCCTCCTGGCCTACGACGCGCTTGTGCAGCTCGTCTTCCATGCGGACAAGCTTGGCGGTCTCAGCTTCGGTCAGCTTGAAGACCGGGATGCCGGTCCACATCGAAACGATGTCGGCGATCTCTTCCTCGCCGATCTTCGGCTTAGGACCTTCTCCCTCGCCGCTGCGCCACTCGTCTTCGAGCTCACGCTTCTTCTGCGTTAGCTGGCGCTCGTCGTCGCGCAATGCGGCGGCCTTCTCAAACTCTTGATCTTCGATCGCTGTCTCTTTTTCGCGGCGCGTGCGCTCGATGTCGTCTTCGAGCTCGCGGTAGACGGGAGGAGCGGTCATCGTCTTGATCCGCATCCGTGAGGCGGCCTCATCGACGAGATCGATCGCTTTGTCGGGAAGCTGGCGGTCGGCGATGTAGCGGTCGGCTAGCTCGCAGGCTGCGCGGAGAGCCTCATCGGTGATTTCAACCTTGTGGTGCTCCTCGTAACGGTCACGCAACCCTTCAAGGATCTGAACCGACTCCTCGATCGTTGGCTGGTCAACGACGATCTTCTGGAAACGACGCTCCAGCGCGCTGTCGCGCTCGAGGTACTTGCGGTACTCATCCAGCGTCGTCGCGCCGATCGTCTGCAGCTCGCCTCGGGCCAACGCGGGCTTGAGGATTGAGGCAGCGTCGATCGCGCCCTCGGCGGCGCCGGCGCCGACAAGGTTGTGGATCTCGTCAATGAAGAGAATGATGTCGCCGCGCTGAGTGATCTCCTTCATCACTTTCTTCAGCCGCTCCTCGAACTCGCCGCGGTACTTCGAACCGGCAACAAGGGCTGCTAGATCGAGCGTGTAAATCTGCTTGTCGGCGAGCAGCGGCGGTACGTCGGAGTTGATGATTCGCTGCGCGAGCCCTTCGACGACGGCCGTTTTGCCTACGCCCGGCTCACCGATCAAGACCGGGTTGTTCTTCGTCCGGCGCGAAAGGATCTGCATGATCCGCTCGATCTCCGTCTCGCGGCCGACGACAGGGTCGAGCTTGCCCTCCGACGCGAGCCGCGTGAGGTTGCGGCCAAACTGGTCAAGCAACTTCGACGACTTCTTGCCTTCGCCTGAACCGGTGCCGGTGGCGCTGCCGCTGCCCTGTCCGGAGCTGCCCTGGCGACGGCCACCGGGGCCCGAGAGCATGCGGATGACTTCGTTGCGAATCTTCTCGGAGTCGGCATCAAAGTCGAGCAGGATGCGGGCCGCGACGCCTTCGTTCTCGCGCACTAGGCCGAGCAGGATGTGCTCGGTGCCGATGTAGTTGTGACCAAGACTCAGCGCTTCACGTAGAGCTAGCTCAAGCACCTTCTTGGCGCGGGGGGTAAATGGAATCTGACCCGAGGTGACCTCTTCCCCGGAGCCGACGATGCGAACGACCTGGGCGCGGACGCGCTCTGTCGTGATGTCGAGACTCTCGAGTACGCGGGCTGCGAGCCCTTCCTCTTCACGCAGCAAGCCGAGCAGGATGTGCTCGGTGCCGATGTAGTTGTGCTTCAGCGTGCGTGCCTCTTCCTGGGCGAGGACGACTACCTGGCGGGCGCGCTCTGTAAATCGCTCAAACATCTTCTACGTGTCCTTCCTAAGAGGCTGGGTTGGTAGTCGGTTGTGTTGGTGGTCTGAGTTCTGACGGTGGTCGTTTTCGGGGTCGCTGCAATTCCGCTTCGTACCCTACTTACCGGCCCTGACGGGCAACCGGATCAACGAGCAGGGAAGAAAATCGGACATACCGCATTCTAACAGCGGGAAGCGGTAGCCGAGTCGGCGCGAAGGCACTCAGTCACGCATCGCGGGGAACAGCACGACCTCGCGAATTGAGTCGCGGCCGGTCATCAACATCACGAGCCGATCGATCCCAAGACCGACGCCCGCCGTGGGCGGCATCCCCTGCTCGAGAGCTTGGACGAAGACCTCGTCGTACGGCTGCGATTCTTCGTCGCCACCTTCGGCTAAACGAACCTGATCTTCAAACCGGCGGCGCTGCTCATCAGGGTCGTTGAGCTCAGTGAAGGCGTTGGCGAACTCCATCCCACTGCAGAACGCTTCGAAGCGCTCGACCAGGCCGGGCTGAGTGCGGTGCGCTTTGGCGAATGGTGAGAGTGCGGTCGGGTAGTCGGTGATGAATACGGGGTTGGTGATCGTCGGTTCGACGTACTTGCTGAGTAGGTCATCTACCAGCGCGGGCCAGGCGCGATCTTCGACATCAAGTTTTACTTTCTTAGAGGCGCCGATCGCCGCGACAAGCGCGTCGCGTTCGGTCGCTTCGTTGATGTCAATCCCAGTTGCGTCTTTGATCGCCTGCGCCAGCGGTATGCGCGGCCATGGAGCCGCGAAGTCGATCGGCCCGTCGTAGTTGATTGCCTCAGCGATGCCAACTACGAGCTGTTCAACTCGGTCCATCGCGTTGCCGTAGTCGGCGTAGGCCTCGTACCACTCAACCATCGTGAACTCAGGGTTGTGCTTGGTTGAGAGCCCCTCGTTGCGAAAGTCCTTGCCGAGCTCGTAGACGCGCTCGAGGCCGCCAACGATGCAGCGCTTGAGGTAGAGCTCGGTCGCTATCCGTAGGAAAAGATCACGGTCGAGCGTGTTGTGATGAGTTACGAACGGCCTAGCCAGCGCGCCACCGTAGAGCGGCTGCAGCACCGGTGTTTCAACCTCGATGAAGCCGTCGTCGTCAAGCGAGCGGCGTAGCTCGGAGACGATCTTGGCGCGCGTGACAAAAAGCTCGCGCGCCTCCTCGTTGGCGATCAGGTCAAGTTCGCGGCGCCGGTAACGCGTTTCTACATCTTGCAGCCCGTGGTGTTTATCGGGAGGCGGGCGGAGGCTTTTGGCGAGCAGCGTGAAGTCAGTGACTCGCAGCGTTAGCTCGCCGCTGCGACTGGAGAAGATCGTGCCGTCGATGCCGACGAGGTCACCGAGGTCAAACTCAACTAGTTGCGCCATCGCCTCTTCACCGAGCACGTCGGCGCGCGCCTGTACCTGCATCCGTCCGCTGCGGTCAACGATGTCGAGGAAGGCCATCTTGCCTTGGCCGCGGCGTGCGGCGAGGCGGCCAGCGATGCGGTAGGCGTCGTCGCGCTCTTCGCCGGCCTCGAGCGTGGCCCAAGGAGCCTGTGCCTCGGCGATCGCGATCACGCCCGGGAAATCGTGCGGGAACGGATCCACGCCTTGCTCGCGGATGCGGTCGAGCTTGGCTCGCCGGGCGGCGAGCAGCTCGCTCGGCTGATCTGTCGGTTGGTCGCTCACTAGAGCGCCATCATGACGATTTAGAGACCGACGTCGATCTTCGTGATCTTCAGCTTGCGCGCAGCGCCCTTGGGAACCGGCACCGAAACGACGGCATTGCGCTTCTGACCAATAAGCGCACGCCCGACCGGAGATTCGTTCGAGAGCATCATCTCGGCTGGGTTCGCTTCAGCTGAACCAACGATTGTGAACTTCTGAGTTTTGCCCGTCTTCTCGTCCTTGAGGTGAACTGCACTTCCCACTTGGACGACGTCGGTGGAGATCTTCTTCTTGTCAATCACTTGTGCGTCTCGGAGCCGCTCTTCGAGCTGAGCAATCCGCGCCTCGAGCATCGACTGCTCGTTCTTTGCGTCGTCGTATTCAGAGTTTTCAGCGATCTCACCAAACTCGCGCGCGTCCTTGATCCGCTCAGCAACCTCGCGCCGACGATCGGTCTGCAAGGTCTCGAGTTCCTTCTGAAGGCGCTTAAGGCCGGCTGGGGTGAGAATTACTTCTTTAGGCATCGGAATTCACTTTTCGGAGTAATGGCCAGCACCAATAGTGCTATTGGGACTGCTTGGGCGCTAGCGAAGCGGGCAGTATAGCGAGCGCTGGTGCGCCCGTATTACGGCCTCTGTGACGGATTACGCAGCGTTGGTCAACGGCGCGAGCTCGGCCAGCATCGCACGCACCTGATCGATCGACTCGGTCTGCTGGAACGCAATCAACGTTGGCTTGTCAAGCTCGAGCTGATCGAGGTACCACGGATAGAAGGTCCTCAGGTAGCGAGCCGCACGTTGTTCACCGAGGTGCTCACTGGCGCGATCGATGATCCACCCGAGCTCGTCGATGATCTCTTCGGCTGGCGGCGGCTCGGCTCGCTGCCCAAGCACGCTTTCAAACAGCCAAGGGTTACCGAGAGCACCGCGGGCCAGCATTACAGCGGCGGCACCGGTCTGCTCGCGGGCGGCGAGCGTCGCCGCCGTGTCGCTCATCCCGCCCGAGAGAATCACCGGCACAGGCAGCTGCTCGACCAATTTTGCAGCCAATTCGTAATCGGGCGAGCCTTTGTGCTTGACCTGCGCCGAGCGCGGATGAAAGGCAATCGCCGCGACGCCGGCTTCGTCAACCAACCTCAGAGCGAGCTGAAAGCCATCGGCCTCGCCGTTCTTCTGCCCGGAGCGGAGCTTCACCGTCACAGGCAGTCCACTCCCCTCGCCCGCCGCGCGCGCAATCTCAACGGCGACGGCCGGATCTGAGATCAGCGCTGCACCGGCACCGTTCTTCATCACTTTCGGCACGGGACAACCCATGTTGAGGTCGATGATGTCGGCGCCCTGCTGCGCCGCTGTTGCAGCAGCCGAGCGCATCACGTCAGGATCCTGGCCAAAAAGCTGAAAGGCGATTGGCCCCGGGTAGGCGCGCTCGTCAGGGTGGATTACGAGCAGGTCGCGCATCGTCTTTTCGTTGCGGTGATGAATCGCGAAGCTGGAAATCATCTCGCTGACCGTTAGTCCGGCGCCAAATCGCTTCGCTTGAAGACGAACGAACCAGTTACCGATCCCAGCCAGCGGCGCGAGCACAACTCGGTTCGGGACTTCAAGGCCACCGATCGTGAACGGTTCTGTCAGAGCTGGCACTGGCATCGCTTCAAGCCTAGCTTCAGCTATTGCGTTCGAAGAGGATCCGCAGGCCCTCGAGCGTCAGTAGATCGTCGATCTCATCGATCCGCTCGGTGAAGGGGACGATGTGGTGGGCGAGACCACCTGTCGCAATCGTTGCCGTCTCCTCGCCCATCTCTTCTAAGAGGCGCCCGACAATCCCGTCGACCATCGCAGCAAAGCCGTAGATCACTCCAGAGCGAATAGCTTCGATCGTGGACTTGCCGATCAGCGCCCGAGGCGGCTCAAGATCAACCTTTGGCAGTTTGGCCGCGCGGCTCGCAAGCGCCTCAACTGAAATCTCAACGCCAGGGCTGATGATGCCTCCAAGGTATTCGCCCTCGGCCGATACAGGGTCGTAGGTGATTGCGGTGCCGAAGTCGACGACGATGCAAGCGCCCTGCGTGCGCTCGTAGGCGGCGACGGCGTTAACGAGACGGTCGGCGCCGATCTCACGTGGATTGTCGTAGCGCAGCGGCATCCCGGTCTTGAAGCCGGGCCCAACTGCGAGCATCTCGTGGCCGAGGTAGCGCTCCGTCATCTCAAGCCACTGCGGCCCAAGCTGAGGAACTGTCGATGAGACGATCGATGAGTTGATCTGTTCGAGTTCGACTCCGCGCAGCTCAACCAGGTTGCGCAGCGCAGCACCGATCTCATCGGCGGTCGAATCGCGGACGGTCGCAAAGCGCCAGTGTTCGACCAGCTCGCCACCCTCGTAGGTGCCGAAGTGGGTCTGCGTGTTGCCTACGTCAACTACGAGCAGCATGGAGCCAGCTTATGGGGCTGGCGGGAACTGCTGTGAAGCGCCGCCTGCAGCGACTTCTCCTTGGACGGCGAGCAGCTGCTGGCGCTGGAGATATGCGATCTCCCTGTTGGTCTCGAGAATCCGAAAGATCGCGAGCAGAACTTCGAGCACGATGCGCCCGTAGATGATTGTTAGGAAGGCTCCGATCGTGCCCCCGATGACCGATAGCACGACCCCCGTGATCGAGCCGGCGATAATTGACGAGACGATCGCCGCAACCAATCCAACAGCGACGACGACGATCAGCAAGATGTAGAGGCCCTTCACGGCTCGGGTCGTGACAAGGCGCGTAAAGCTCAAGTCAAAGAGGGCCGAGAGGAAGCTGTCGCGGGAGGTTGGGATTACTGGCGGAACGCTCATGGAAGCAACCGTAGCGGGCTGGGCGGATTTGCGACGCACAAACGGGTACTGTCCAGCCTCATGAAGATCAGACTTTTCATCGTTGGCGGCTCCCACCCTTGCGCAACGGTCGAGAAAGCGCTCGAGATCAAAGGCCTTCCTTACTCAGTCGTTGAGTTCCCACCACCGATGCACATGGGGGCGATGAGGTTGCTTTTCGGCAAGCGAACCGTGCCGGGCATCCAGATCGACGGCGAGAAGGTCAGCGGCTCGCGCGCAATCCTCGCCAAACTCGACCAGATCGTTCCTAACCCTCCCCTCTTCCCTGCTGACGGTGCCCAGCGCGCCGCGGTGATTGAAGCTGAGGCTTGGGGCGACGAGGTGCTCCAGCCGCTAGTGCGCCGTGTTCTGTGGCCGAGCTTTAAGGCCAACCCAGAGGTCATGGCTAACTACTCAGCCGGCTCGAAGCTACCGCCAATCCCGGTTCCGGTCCTGAAGTTGATTGCCCCGGGCGTTACAACACTTGAGATGCGCGCCAACCGCGCCACCGCCGCGACCTACGCCGACGACATCCGCACGCTGCCGATTCTGCTTGACCGGATCGATGGCTGGATCGCCGACGGGGTGATGGGCGGCGAGCAGTTCAATGCTGCCGACCTTCAGATCGCCGCGAGCTTGCGCCTGCTGATGACCTTCGCGGACTTCACTGACATCTTCGCCGGGCGCCCGTGCGCCGACCTGGCACTGCGCTGCTTCCCTGAAGCTCCGGGCTTCGCGCCTGTCGGGACGATCCCAGCCGCACTGCTGCCGTCCGCGGCCTAGCTAGGGAGATCTAGCGGCGCACCGTCGCGCGTCACGGCCTCATCGAAACCGAGCGCCACCAGCGCCTCCGAAAGCGGAGAGCCGTCGGGCGCGCGCAGGTCGAAGTCGAGTTCCAGCAGCGGGATCAGAACGAAGCGGCGCGACGTTGTTTCAGCGTGCGGCAGGCGGAGCCGCTCGCTCTCGTAGACAAGATCTCCGAGTAGCAGCAGGTCAACGTCGATTGGGCGCGGACCATGACGGATCCCGCCCTCGAGGTCGCGGCCGAGCGCCGCTTCAATCTCTTTGCAGGCGTCGAGCAGCTGCTCAGGACCCAGCTCCGTGCTGATTCGAACGCAGGCGTTGAGGAACGAGGGCTGGTCGAGGACGAGCCCTACCGGCTCGGTGTCATATGTCGAGGAAGACGCGAGCACGGTGATGCCCTTCCCCGGCATTGCGTCGACGGCGGCCTGCAGATTCTCGCGGCGGCCGCCGACATTGGAGCCGAGACCTAGGTATCCAATCTGCGCAGCAGCCATCTCTACTTCGGTTCCACGAGCAACGCCAGCTGGCGACTCTGGGCCAGCAACCTGCCGTCAGAGGACCAGATCTCG
>CAIJLJ010000175.1 GCA_903821395.1 uncultured Solirubrobacterales bacterium | reverse complement strand
GGGAAGCCGGAGACAGCATCGGCGCGCAGCTCGTAGCCGCGAACCGTGTGGCCGCCTTGCATCTGCGCTCAACAGGGGCGGTTGAGCATCAAGGCGGTAACGTGGCCGCTAGACGGGGTGGATCAGACCCCATGATCACGTTCACGCGAGGTGCCTGTGCCGAAACGCAGGACCCTCCCGTTTGCAAGGCTATCAAAGCAAAGCCGACAACGCAACTCGTTTGATTGTCTCGGCGAAGCGATCGCACGGCGGTTTTGTACTTTCTCGGCTGATCGGTGACGGCAAAGCAAAATGCCCCGCGAATTGGCCGAAACGTCAACGTTTTGAAGCTCACAATTTCTCGCGAATGCCGCGAAGGCGCGATCGCGCTGCGGATTACGGTCATTCGACACGATCGCCCGCAGTCGCCACGGCAACTTTCAACGATCGCGCGCCAAACAGAAGCGGCTCGATCTCACCGCCGTTCACCGTCTGAGGATCGCGCCCTGATGGTCTACACCTCTGGAGCGCGAAATGGGATCTGAACCGGCAACGCCTTTGGCCGCGACCTGAAGATCGATCCCATCTCCGTGAACCATCTCGAAGAGGCGGACCGACCGCGGTTCAAACCGCTGCCTGGAACGAGAATTTCGGCTAAAGCCGACGGCAAAACCACGAATCCGCGGTTTCAGCACGGCCCGGAGCCAGTTTCGGCCGGCTGGCTCGTCGAGACGGCGGCTGGAGGCGCCGGTGTCGGGTCGGATCGCGCCCGCCGGGATTCCGGTAGAGTCGGAGATGTGACGAAGCATCAGGGCCGCGCGAGGCCTGCGCCGCGAATCCGAAGCCAGCCGACGGGAGGCGATCCGATCGGCGCGTCAGGTCGCGCGCAGAAACGACAAGGGCTCGATGTCGTCGCCCTCGTAAGAGGCTGAACATCGAGCCCTGGAGTCTCCATCTCTGGAGCGGAAATGGGATTTGAACCGGCAAGGCCCTTGGCCGCGCCAGACCTGCGGCGACCAGCGGTCGCGAGCAGAAACGTAAAGGGCTCGATGTCGTCGCCCTCGTAAGAGGCTGAACATCGAGCCCTGAAGTCTCCATCACTGGAGCGGGAAATGGGATTTGAACCCACGACATCGACCTTGGCAAGGTCGCGCTCTACCGCTGAGCTATTCCCGCATCGTCCTTTCGGCGTGAGCCAACCGGACAAGCGCGTGACAGGATAACCGATCTAGCGGATGTGTCAAGGCCGTGTCGCCTCGGGGCTGCTATTCGGCGCGCATGTCAACGTTCACCGTCGCCGAGGCACCGGGCTTCACCGTCACGGTTACGGTCTTTGTCGTCTCGCCTTTTACCAACTTCAACGCGTACTTACCGGCAGGCAGGTCGGCCTTGACCGGGGTCAACCCCAGGTCCTTGCCTTTCAGCGAAACCTTGGCCCACGGCTGCGCAGTCACCACGATCTTGCCCGGACCCGCGGGCGCAGCACGCGCGCTATCCATGCGTTTCTCTTTCTCTTTTTCCAGCGACAACACGAACGTCTCAATCTGTGCGTTCTTGACGACGAAATCCTGTTTTTCGCTGCGGTACCCTTCTGCCTTCGCTTCCACGTGCAGCGTGTCACCCAGCTTGGCGTCAGCGATCTTGGCGTTTGAATCCGCAAGCGCTACCGCACGCTCGTTCACGGTTATCGTCGCGCTCGCGGGTTCCACATGGACAATCACAACCGGACCCGCCGCAACCGCAATCGCCGTCGGCGTGGCGGGCTCAGGAATCTTCACCTCGACGGTTTCACCGTCCTTGTCCAGCTGGTGGTAGACGATCTTCATCCGCTCGCCGTTGCGTGCGAGAATCTTGACCGTCTTGCCTTCCTCGCCGCCAAAGTCGCAGTCCGGTTCGGTGCAAATCGGATTGTCGTCAACGAGAATCTGCTGCGCGCCTGGCGCGTGGATGCGAATCCCGATCTTGTGCGCCTTAGGCGCTGTCCCGGGCGCGGCAACGGGCGAAGCCGGCTCCTGTTTGGCGTTCTTTGCGCCGCCACCCGACACAACCACCGCGATGGCCGCGAGCGCCGCCGCCGCTAGACCAACACCGACGTACCAGCCATTGCGTGATTTCGGCTTTGGCGCAGCGATGTTCGTCTGACCGCGCGGCTGCAGCCCGGCAGAAGCCAAACCGTCCGGCAGCGCGAGCGTGTGGTCGCTGTGATTGGTGTCGAGCGCGATCGTCCGTTCGTCCGGAATGCTGCGCGCGGCCGGCTGGGACCCCGTAACAGCCCGCCGTTGCTGGGAATTCGACCCAGGAACCGGCAGCCCATTG
>CAIJLJ010000174.1 GCA_903821395.1 uncultured Solirubrobacterales bacterium | reverse complement strand
GTGTAGACGTTCTTGTAACCGAGCTGGATCGCTGTCGTGTAGATCAGCGCGATGTCCTGCCAGACAGAAACCTCGTTCTTGTATGCAGGACTCCAGAGGTCGTTCCATGAGGTCGGCGTCGTCTTGATCTTGTCGGCATCGTAGATCAGTGGAATGAAGCCCCAAGCCACCGGCACGCCGTAAAGCTTGCCGCCGACATTGACCGCCGGGGCGGTCTGGAAGAAGTTGAACGTTGTCTTCGCGTTCGGCACCTGGTTTAGGTCAATCGTGCGGACTTGGCCTGCGTCAATCAGGATCTGCGTCGTGTCCGACGATGGGCTGACGAGGTCGTACTGCTCGGGCGCTCCACGAAGCTTCGCCACGAGTTCGTCGTTTGACCCGATGAAGGTTGATTTCACCGTAACGCCGGTCTCCTTCGTGAACTGCTTCGTCCACGCTGGGTCTGTGTAGCCCTCCCAGCAGAGTGCGTTAATCGTTCCCGAGACGTTGGTCGGCGGGCCGGCGTTGCTCGATGTTGAGGTTGTGCTCGAATCGCTGCCGCAGGCAGCCAGCAGGCTCGATCCGCCGAAAATGCCAGCAGCTCCAACCGCGCCGTGTTTTAGAGCGGACCTGCGCGTTGTTACGAGCCCGCTCTCTTTTGTTTCGTTGTTCTCCTCGGTCATCTTCTCTCCCCTGTTTTGATTGTTTGTGCTCACCTGCTGTCCTCCCGCGATAGAAGCGCGAAGACGACTACCAGGATTGCCCCGGAAATTACTACGACTGTTGCGATCGCATTTAGCTGCGGCAGCTGGGCGCCGGTACGCAGCGCCGACCAGATGTACATCGGCAGCGTGCTCTGGGAACCGATCGTGAAGATGGTTACCGGGATCTCATCGAACGAGAGCGTGAAAGCGAGTAGTCCGCTGGCGATGATCGCCGTGCGAATACTCGGCAGCGTGACGCGGAAAAAGGTTCTTAGCGGTGACACGCCGAGGTCAAGTGATGCCTGCTCCGGTGATCGGTCAAGGCGCAGCAGGCGCGCGTAGACGGTCGTCAGCACGGTTGAGACGAGCGCCGTTCCGTGAGCCAAGGTCACTGTCCCCAGTGAGAGCGGGACAGCGAGCATTTGGAAGAAGGTAAGGAAGGCAACACCGGTGATAACTCCGGGGAGGATCAGCGGCAGCAGCACGAACTTTTGGAAGACCGTCTTGCCCGGGAATGAGTAGCGGTCAACCAGTAGCGCGCCCGGAACGCCGAGGCTGACGGCGATGATTACCGCACCGACTGCAACCGTCAGTGAAGCCCGAACAGCTGCCCATACCTCGGCGTTGCTGAACGCTTCGTCGTACCACTTCCAAGTCAGGCTGCCGAGTGGTAGCGAGGGGATCGTGTTGTCGACAACCGAGAAGACAGCGATGACGACGAGCGGCAAATAGAGGAACGCGAATAGTAGAACTGCGTATACGCGCAGGCCGATGGCAGTCGTTGAGGGGTGATGTATCCGTTGGCTGAAGCTCATTGCAATTGTTGGCGGCCGGGGGCTTCCCCCTTGGTCGCGGTATGCAATGAATACACTGACAGACAATGGGTGTCAACGTCAGCTCATCGAGGCCGCTGATCGGAATCACTCCGGTTCCACGCGATGTGACGACCGGCTACGGGGTTGATCGCGCAGACACGGCCGTGAAGGGGATGACCAGCGGGGTCGAGCGCGCAGGTGGAATCCCACTCGTACTTCCTATAGGCGACCCTGGCATCGCAGCTGAGCTAGTCAGCGCCGTAGATGGGATCGTCTTTTCGGGCGGCCAGGATCTTGATCTCCCAGGCGCCACCGGCAGTGATCGGTGGATTGACGCTGGCCGCGACCTGCACGAGTTTGCGCTCTGGCGGGTCGCTCGCGAGCGCGGGCTGCCAATCCTCGGCGTCTGCCGCGGCTTGCAGCTAGCGAACGTGATGACCGGTGGCACGTTGATCGAGATGGTTGAAGGCCATGACGCCGCCGAAAGCCATGCCACCAGCCGGCACGAGGTGACCATTGATGAATCGAGCATGCTTGCTGCGATTCTTGGCGCCGAGCGGGTCGAGGTAAACACGATCCACCATCAGGCGATCGACCAGCTCGGCGACGGTCTCAAGGCCACTGCGTGGGGTGAGGACGGAGTGATCGAAGCCGCAGAGTTTGAGGCTGGCCCGTGGTTTGTGGGTGTGCAATGGCACCCTGAGCTGATGGCTGGGACGCGAGCTGGCGACGGGCTCTTTGAAGCACTCGTAGCGCAGTGCGCCGGTCCTGACGGCGACTAGCTCGGATAGACATCCCAAGGGTTTAGCTCCGCGTACCCTAGTTAGCCGTGCTGCTCTTCCTGCTTCTATTTCCGGCGGTTGTCATTGCCGCGCTTTACGCGGTTCGCGTTCAGCATCTGCGCGGAACAAGGCGCGCTGTCCCGGGCTGGCGGCAGGCCTCGATGATCTCGGGGTTGGTGATGATCGTTGTTGCCGTCGGCTCGCCGATCGGCAGCATCGCCGGCGAGCTGTTCTCAGTTCACATGGTCGAGCACTTGGTGCTCGGTGACTTCGCGACGCTCCTAATTGTGATTGGACTTACCGCGCCCGTATTGGCGCCGATTCTTCAGCTACCGGGCTTCGATCATTTGCGGATCTTCGTCAATCCGATCGTCGCGTTCGTGCTCTGGGCAGTCAACCTTTACTTCTGGCACCTGCCGCTATTTCATGAGGCCGCGGTTCGCGATGACTTGATCCACGTCGTTCAGCACGCGACCTTCATCTTCTTCGGCATCAACATCTGGATGGCTCTGCTCGGGCCGCTTCCAAAGCCGCTCTGGTTTGGCACCGCGGCCCAGTTCGCCTACATCATCGCGGTACGACTAACCGGCGCCGTGCTGGGCAACGTGCTGATCTTCGGCGACGTCTTCTACCGCGTCTACGACCCGGGCCTCGCCCGCTGGGGCGTGGGGGCGGCTTCGGACCAAGCGATGGCCGGCGGCCTGATGATGATCGAAGGATCGGTGCTGACTATCTGTCTGCTCGCTTGGCTCTTCCTTAAGACCGCGCAGCAGACCGACGAGCGCCAAGAGCTCGTTGAGTTTGCACGCGGCAATGGCGTCGAGCTAACCGATTCGCGAGCCGCCCGCGCTGTTGCTGCCGGCCGCGGCGACGAACTGCGCGAACGGATCGTCGCCGGCTCTCTTAGCTAGCGCGCAGCGGCAGCGCGAAGTGCTGCTCAAGCTCGTCGAGCGTCTGCGCCGCGCTTGTGTGGTGAACGGTGATCATTCCCAGTGCCCGCGCCGGCTTCAGGTTGCCTGGCAGGTCATCCACGAAGACGATCTCCTCGGCCGGTAGTGCGAGCCGCTCAATCGCGATCTCGTAGATCGCCTCGTCCGGCTTGCGCACTCCCTCTTGGCCGCTGATAACAACCGCGTCAAAAAGCTCTGGCAGCTGGTCGTGCGGGTAGCGCTCCACGCCCCAAGAGTTTGAGAGCAGGCCGGTGCGGATGCCGCCCGCGCGAGCTATGCGGAGCGCTTCGAAGATCTCCTCCTCGGCGACGATCGAGCCGAATACACGGTCAACGAGGCCAGGGGTGCGGTCAGCTCCGACTTCCAGCAGCGCAGCGAGCCGTATTTCAAACTGCGGCTCGGTGATCACGCCGGTCTCTAGTTCGACTAGCGCTTGGCGGCCGTCGGGGTCGGCGGCGAAAAGATCGCGCACGCGCAGCGGGTCGAGCCCTTCGTCTTGGCAGAAGGCTTGGAAGCCAGCGAAAACGTCAGTTGTCAGCACGCCGCCCCAATCGAGCAGTAGGCCGCGCGGCGCTGTCTCAGGCGCCATCGCTGAGCGCCCGCGCGCGGCTTGCAAGTTCGACCACGCCATCGCCAAACTGGGCCAGGAATGGATCATCGGTTGAGCCCGCGACGGCGCGCTTGTAGTTGCCTTCCATGAAGACGACCGTCTTCCAAAGCGCCAGCGTTTGGTACCAACGGATGTCTGTCATCTCGCGGCCCGAGCGCTCCTCGTAGCGGGCGATGAGGTCGGCGCGCAGCGGGAAGCCTTCGTCGCGCGTCATCGAGTTCAGCTCAAACATTCCCAGCGGCGGGTCTTCGCGGTCAACGTAGAGCGTTGCGAAGTAGCCAAGGTCAGCTAGTGGGTCACCGATCGTCGCCATCTCCCAGTCGAGGATCGCTTCCAGCTTGGTCGGGCTGCTCGCGGCGTAGATCACGTTGCCGAGCCGGTAGTCGCCGTGGACGATCGTCGCCGGCCCCGAGTCGGGCATGTTTGCGGCCAGCCACTGACCTACCGCTTCAACGTCGTCGAGATCGCGCGTACGGTTGTGTTCCCACAGCCCACCGAAGCGGCGTAGCTGGCGCTCGAGGTAACCGGTCGGCTTGCCGAAGCCCTCCAGCCCCGCGGCCTCCCAGTCGACGCTGTGCAGTTCAACGAGCGAATCAATCAGCTCCTCGCCGAGCTTCTGGCGCTGGGCCGCGTCGTCGAAGACCGCCGGCAGTTCGGTGCTGATCACTTCGCCATCGACGTGTTCCATGATGAAGAATGGCGCGCCGATGATCGCCTCGTCGTCGCCTACCGCGAGAACGTTTGGCACGCGCGCCGCGGTCGGCCCGAGCGCACCGATCACGCGCGCTTCGCGCAGTACGTCGTGGGCGCTCGGAGGTAGTGGGCCGCGTGGCGGGCGTCGCAGGATGAAGCGGGCATCGCCGCGCGTGACGGCGTAGGTGACGTTCGAGTGGCCGTCGCCGATCGGCGCGATCTCCAGCTCGCCTTCGCCGATTCCGGCCTCGTCTAGGAACTCAAGCAGCGGGTCGAGCACAACCAGCGGCGGGCGCTCATTCGCCTCGCCTTCGGCGTGGCTGCGAACAATGTCGTCGCCGGCTATTTCGTGAAGTGACATCGGGCGCATAAAGCTACCCGTCCCAGCTAGGCGGAGTCCTTTACCCTGCGCAGCGATGGCACAGCAACTGTGGCTACTGCGGCACGGCGACGCCGAACCGCACGGTACGCGCGACGATCACGATCGCAAGCTCAGCGAGCGCGGCGTCGAGCAGGCGCGCGCCGCCGGCAAGGCGCTGGCGGCCCTTGGCTTTGAGCCGACGGCCGTACTTACGAGCCCCAAGGTCCGCGCCCGTGACACCGCTGCCGAAGCCTGCGGAGCGCTGCTGTTCAAAGCGGTGGAGTTTCCACCACTGGCGGGCGGCTTTGACGCTGCGGCGGCGCTCGACCTTTGCGGCCCCGAGCACGGTGACCGCGTGCTGATCGTCGGCCACGAGCCCGACTTCAGTCAGATCGTCTACGACCTCACCGGCGCCCGCATCGACATGAAGAAGGGTGGTTTGGTCGGGATTAGGCTGGGCTCACTGCGGCGCGAGCTGATTGTGCTGATGCGCCCGCACGAGCTGATCGAGATTGCACGGCAGAGCGATCAATGAGCGGCGTTGCGCGGACGATCGAAGCGGCAGGTGGCGTCGTCGAGCAGGACGGCTCGATCGCAGTGGTCCATCGACCACGCTACGACGATTGGTCGCTGCCCAAAGGCAAGCTCGACAAGAACGAAAGCTTCGAGCGCGCAGCACTGCGCGAAGTCAAGGAAGAGACCGGCCTTAGCTGCCAGCTAATTGAGGAGCTCGACCCGGTCAGCTATACCGACAACCGCGGCCGCCCGAAGACCGTTCGCTACTGGCGAATGGAGGTCATAGGCGGCGAGTTTGAAGTCAACGATGAGGTCGACGAGCTGCGCTGGCTAAGCAAGGCAGAAGCGCTCGAGCTGCTGAGCTACGAGCACGACCGCGAGCTTGTCGCAGCGCTCAACGACTGACCGTTTAGCCGAGCCCGTTCAGCGTCTTTGCTGCGCCGACGACATCACCGATTTCAACGTTGTTGACGGCGATGATCGTCGGCATCATGCCGCGCGCGGCCTTGCAGGCCTTGGCGCGAGCGACGATCGCGGCCTTCGTATTGACGATCGCCGAATCTTCGGCGTAGCTGATCCCGTTGGAGCGCGTAATGAAGTGGTTCATTAGGAAGAGCGGGCCATTCGCCGGGCCGCGGTTGGCGCGGCAGCTGTTCGTCAGCTCGGCCGGGTCGGTGAGCAGCCCGGTGCTGGCGAACGAGTAAGGCGTTTCGCGCAGCGTTGACTTGTAAGCCTCGAAGTACCACTTCACCGGCGCGGTCTTCGCCTCCGAGGTCATCACGACGCGCTGCCCGCTGTCAATCATCTTTCCTAGCGTTGGGAATCGGGTCGGCGAGCCTTTGTAGATGTACTTCAGTAACCCGGCCTTTGTTGCGGCGGCTGCAAAGTCAGACGGCGCCACGTAATCCTCGTTGACGAACATCATCACTTCGCGCGGGTGGCTCTTCAGAAAGGCGGCGATCGGCTTTAGCCCGTCAACTAGTGGCGTTGAACCTAGCTCGCACTTCTCGTGGCAGAGGTAGAGCTGGCGGTTCGGATTTGTCGCATCGGTCGTCTGGACGTACTTGACCGGCCCGCCGCCGAGGTCGTAGCTGCCTGGCACGCCGTAGTGGATGTCAATCAGCATTGCGCGGATTCCTCGCTTTAGCTGGTCGCTCATAGCGATTCCTTGGTTTGGTATCCCCCAGCCGAGGCTGGCACTAGACATCGCGTTGTGGCTGCCTGGAAGGACGACCTTGTCGAGCGTTCGCGAACAGAGCTTCGGTGACCCGTTGCAGGCTGGCGCGGCGGCCGAGGCGGCTCCTGCGAAGGCCAAGGTTCCTAGGGCGCAGGCTAGAACGGCGGAGGTCAGGAAGCGGCAGTTAGAGCTCATCGGACCATTATCACCGCATTCACAGACCGCTGCGCTGGTTTGGTCGCGAAAAGCGGAGAGGGAGGGATTCGAACCCTCGAACGGAGTTACCCCCGTTACACGATTTCCAGTCGTGCCCGTTCAACCACTCCGGCACCTCTCCTGGGTTTCTGCTCGCCTCTGGTGAAGCGTACTTCAGCCGATCGCCCAGCGGCCTTCGCTGAGCACTTCGCTGCGGCCGCCCTCAGCGTCGACGCCGGTTACGACAACGTCGTTTGAGCCGATCATGAAGTCGACGTGGATCCGGCTGAGGTTGATGCGGTCACGATCATCGTCGCCATCGAGGCACATCCCGTAGGACGAGCCAAGCGCGATGTGGCTGGCAGCGTTCTCGTCGAGCAGCGTGTCGAAGAAGGTTGTTCCGAGCTTGCCGATCCGCCCTTCGCCGTCCACCAAAGCAACCTCGCCGAGCCGTGAGGCGCCTTCGTCACGCTCGCAGTAGCCGCGCAGGATCTCGGCGTTCTTGTCGGCGTCGATCCGAATCGCCTTGCCGTCCTTGAACTCAACTTCGAGCCCTTCGATGATCGAACCACCGAGCACCAGCGGCTTCGTTGCCCGCACTACTCCTTCGGTGCGCAGCGGGTCGGGGACCGAGAAGATCTCCTCGGAAGGGATATTCGGCATGTGGTCGATGCCATCAACGGTTTGGAATTGCGCCGCTAGGAACTTGCTAGTTGGCAGCAGTCCGACGACGAGGTCGGTTCCCGGACCTTCGAAGTGGAGCGAATCGAAGCGCCGCTCGGTGACCGTCGCGGCAGCCTTGATCAGCACCGCTGCGCGCGCGCGCCACGCGGCGACCGGGTCGTCCTCGTCGAGCCGGCAGACGTGAACGAGCGCTTCGGCGAGCCGCTCTAGCGCGGCGGCCGGTTCAAGATCGGGGAATACCAGCTCAGCCCATTCTTGGCTCGGGCAGGGGCCGATAGTCCAGTTCGTTGTGGCGTCGTTGACGACGGTGCCGCTCTCTTTGACCGCCGGCAGTTGGTCCTTGCCGACCAGCGCCGGATCAATGTCATCGAAGAGTCCGGGTGCTGCCGGGCCGCTCAGGCCGATCCGCGCGCAGCGTTGGTCGCCGAGCGCGAGGATCCGGTCGCCGTACCAAGAGGGAACGAACTCCAGCGTCTGTGGGTCGGCGTTGGCGAGGCGGGCGTGCTTGACGTGCGGGTCGAAGTAGCCGACGTCAACAAAGCGCGCGCCGTGGCGGTAGGCGCTGGCGGCCAGCGCGCGGGCCACCTCTTCCTTGCCGATTTCGGCACCGATCGCGACGATCTGACCCTTCTGCACGTTGGCGCCGAAGCCAACCATCAGGTCGGCGAAGCGCTCAAGGGTCTGCTGATCAAAGCCGCTGAAAGATGCCATTGCGCCAGCCTATCGGCCAAGCGGCCCAAAGCCGCCCTTGCTTTATCTAGAATGGTTGTATGTCTACTCCCGGATTGGCTTACTCTGAGCCCGCTTCACGCGAGCGCTCGCTTGCGATCTTCGGCCAGGTCATGGGCCTCGTCGCAATCACCTGCGGTTTTGCTGCCGCTGGTGCGTATATCGGTCGCGACCTCGCAGGCCTTTGGTTCTTGCTTCCTTGGATCGGCGCGATCGGCTGCCTGATTGGCCTCAACGTTGCCAATAGCAAGGGCCTTCATCAGCTCGCACTCGTCCTGCTCTTCGCCGTCGGCCTGCTTCTAGGCATTTCAATCGGATACACGGTCAAGTACTACGCGGTAACCGATTCGACAGCGGTTTACCAAGCGGTTGCAGCAACGGCACTCTTCGTTGGCGCCCTCGGAGCCGGTGGTTACGCGATCCGCAAAGACCTCTCGTTCCTCTACCGCTTCGCTTTCTTTGCGCTGTTGGGTCTGATCGTCGTAGGCATCATCACGCTCTTCGTCAGCATGCCCGGCGGCTCAATGGTTTACGCCTTTCTTGGCCTTCTCGTTTTCGGCCTTTTTGTCGTAATTGACTTCAACCGTCTGCGCCGAGCTGGGCAGCAGGAAGTGATTCCGCTGGCGGCAGGGATCTTCCTGACCGTCTTCAACATCTTCCTCTTCTTCCTGCAAATCTTCGGCGGCGGAAACCGTTAGCCGTGCTGCGCCGCGCGATGGCTTCACGACTAAGCGTGCCCGAGCCCGAGCAGACGCTCCCTGGGCGTGAGACTGAGCTGCCCGGGATTCCCGAGCGCCACGCCGTGCTTGACGCGCCGCTGAAGCCGCCTTTCGGTGAAGGCGTTCGCACAGCCGTCTTCGGCCTTGGCTGCTTCTGGGGCGCGGAGCGGATCTTCTGGCAGCTCCCGGGTGTCGTATCAACAGCGGTCGGTTACGCCGGCGGCACTACGCCAAACCCCACATATGAAGAGGCCTGCTCCGGCCAGACCGGCCACACCGAGGCTGTACTCGTTGCTTACGACCCGGCGCGGATCAGCTACGAGGATCTTCTTAAAACCTTCTGGGAAGGGCACGACCCAACTCACGGAATGCGTCAGGGAAATGACGTTGGAACTCAGTACCGCTCAGCGATCTACTGGGATGGCGAGGATCAGCACCAAGCTGCGGTTGCCTCTGCTGAGCGATACGGCGCGGCGCTGAAAGCTGCAGGCATGGGCGAGATAACTACCGAAATTGCTCCGGCAGGTCCGTTCTACTACGCCGAGGATTATCACCAGCAGTACCTGCACAAGGTGCCGCACGGTTACTGCGGCCTTGGTGGCACGGGCGTTAGCTGCCCAATCGGCGTTCTGCCCGTCTCTTAGCCCGAGATACCTGCGGACGGTTCAACTGGCGCATGCTGGCAGGACCGTGTGCGATATTTCAAGCATGATTAAAACCAGAGGTCTTCTAACGCTCTCACTCACCGTCGTCGCAGTCGCGGCGCTTCCGGTCGCTGCTCAGGCTGCGACTGCCAAAGCTGCTGGTTCATGCGGCCAGTTCCGCGTAATGCACAACGACCACATCAACGGTGTCTCGTTCCCCTATGGCCTATACAACATGGTCAACAGCGGAGCATCAACGGGCATCTCATGCGCTCAGACAACCAAGTACATGCAGCAGTTCCTCGACAACGACAAGGTAGCCAGCGGCTGGACGGTCAAGTTGCTCTCCGGGCAGCGCCGCCGTTTCACGAAGCTGCACACGAAGCCAACGGTTGACTTTCAGGCAACACCTGTCGCTGAGCCAACGCCTTCGGCGAGCTCGTTGAACTGCGCCGGCACGTTCCGCGTGATGCACAACGATCACATTGGTGCGATGAGTCTGCAAGCCGGTGAGTACCGGATCGCGCTCAATAGCGCCGATACGCCTGGGCTGAACTGCCGGAGCGCTTCGAACGACTTTTCATACTTCCTCGCCGCTGACTGGAGCGGCGACCTTCCGCGGCCATGGAAGATGAATGTAAGTGCGAAGAGCTTCTACATGAACGACAACACGCGCGACGGTTTCAACGTAAAGCGCGTCGGCGGCTAGGGAACTAGCTGAGGCTGAAATGCGGCCGCTTCGCAAGCAGCTAATCGCGGCGCTGGGTGCAGTTGCACTCTGCGTCGCGATGGCTGCGGCCGGGCCGGGCGTAGCAGCCGCTCAAACTGAGGTCCCCGGGCCTGTTGCTCCGGCCCTTACAGCTTGCGCTGGAACCTTCCAAGTGCTTGATCGCGCGAAGGTCGGCTCGTTCTTGCTGCCGGCACGTGCGTACACGCTCTCGACGACCTCTGATCTCAACTGTGTCGAGGCGGCGCGCCTGTTCACGCTCTTTCAGCAGACCTGGGGGAACAAGTTCCCGCTCGGTTGGAAGGTCGTCGGCGGCCCAAGTGGTTTTTCCAACGCCAGCGGCCAGCGCTTCAGCATCAAGCCGGCGGCTGGCTGGAACACTACGCCCGGTAGCTGCCCGTTCGTAACCGTCGTCAATGGCGGATCGATCAACTCCGTCTATTTTGGTGCCGGTCGCTACAGGCTTACCGGGATTACGCCAAGTTCTCTTAGCTGCTCAGCGGCAGCGCGCAACTTCTTCTCACTGCTGAATCACACGGCAGATCCCGACGGCAACTGGCGCGCCAACTCAGTCGGTGCCGGTGTGGCGCAACTCAGCCGCGGTTCGGCCAGCTTCACGCTGCGCCGCGTATTCGCGAACATCGAGGGTGGTGGAACAAGCCTCGCTCGTGGTGAATTCCGCTGCGGCCCGTTCTTCACCGTCGGCAACAATGATCCGATCGGAAAGAAGTTCACGGTTCTCAAGGGTCGCTATTCGATCACTACTTTCGGCTCGACCGATTGCGCCAAGGCAGTCAGCATCCTTCCGACGCTGCTCGGCCGCGGTGACGGCGTGCTGCCGTCACCATGGCGCTTGCGGCCAGACGTAGGCTCATTTGTGCGCAGCGCCAGCGGGGCAAGTGGCTTCCGCCTCTCGCCCTACCAAGGGCCGTAGCGGCCCAGCGAATCTCCGACCGGCGGCGCCGCCTGCGCGCGAGCTTTTCTAGGTTGTCATGCCGGTGAACTGGCCACCGGTGATGTTGAGCGTCTGTCCGTGGACGTAGTTGCTCCACGGTGAGCAGAGGAAGAAGACGCCACCGGCGGCCTCTTCAGGCGTACCTGGGCGGCCGATCGGAATCAGCATCGATGCCATCCCGCGCATCTGGTCTGGAATGCCGAGCTGAACCTTCTCGCCGTCAATCTCCATCGTGTTCGCTTCGTCCTTCGAAGCGGTCAGACGGGTCTCGATGTAGCCGAAGGCAACAGCGTTGCAGTTGATCTTGAACTGGCCCCACTCCTTCGCCAGTGTCTTTGTCAAGCCGACGACAGCTGCCTTACCGGCGGCGTAGTTAGCTTGGCCAGCGTTGCCCATCGTGCCGGAGATCGAGGAAACGTTGACGATCTTGCGGAATACCTCGGTGCCCTCTTCCTTCTCCGCCTTTGCAGGCTCGCGCAGATAAGGGGCGGCTTCGCGGACGATCCGGAACGGCGCCACCACGTGAATGTCGAGCATCCGCTGGAACCAGTCATCGCTCATCTTGTGGACCGGCGCGTCGAGCGTGTAGCCAGCGTTGTTGACGATGATGTCGATCTTGCCCCAAGCGTCAACGGCTGTCTGAACTAGCTTGGCCGGTGCGGCAGGGTCGGTTAGGTCGCCTGCGAAGACGACCGTCTCGCCGCCGAGCTCCGATGCCGTCTGCTGCGCGACGTCGCCGTCGAGGTCGTTGATTAGAACCTTCGCGCCGTGCTCGATGAGGATCTCCGCCGTTGCCCGGCCGATGCCTCGTGCACTACCGGTGACGATTGCCACCTTGTCGTCAAGAACGCCCATGTTCAATTCTCCTGAAGTCGTTTGCTTGTAGTTGTGAAAGCTTGCCACGCTCGGCGCTGCGGCGCGGCCTGCCTTGGCCCCAATGCTTAATGCGCGCCCTCTGGCGGGCGCTAGCGTCGCTAACTACTTCGGCTTGTTCAGGTTTGCGTGGCTGAGTAGGTACCAGCTATCGCCAACCTTGATGAACGAGCTTAGGTACGGCGCCGGAGCGCCGGGGTACTGCTTCCCATCGACGACTAGGTCGGTTGTTGCCGTGAAGCTGACCGTCATTGAGTCTTCGTACTGCAGCGCTTTGACGTTCGAAATCGCATACGAGTTCAGGTCGGGGAGGCCGCCAATGAACTCGCTTTTAGTCAGCGCCGCGCCGCTTGCACGCTGCAGCTGCCAGTCCGGCGTGAGGAAGTTTCCGAGGTCTGTCTTGTTCTTCGTTTTGACGTCCTCGAACAGGCGCGTGACGAGCTTTGTGCCTTCGGCGTTGGCGCTGCTTGCCGAGCCGTTAACGCTGTAGCTAGATGATCCACAGCTCGCAATTGCGGCTGACGCGATCAAGATGGCTGCGATTGGAGCTAAGCGAGTTTTCATCGGCCGAGCATAGCTGTGGTTAGATGCCGACGGTGATCTTGAAGACCGCCGTGAATTGTTCCCCGGGCGCGACGCTGCTCAGCCGGTCGCCGCTGATTAGCGCGTTGGTCGGCGCGGTCATCGGTTCGAAGCAGATGAATGGCTGGTCTGGCGGGGCGTAGACCTGGGTGAAGTGGTAACCGCCTTCAAACTCGAGCTCAATCTCGCGGCCCGGGCCACTCAGCTTGAAGAGCGGCGGCTGGCTGAGCTCGTCGAAGAGATCGTCGAAGGCGCGATCGCCTAGTGGAGCGCGGGCGCCGCTGGCCAGCTCATGCTCGCCGCTCGGAATCCCGCTCGGCTCCAGCAGCGCGTGGCGCGTAACCGGCAGATCGACATCGACGCCGTCACGCGAGCCGCCTGGCAGCGCAAGGTAGGGGTGGAAGCCGAACGCGATCGGAACGTTGCTGTCGCCGGTTGGGATAACTGTCGTAGCGACGGTTAGCGAAGCGTCGTCAAGGCGAACCTCGAGCTCCAGCATGTGTCGGAATGGAAAGGCGCGCGCCAGCTCGTCGTGGGCGGAGAAGTCGAGCCGTGCCAGCAAAACGGCAGCTCCATCGGTGGCGCCGGCCTCGACTACCTCCCAGTAAGGCGAGGCGCCGAGCAGCCCGTGCATCGGTAGCCCGGCGGAGTCGAAGTGGAGCGGCGAATCGTCGGCGCTTAGCGTCACATCTTCGCCTTCAAACGAGTAGCTCATCGCAGCGAGCCGGTTGGCCCACGGGTAGAGCAGTGGAATGCCGAAGGTTGAGCCCTTCGCCGCGTAGGCCTCAAGGCCGCCGCGCTGGCCCAGCAGCTCCTCACCGCGGTGGCGCAGCGAGCAGCAGACCATCCCAACGCCCGGCGCGTAGACCGCCTCCAGCTCGCCGCTGGCTGAAGTCAGCGTCAGCGTTGCGTGGCCATCGGTGGTGCTTTCTGTGACTGCTGCCCTCACGCCTTAAATCTATCTTCATCGCTCACGCCGTTCTCGTCGGTACCTACCGATAGCGGCTTGCGTACGTGAGCCAGGACTGTGAATCGGCCTTCGGTCGAGTGGCGGCTGCGAGCATGGCGCTTTACGTGCTTTAGCCCAGCAGCGGATTTTGGTTGCGCATCATTGAGCACTTGGAAGCCACGGCGCAAACGGATCAGGATGACTATGACGACGACCAACGCCCCACTCGCCAGCGGCAGCCACCAGACGTCGAGCAAGTCCGCCAAGTAGCCCTCAGCAGAAGCGCCGATCGTTCCAAAAAAGATCGTGATCAGGGCGAACATGCCGAGTACCTCGCCCTCAATTTTCTTCGGGACGCCAAGCTGAGTGATCGCGCTGAGCACTGCCTGCGCCGTCGCTAGCCCGAGGCCGGCTGCAGCGAGAACTATTGACAGCCCCGCGAGCGTCAGCGCCGTACCAAGCGGCGCGATTCCTACGATGCCGGCGATCACTAACGCTCCGCCGCTAGCGAACGCTGAAAATCTGATGATGCGGCTGTACCGTTCGCGCTCCTTCCAGCGTCGCAGTAGCACCGCCACCAATGCCGCGCCCGCGTAGAACGAGGCCAGCAGCAGCCCGTAGACCTTCGCTGCAGATCCCACTTCGGAAGCAATCTTTGGGAGCAGGGAGACGAGTGGCCACGCCAGCAATTCAAGTAGCGCCGTGAAGATGACTGCCATGCGGACCGCCCGCGAGCCGGTGATTGTTGACAAAACCATCTTCAACGATGCTGACGCCTCTTTCACCTTGGAAGTCGCATTCGCCCCCGTTTCATCGGGGAGACGGACGACGATGAACGCCAGCGGCACGTAGCTAAGGACGTTGAAGGCGAAGAGTGGCGCGGGCCCGACGGCATCCAGCAATGCGCCTCCGACTAGAGCTCCAGCTACAGATGTGATCGACGAGAGAGAGTAGAAGAGCGCGTCGGATTCATCCAGCTGTCCCTTGGCAGAAAATTGCTGCAGCAGTTGCTGCCAGCAGGGGTACTGGATCGCGGAAGTTGCGCCTGACGCTGCGCTGCTGATCAAGATCGCCGTCACGCTGAGCTTGTCGGTCAGTTGGAGCGCCAAGATTGCGGCGTATATGAACGCTTTGGCGATGCTGACGATCGCGACGATTCTGCGGTGATCGAAGCGCTTCGCAATCGTCCCGGCCGGCAGCGCGAGAACCCCAAACGCGACCGCGAACGAGACGCCGACCATAACCGTCGCCAGCGCCGACTTTGTAGTCGCGTAGACGACATACGTGAAGGCGAAGACTTGGAAGGTAGAGCCAAGGCTGGAGATGAAAGATCCCCAAGCCATGCGGCCAAGCTGCGGCGAGCTCGGGCGCGGAAAGTTTCGCATTATTTCGGCGCGCATGCTGGTCATAGTCCGGCTCGCGAGCGAGACTACAAGTCAGACCGTTTTCTTCGAGGCTCACAGTGCTCTTTCCGACAGTTACCTTCGCCATCTTCTTCCTGATCGTCCTGCCGCTGAATTGGCTGACGATGCACAACCCGCGCAACTGGCGGATCATGATGCTGGTTGCCAGCTACCTGTTCTACGCCTGGTGGGACCCATGGTTCGTGCTGCTGCTGGCCGGTTCGACGCTGTTCAACCAGCTGATTGCGGTGAGGATCTTCAAGGCCGAAGCGCCGCGTGCGCGCAAGGCGCTGCTTTGGGTTGGGATCGCCGGCAACCTCGCTTTTCTTGGCTGGTTTAAGTACTGGAACTTCTTCGCCTCATCGGCGCAGAACGCCGCCCACACGCTGGGTATTCAGCTCGACCCGGGCTTCGTTTCGACTGTGCTGCCGATTGGAATCTCGTTCTACACCTTCATGGCGCTCAGCTACATCATCGACACTTGGCGCGGCACGTACGAGCCCGTTTCGCTCTCGCGCTTTGCCGTCTTTCTTTCCTTCTTCCCGCACCTGGTAGCCGGGCCGATCGTTCGCCCGGCGGAGCTGATCCCGCAGTTCGACAACCCGCCCGACCCGCGTGAAGTTGACGCGACCCGCGGCTTCGCTTTGATTCTCGGCGGCCTCTTCCTGAAGGTGGTGCTGGCGTCAACCTGCGCCAAGCTTGTTGATCCGGTCTTCGGTTCGCCGAAGCTGCACAGCGCCCCAGAGACGCTGCTGGCGATCTATGCCTACGCCGTCCAGATCTTCTCCGACTTCGCTGGCTACAGCACGATCGCGATCGGCGTTGCGCTGCTGCTCGGGTTCCGCTTCCCCGACAACTTCAACAGCCCATACCGCGCAACCTCGGTTCAGGACTTCTGGCGCCGCTGGCATATGACGCTCTCACGCTGGCTCCGGGATTACCTCTACATCCCGCTTGGCGGCAATCGCGGCAGCCAGTTTGAGACCGAGCGCAACCTGATGCTGACGATGGTGATCGGTGGCCTTTGGCACGGCGCCAACTGGACCTTCCTGTTCTGGGGCGCTCTTCACGGCACGGCGCTGATCGTCGAGCGGCTCGCCCGTGGGCGGCGCGAGGCGCGCGGCAAACCGCCGATGGCTAAGTGGCTCGCCTGGCTGATCACCTTCAACTTCGTCTGTTTTGCGTGGATCTTCTTCCGCGCCGATTCGTTTGGTCAGGCGCTGAGCGTGATTGAGCAAGTCTTCACCGGCTGGGGCGTGCCATCTACCGGCATCACGCTCGGAGTTGTTGCGGCCGTCGCGACCGGGCTGGGTATTCAATTCTTGCCGGTCAACTTTTGGTCGGACGTGCAAGCTCGCCTGAGCCGTTTTCCTTTCTATGCGCAGGGCGCCGCGGCGGGCGTCGTGCTGATGGTGATCAATGCTCTCGGACCGGCGGGCGTCGCCCCGTTCATCTACTTCCAGTTCTAATGGACGAACACGGACTTCCCGAACAGGACCCGCGGCGGCGCACAATGCCGGCCGGTCACGTCCTGCTCGCTGTATTCATCGGGCTCGTGGTTGCGTCGCTGCTGAACGCGCAGGGAATGCACAAGCAGGCACTTTCGCAGGGCCCCGGCGTTGGCCGCGAGATCGCGGGGACGCTGACCGCCGGGCTGGCAGGGGTAAGTGGAATCTTCCAGCTCGACGAGCCGCGGATTCTGTTGAAGGCGGCGCTAGGGCGCAGCGGCGACGACAAACTGGTCGGCAAGCTGGCGATCTCAGCGTCGAAACCTAAGGTGCCGGTGGCTACGACCAAGCCGGTCTTTTCGGCGACGCATCCAATGCGGCTCTACCTGACCGGCGACTCGCTGATTACCGACCCCGGCCCGACCTTGCTCGACAAGATCTCTAATAACCCGGCGATCAAGCCGGTCTCGACGACCGACGCCCACGCAGCCACCGGGCTTGTGCAGCCTGAAATATTCAACTGGTTCGATTACCTGCCAAAGCAGATCAAGGCGCTGAAACCAGACGTGACGGTTGCGACCTTTGGTGCCAACGATGGACTCGGCTTCACCGGGGTTGCCGGCGCGGAGGAGTTTGGCTCAGCTGCTTGGCTGGCCGAATACCGCAGGCGCGTCAGCGGCGTGATGGACGAGATGACGGCCGGTGGCGGCCGCGTCGTGTTCCTCGGTTTGCCGATCCCGCGCGACCCGGGCTTGGCGCGGCGCTGGCAGCAGATGAATGAGATTCAGCAGAGCGAGGCGGCTAAGCGCGCGGGGCTCGTCGTCTGGGTTGACCTGTTCAAGAAGCTTGCCGACAAGAACGGGCATTACTCCGATTATCTGCCTGACTCCTCCGGCCAGCAGCAGCTTGCGCGCAGCTCAGATGGCATCCATTACGAGCCGCAAGGCGCAACCGTTGTCGCCGACGCGATTATTGAGGCGATTAACCAGCTTGTGACCGTCCCGGGCCTTGGGCCAGTGACGCCAACGCCGGCTGCGGGATGAAAAATGATCGCTGTTAGGTTCAGGACAGTTGACTAACTCACCGACCACGGACAGCCCCCAGAAGCTCCGAATGCGCCGGCTTGGCGTTGCGGCCTTGATCACTTTTGCGATTGGCTGTGCGCTCGTGATTCAGCGGCCGGGATGGGCACAGACATCGAACTTCCTGCTCACGCGGGCGCTTGCCAACGGCACCAGCCAGATTGACGCCTACCAGTGGCAGACCGGCGACAAGTCTTGGATCAACGGTCACTTCTATTCGGTCAAGGCTCCTGGCATGCCGGGGCTGCTCGTCGTTCCGTATCTTGTGCTTCACGCGATCGATTTCGAAAGCGTTGCGCGCTCAACTGCGTCGATCAATCAGCGTTTGGCTCCGTTCCAGCACGTCACAGCGGCCCAGATTGCGGCTGGGGCTGCGGTTCCGCGCTCGCCGCAGGTGGCGCGGCAGATCCGTGAAGAACGCTTAATGATCTGGGCGCTGGGGCTGTTCGGCTGTGTCCTTCCAGCGCTGATTCTGCTCTTCCTTGTTCGCTCCGATGCCGAGCGGCTCGTTGAGGGAACGGGAACGGCGACTGCCGTGGTGCTTGGGCTTGGAACGATGGTGTTGCCGTTTGCGACTCAGCTCTTCGGCCATGTGATGGCGGCAATGCTGCTCTACCTGGGGTTTCATCTACTGATGCGCGAGCGTCGGGGCCCGCCAAACCCGCGGCTGGTATTGCTGGCCGGGCTAATCGTGGGGCTGGCGGTCGTCGTCGAGTACCCAATGGCGTTCGGCGGTGCGGTGCTCGGGCTATACGCGATGCTGCGCGGGGGCGAGACGAGCGCGCGCGTGCTGGCGGCGCTGCGCCGGGCCGCGCTTTTCGCGGTGGGCGTCGTTGTCGGGCTGATTCCGCTGGCCATCTACAACCAGCTCTCGTTCGGTTCGATCACGCAAATGTCTTACAGCGCGGCGGTTGCGGTCGAGGGGCTCAGTGGGCACGCGGTGCTGGGCCTCAATGGCTCAGGCTTCTTTGGTATCGGGGCGCCAAACGCGGTTTCGTTCGTTGACATCCTGCTCTCGCCTCGCGGCCTTCTGTCGATCACCCCGGTCTGCCTGCTGGCCGTGATCGGTTTGGTGTGGATGCGCCGCGCCGGCCATCGCGCCGAGGCATTGACGATCGCTGGCATCGTCGCGATCTACCTGATTTACGTCTCCGGCTATTGGCTTCCGTTCGGCGGCGACTCACCGGGGCCACGTTTTCTTGTCGCGATCCTGCCGTTCATTGCGCTCGGCCTGCCTTACGCCTGGAAGCGGATTCCCGCGGCAACCGTGGTGCTCGGTGCTGCGAGCGCGACGGTTATGGTCGCAGCGTCGCTTGTTGGGCCGCTGACAAAACCGAACGGCCTGGGTGTTTGGTGGTCGCGAATTCAGGGCGGGCCGAAGATCACGACCGTCTTCACTTTGCTCGGTGCGCCAAGCGGCCTAGCGTCAACGCTGCCGGTCTACCTCGTCTTCGTTGCCGTCGCTGTGTTGGCCGCGGGCGCTACCTATCTGCCGCGGCTGGGTGTGGGCAGGGATCTGCCGGTCGCTGCCGCTGCGCTACTGGGTTGGCTGGTGCTCGCGCTGGTCGTTAGCCCCGCGATCGGCGAGCGCAAGATTCTGCCGGGCAATGCAGCGGTTGCGCTGCCGCACAAATTGGTGGCCTTTGCGGCCGTTGTCGGGCTGATAGCGCTTGCGGCGTTATTGCTCCGTCAGCGACTTGTCAGCGCGGGCAGGCAGCCGGATCCAGCTGCCCCGTAATTTGGTAGACGGGGAACTTCTCGGGAGTGCGCAAGCCGTTCGATTGCTTGTCGTCAGGCAGGCCAGGAATTAGTTTCACGAGCTTTGCGGCAGGGTCTGTGGCGATCCAAGCGACCTGCGGGTTGGGTGTCGTGACCCGCTGCCAAATGTTTCGGTTTGGCGATGCGACGACGTAGTCATAGTTGCCAGCGTTGATTTCGCGCCTCAACTCAGGGCAGTTTGCGGCCAAGCGCAGCGCGCCATGCGCGCCTTGTATGCCGATGAACTGGATTACGTTCTGAAGCTTCACATCGGAGAGCAAGTACTGCCGGAAGGTGCCGGCGTCACCGATCAGCGCGATCCGTGCCGGCGCTCTGCCAACCGATGAGAGCCCGTAGGCGGAGTTGCGGCCCGCTACCTGGTGGCTTTCGTAGACCCGTCCGCAGCCGACCAGAGCAATTCCGAGCAGTGCAATCGCAGCCAAACGGCTGCGCGAACCGAGCTTGTCCCAAAGGCCCGGTGCCAACCAGAGCAAGACTAAGAGCAGCGCGACCGCTACCAGCGTTAATAGTGGGTGGGGCAGGCCCCAAGATTTTGACCCGTTCGCGGCATCAATCAGCAGCAATACCATCGGAATCGCAATCCAATTTCTCTTCGATGGCCAAAGCTGCGCGAGACAAACCGGCACAAGCACCAGCCCGAGCGACAGGCCGGGGAGGACAAAGCGCGTGTCCCAGCCAATCCCAAGCAGCGGGCCGCCCGGTGGGCCTGCCGCCGTGCCGGGCGTGAAGAAATAACCGCCAATCGCGATCAGCGAGACGATCCCCACAGCGCGCCAGCGCTTCTCCGGCGGGCGGATCGTGATCGCCAGCGATGCGATCACTGCCAACGCGAGCAGCAGCATCGCCAGCGGGCCAAAGTGGCGCACCCATTGGTAGGGGAGCTGGTGGAGCATCACGGTTGGGTTCGTGATGTAGTGCGAGAGCGCCACCATCGTCGTTGACTGCAGCGCCTTGCCGGGCCCGGTCAGTAGTGGCAGCTTCACCATCGGCAGTGGTGTGCCTGTCTCGACAATGTTGCGCGCGAACCAGAACCATGAGGTTGCCAGCGCAGCCCCGCCCCAGATCAGTAGCGAGCGCAGCCGCTGGCCGCGCTGCTCAATCATTAGGATGCCGATCGCCATTCCCAGCGCCGGTATCCCGATCGTCATTTTGGTTGAGACGCCGAGGCCGATCGCCAGGCCGGAGAGGATCAGCGCGGTGCGGTTGCCGCGGATCTGCAGCATCAGCCAGATGCTTGCGAGGAAGAAAAAGGTTGCCGCCACGTCAACCATCGCCGTGCCGGCAAAGGCGCCAACAATCTCCTTGCCAGAGAAGACTGCTGCAACCGCCAGCGCCGAGGCGGCTGCAACGCCGCGCAGTTTTCCGATCGCCGCTGCTGCGGCAATCAGCAGACCGAGCCAGAAAATATTCAGCAGCGGCGAGAGTAGGTCGCGATCGAAAAAAACCATTCCAACCGCGTGGAACATCGAGCCCAGCGACGGGTAGAAGTAGGTTTGAAAGAGCGGCTCATTCCAAGCGAATGCCGTCAGTGACTGCGTTTGGTAGAAGCGCAGCGCGAACGGCATGTGGTACCAAAGCGTGTCCGTGCCGCGCAGCCCGTGGCGGAGCGCATCGCCAACCGGCAGAAGCCAGATCGTCAGCAGCAGCGCCATTCCGATTAGCAGCGCCGCGCCGGTAATCAGGCTTAGTCGCTCTCGCTTGCGCTCAGTTGGCCGCGCAACGCCCAGCGCCGCCGCCGCAATGATGCCTGATGCAATGAGGCAGACCGCTACCGGCAGCCGCGAGAGGGCGCCGACCGTGCCAAGTAGGTAACAGATCACGGTGACGATGCTCAGCGCGACGATCGCCCGCACGACGACCAGCTCCGACCCTTCTGACCCGGCCAAGAAGCGCATCTGCACAGCCCGCGCAGCAAATAGGACCGACGCGATCGACGCCAGCGCGAGCAACGAGTCAACGAGGTATGAGGTCAGCGAAAGCATCGGGAGGCGGAAGCGCCTCTGTAAGCGTACGACCCGCCTAGGCCGATGCGTGGCAGGCCGTTAGCTGGTGCCGCTTTCGTGCAGTCTGCGCGGCTAGCCGGTTACGCCGCTGCTGGTCTTCTTCAGCGTGATCGTGCGTGTTACAGCGCGGGCGGTGCCGCCGGTAGGGGTGAAGGTTGTGGTGAGCGTGACGCGGATCGAGCCGCGGCGGCGGGCTGAGCGGGCGGCTACTTGAAGCTGTGGGCCTTGCTGCCGGCGGTGATGGTTAGTTTCATCGCTCGGGGAGCACTTCCGGCTCGTCCAATTAACGCGGATTACAGGTGCTGGGTCGCGGCGACGAAGCTTTAGCGGATCTGCCCGTTAGTGCTTTCCTGCGCGCAGTCTCGTCCAGCCGCTGTTGTTACCGGCCTTGTCACGGACGCGTAGGTAGAGAGTTGGGTTGGTCGAGCGCGATCGGTAGGTGAAGTACCTCTTGTAGGCCGTCAGGGCACCTGGCTTGGAGCGGTCGGTTGTCGTTTGGTAGTAGGCGACGCCCGAGAGTTGATCGAGTCCTCGGAGCGCTACTGCGTACGAGAGCAGTCCGCGGGACGAGGATGTTCGTTTCATCGTCGCGCTTGCGATCTTCGGCGCCGTTTGGTCGAGAATGATGTCGTCGGTGAAGCTCTGCGAGGCGTTGATCGACCCGGGGAAGCGAACGTAGACCGTCTTTGGCAGGCGCTCAGGGCCCGAGGATGAGAGCCGCCAAGCAATGGTGCGAGTCAGCGCACGGTTCTGCGCATTGGCGAAACCACCGTCGTTTGAGATTCGCGCAAGCGTTGACGAGAGCGGCCACACGATGTTCAGGTGGACGTTGGGACTGTTTGTGTACTCAGCGCCATTGTTGATCGAAACTCCGACATCGGGCCCGGGGGTTGGATTCGGCGTTGGGTTCGGCGTTGGGTCTGGTGTTGGGTTCGGCGTTGGGTCGGGCGTTGGGTCGGGCGTTGGGTTCGGCGTTGGGTCTGGTGTTGGGTCTGGTGTTGGGTTCGGCGTTGGGTCGGATGTTGGTGTGACGCTGTTCGATGGAGCCGATGCTGTGGTCTGCCAGATCGCAAGTTTGGCTTTCGAAGTGAACGTGTAAGCAGTTCCATTAGTCAGGCCGCTAACCACGCACGTTGATTGAAGGAAGCTGAGGGTGCACTGCTTCGAAGCGTCTTGAACCGCGGTGACGGTGTAGGACGACGGCGCACCAAAGGCTGCCGACTTCGGGTTGGCTGTAACTGCGACGGTCACTTGGCCGTTGCCCGCCACAGCAGCAGGTGCCGCAGGCCTGGCAGGCGGGGCGGGGTATGAGCTTGGCGTGAATTTCGTCACATTGTTGTCGTTCCAGCTGGCGGTGTAGATGTTGCCAGCAGAATCAGCCGTGATCGCGTACGAGCCTGCGCCGGTGCTTCCAAAAAGTGTTGATGTGCCGTCTGGCGTGATCTTCCACACTCTGTTCGAGCCGATGTTGGAGGTGAAGACGTTGCCGGCCGAGTCAATCGTGAGGGCGTCCGGGTGGACGCCGGTGGTTCCAAGGATTGTTGATGTGCCGTCGGGCGTGATCTTCGACACATTGTTGTCGTTCCAGTTGGCGGTGTAGATGTTTCCAGCCGAATCAACCGTAATCGCGGTCGGGGTGGTGCCGGTGGTTCCAAAGATCGATGACGTCGCGTGAGCTGAACCAGCGAACGTTGCCGCGCCGAGCAGCATCACACCAAGACCCGCCAGCGCGATCGCGCAGCGACGCGAAGAAGAACCCACGGCCAAATTCATCATTACTGATCCTCGATCCCAAACAGCGTTGGTTCGTCAAGGGTCAGTGGGGAGACGGTTGTCTCTCGCCAACAGATGACTTGGAAGTTTCTGTGCGGAGAAACCTAGCAGTGGGAGAAGGCGTGTGCGCCGGCTCCGCTGCCACCGGCCCGAGATCACGGAACGTAAGCGGAGGGGGAGGGATTCGAACCCCCGGTACCGGGGTTACCCGCACAACAGTTTCATCGTCATCGAAGGTGATCGAGTCTTTTGCGGAAAACGAGCGTTCCCCACTGTTTGCTTAGGTTTCCGGGGCTACTGGGTGTTCGTGGGAACGGTTTTAGGAACGCGCGAGCGGCGGGGCTACTTGAACTTGTAGAGCTTTGTGATCGCCGCGCCCTTGGTTGCGCCGCTGGTTGCGATCACGGAGATTGCCACAGTTCCCTTGGGTGCATTGGCGGTACACGCGAGACGCACGAGTTGCTTACTGCCGCGACCTGTTGTGACCTTTTTGCAGGCAGTTGACGTGGTGCGGGCACCGCGCGCTGCCACAATCTTGTAATTCGCACCGCGCGCCGGTGTTACCCGCGCGCTAACCGTTCTAGTTCTAGTCGACGATGACCAAGAGGCGGAAGCGGCAGGCGGGGCAAGGGTCTGACCGAGTGCCGGTGGCGTCGCGAGCCAGCACTTTCCATACCCATCGCACTCATCTGCAATCCCTCCCGGCACGGAGCCGGTTGATGCCCAGTCGGGGGTTGACCGACCGTCCGGAGTGATTTTGGAGACGGTGCCCCAACGCAGGTTGCTGGTGTAGACGTTGCTAGCCGAGTCAATCGTGATCCCAACGGGCATCCGACCGGAGCGAATCGTCGTTGAAACGCCGTCCGGCGTGACCTTCGAAACGCTATCTGAGCCGTTGTTGGGGGTGTAGAGGTTGCCAGCGCCATCAATCGCGATTCCCTCGGGCTGACTACCGGGTTTGGCCGCGAAGATCGTTGAGACTCCGCTGGGAGTGATCTTCGAGATCGTTGAAAACGTTGACGACATGTTGAGGGAGATCGAGATCTCGTTGCTGGTGTAAACGTTGCCGGCGGTATCGAGCGCGATTCCCGTTGGCCCACCATCGGTGACGCCGAACGTCGTTGACACTCCATCTTGAGTGATCTTCGAGACGTTGCGCGAGCCCAGGTTGGCGGTGTAGACGTTGC
>CAIJLJ010000173.1 GCA_903821395.1 uncultured Solirubrobacterales bacterium | reverse complement strand
GTCGCCGTTGGCGCGCCGACCGATCTAGTGGCCGAACATGCAGGCCGCGACGCGGTTGAGATCTACGGATCGCCGGAGCGGCTGATCGAAATTGAGACTGAGATGGCTAAGGAAGGCTTCCCGACCCGGCGCACCGGTACTTCGATCGCCGTGCTCGGGCTCGACGACGCTGCCGGTCGCGCTCCGGCCGGCGAGCGCCGGCCGGCAAACCTTGAGGACGTCTTTGTATTGCTGACCGGGGAGGAGATCGCGTGAGCACGTTGCCTGCTGACCAGCGTGAACCTGGCCGTCTGGAGCGGACGGCGATCGGTGGCGTGCTCGTTCGCGAGATCATCAACTTCTCGTCCTACTGGCGTTCGACGACCTTCTCCTCGACGGTCGAGCCGACGATCTACCTGCTGGCCTTCGGCTTCGGCTTCGGCTCGCTCGTATCGGTCGTCGGTGGCTACAACTACATCGATTTCGTCGCTACCGGCACGGTCGCTACCGCGGTTCTCTTTTCGAGCATCTTCCCGGCGATGTTCGGCACCTTCATCAAATACAAGTTCCAGCACACCTACGACGCGATCCTCGCCGCGCCGGTCGACACCGAGGAGCTCGTCACCGGTGAGGCGCTCTGGCTTGCGATGCGGGCTTCGGTCTATGGCTGCGCGCCGCTGCTTGTCGGCATCATCTTCGGCCTGAGTCCAAGCTGGGGGATGCTCGCGGTCCCGGTGATCAACTTTGTAGCCGGCTATGGCTGGGCCTGCACCGGGGTAGCGATCGCCGGGTGGCTCAAAGGGATCGAAAACTTCAACTACGTCACCAGCGCAGTAATCACGCCGCTATTTCTGGTCGCCGGGACCTTCTTCCCGCTGACCGGATTGCCCGAATGGGTCCAGGCGCTGGCGCAGCTCAACCCGCTCTTCCACTGCGTACAGCTGGTCCGCCACGCGGCCTTTGGCTGGGAGGGCTGGGCCGATGTTTGGAACTTCTCCTTCCTGATCCTCTTCGGGCTACTGATGTGGCGCGTGGCGATTGCAGCGATGGAACGCAAGCTGATCGACTAGCGTTTAGGCCGTATGTCCAATGTGCTTGACATCGAGCAGTCAACGCTGCTTCTGGAGCTGACTCCACCCTTTGACAAGCGCGACGTTCAGCTTGCTCGCAGGAGGCAGGCGAAGGTATGGCACCCGGACTTGGCGCCGCCCGGCAAACAGGCCGCGCATGAGCGCCACCTTCAGGCGATTAACCGTGCTGCAGACCAGCTCGAGCAGCTGGCCGAGACGATGCGCGGCGGCCGCGTTAGCGCTAACGCCGTCAAGGTCAGCGCCGCAGCAGCGCGCAAGGCGCGCGCCGAGGAAGGTCAGCGCGCCTGGGAGGCTGAGCAACGCCGCCAGGAGTCCGACAAGGACCGCAAGGTCAACGATCCGTTCTCGTCGCAGGTCCCCGACCACTCTGTCGTCCACCGCTACGCGCGCTGCCTGTCGTATCCCGAGTGGGGAGTGGGAACCGTCAGCGGGATTTACTTCACCGGCGGTGGCGACGACATCCAACAGTGGGCGCGCGTCAGCTTCCAGCCCGGCGTGCGAACCGTTCCAGCCGACAGCCTCCAGTTCGTCGATTTTTCGAAGCCCGACCCGGGCGCCGACCGTGTTGAGCGCTTCATGACGGCGGCCCGCCACGCGCTCGCCGAGGGCGAGTACGGATTGGCAGCTAAGCGACTGATCTACGCCCGCGACGCCGAACCCGAAAACCCGGCCGTTCTGAGACTGATGACCTTCGCCTTCTGGCAGGACGGTGAGATTGACGCCGCCGCGCGCGCCGTCAGAGACTGGGCGCGTGTTGAGCCGGAGCGCCCCGCGCCGCAGCGCTTCGCTTCGAGGATCTACGAACAGATGCGCGCCTTCGACCTAGCCAGCGAGGCCGCCGAGCGCGCCGCCGCACTGGCGCCGCAGGACGCCGACGCCTGGGAGCGCGTCGGCCGCTTGGCGCTACGGACCGGAAATCCTGCGCGGGCTGCTCAGGTACTCGAGCTGGCGCGCGAGCTGGCGCCAACGGTTGAAGGGCTGCTCGATCTTGCGCTGGCAAATCAACTTCTCGGCGAGCTCGGTGCGGAGCTTACGGCCTGCGAGCAGGCCACCGTTTTGGAGCCAGAATCGATTCTCGCGTGGTCGCGGCTGGCACACGCGCTTGCGCGCAGCGATCGCGTTAGCGATGCAATCACCGCCGCCGAAAGGGCGCTCAAGCTAGAACCTGGCGAGATTGAGCTGACCGAACTGCTTGGACAGCTGCTTGAGCGGCAACCGCGCGCGCTCCCAGCCGCTTAGCTTGATTCGAATCGAATTGCGCTGCGCTGTGTTCATATCAGTGTGGACCTAGGGCGAAAGTCGTCACATAACGCGAGCTGCAGCCTCCTAACAGGTATGAAACCGCTGCTAACAACGCTGCTGGCGCTGCTTTGCTCTGCCGTTTTCTTTAGCGCCGCAGGCGCTCCCACAGCCTCAGCAGCTGAAACCGGGATAACTGCAAGCGGGAGCGCCGCAAACGCGGTCGCCGACGCCAACGCGCTCGGCGTGACCTGGATTAACCGCTGGGTCGTGTGGAGCCAGATCGAGCCAAACGCCAGCGGCTCCTATGCCGGGGGCTCAATCGCCG
>CAIJLJ010000172.1 GCA_903821395.1 uncultured Solirubrobacterales bacterium | reverse complement strand
TGTCCACGATGCCAAACCGAATCGAAATCCCGTCCGACGCTTCGCGGCTGCCAATGACCCTGCCCCGCCTAGCCGAGATGAAGCGGCTTGGCGAACCGATCGTGATGGTCACGGCCTACGACTACCCCAGTGCGCTTGCGGCCGAGAAGGCCAGCGTTGACATGGTCCTCGTCGGCGATTCCGGCGCGATGACTGTGCTCGGCTACGACTCAACGGTTCCGGTCGAGCTCGACGAGATCCTGATGCTCGCGAAGGCCGCCCGCCGCGGCCTAAGCTCGCCGTTCCTAGTGGGCGACCTGCCCTTTGGCTCCTACGAAGTCAGCGACGAGCAGGCTGTGACGACGGCGCTCCGGTTCGTTAAAGAGGCAGGCTGCGCCGCGGTCAAGCTCGAAGGCGGCGGCCCAACGTCGGTCGCACGCGCTCAAGCAATCAGCAGTGCTGGTATCCCGGTGATGGGCCACGTCGGACTCACGCCTCAAACTTCCACAGCTCTCGGCGGCTACCGCGCTCAAGGCAAGACCGCTGCGCAGGCGCTCTTGATCCGCGACCAAGCAATCGCGCTGCAGCAAGCCGGCTGCTTCTCGATCGTCTTTGAAGCGATCCCGTCCGAGCTTGCCGCCGAGATCATGCCTCAGATCTCAGTTCCTGTGATCGGTATTGGCGCCGGCGGTGGTGTCGATGGCCAAGTGCTCGTCTTCCATGACCTGCTCGGTATTCGTGAAGGCCTCGGGGCTCGCTTCGTCAAGCGTTACTCCAACATCCTTGACGAAATGGTCGACGGAGTCAGTGCCTTTGCTGAAGACGTCCGCGACCGATCGTTCCCGGGGCCGGAGCACGGCTATTCGATCGACCACGACGAGCTCACTGCCTTCCGCAGCGAAAGCTAACGGGCGCTCAGCTCGCGTCCGAAAACTCAATCGCCCGCAAGACTCGTGCCGGTGCGCCGGCGGCAATAACTCCAGCCGGAATGTCGCTCGTCACGACACTCCCCGCGCCGATCACCGAACGCGCGCCGATCGTCACGCCGCCGGTCACAACTGAGTTGGCGCCGAGCCAGACGTTGTGCTCGATCACGGTCGGACCTTTGTGCTTGAAGCCCTGGTGGGTGATCGGCTTGGTCGGGTGGTCGAAGCGATGGTCGGCGTCAGTGATCATGCAGCCGTTGGCGGCCATACAATGGTCACCAATCGTTACAGACTCCAGCGCGGCGACCATCACCAGTTGGTTGAGGAAGACACCCTTACCAATCGTGATCCGCCCTTCCTCACCACCGGTTAGCCAAACGCCCGGCTCAAAGAGCGATCCCTCCCCTACCTCGAGCCTGCCTTGGCGAAACATCTCGAGCGGCTCGCCCTGCAGCGGCCAACGCGCGAAAGCGCCGCGCCTCGCAAACTCGCGGTGAATAAGGAAGCGCCGCCACGGCAGCGAGTCGCGCTCGTGCCAACGCCACTTAACGGCCCAGAGCCGAGCCATCTCGACTGTCAGCTCCTTCGCGGCCATCGCTGAGCGCTAGGCCGCGGCCTTCGCCGGGCGCTCGCTCGGTGCCGCGCTCCGCTCAGCAGGCTTCTTCTTGACCTTCGCCTTGCGCTCTGACTTCGATTTGCTGGCTGGCTTCGACGCGACGACTAGCTCGGCCAGGAAACCGCCGGTGTGAGACGCGGGCACGCCCGCGACCTGCTCAGGCGTTCCCTCCGCGACTACGATGCCACCCTCGTCGCCTCCTTCTGGGCCCATGTCGATGATCCGGTCGGCCGTTTTGATCACGTCGAGATTGTGTTCGATAACGACAACCGAGTTGCCAGAGTCGACGAGGCGGTGGAGCACCTCAAGTAGCCGTTGAACGTCGGCAAAATGAAGACCAGTCGTAGGCTCGTCGAGGATGTAGAGCGTCTTCCCGGTGGCAATCTTCGACAGCTCGGTTGCCAGCTTCACTCGCTGAGCTTCGCCACCGGAGAGCGTCGTTGCCGGCTGCCCTAGCCGCAGGTAACCGAGTCCGACATCGCTGAGCGTCTGCAGGCGGCGATGAACCTTCGGAATGTGTACGAAGAACTCCAGCGCCTGCTCGACCGGCATGTCGAGCACATCGGCGATCGTGCGGCCCTTGAAGCGAACCTCCAGCGTCTCCTTGTTGTATCGCTTGCCGTGGCACTGCTCGCAGGGGACGTAAACATCCGGAAGGAAGTGCATCTCGATCTTGATCTGCCCGTCACCGCGGCAGACCTCGCAGCGTCCACCCTTGACGTTGAACGAGAACCGGCCGGCTTTGTAACCGCGGGCCCTCGCCTCAGGCGTCTTCGAGAAAAGATCGCGGATCACGTCGAAAAGGCCGGTATAGGTGGCCGGGTTAGAGCGAGGCGTGCGGCCAATCGGCGACTGATCAACCTGAATTATCTTGTCGAGCTGCTCGAGTCCGAGCACCTCGGTGTGCGCTCCCGGGCGCTGGCGCGCGCGGTGGAGCCGGTTGGCGACCGACTTAAACAGCACCTCGTTGACCAGAGTTGATTTCCCTGAGCCCGAGACGCCGGTCACGACGGTGAAAACGCCGAGCGGGAACTCGACGTTGATGTCGCGCAGATTGTGCTGGCGCGCGCCACGCACTTCTACAACACCATTAGGCTTGCGCCGCGTCGTTGGCACCTCGATCTGCGCGGTTCCGGCGAGGAATTGCCCGGTCAGCGAGCGCTTGTTCTTCTCAACCTTCGCTGCCGTTCCTTCGGCGACGATCTGGCCGCCGTGCTCGCCGGCCCCCGGACCCATGTCGACGAGCCAGTCTGCGGCGCGCATTGTCTGCTCGTCGTGCTCGACAACGAGAACCGTATTACCAAGGTCGCGCAGGTTCTCCAGCGTCTTGATTAGCTTGCCGTTGTCGCGCTGATGGAGGCCGATTGAGGGCTCGTCGAGCACATAAAGGACTCCTACCAGGGCTGAGCCGATTTGCGTCGCTAAACGGATCCTTTGTGCTTCACCGCCGGAAAGCGTCGCGGCGGCGCGATCGAGCGACAGATAGCCGATCCCAACGTTCTCAAGGAAGCTGAGTCGCTCCGAGATTTCGCGCATGATCAGCCGCGCGATGTGCCCCTCAGTTTCGCTCAGCTCGACCTCGTCGACCCACTTCACTGCCTTCCGCACCGAGAGCGCAGTGAACTCATTGATCGCCATCCCGCCGACGAGCACGGCGCGCGACTCCGGCCGGAGCCGCGACCCGTCGCAGGCTGGGCAGGCGGCAACGGCCATGAACTCCTCGATCCGCTCACGCATCGATTCGGAGTCCGTTTCGCGGTAGCGTCGCTCGAGGTTCGGGATGATTCCTTCAAAGCGCGTGGAGTATGACCGCGTGCGGCCGTAGCGGTTGCGATACGTCACTTCGATCGCGTTCTTCCCCGTGCCATGAAGGAAGTAGTCGCGCTCGGTTTTCGTCAGCGACTCCCAAGGCACCGTCATGTCAACGTCGTACTCGGCCGCCAGCGCCTGGGTTATCTGCTCGTAGTAGTTGGAGCTACTCGCTGCCCAAGGGGCAAGCGCGCCGGCCTCAATCGAGAGTGATGGATCAGGAACTATTAGTTCGGCGTCGATCTCCATCTGTGAGCCGAGCCCGGTGCAGCGCTCGCAGGCTCCGTGCGGCGAGTTGAACGAAAAGATCCGCGGCTCAAGGTCAGGCATCGAAACGCCGCATTTGAGACAGGCGAAGCTCTCCGAGAAGGTCATCAGTTCACCCTCCCCCTTCTCCGGTGCTGTCTCGACCTCAACGATTCCGCCAGCTAGAGCGACGGCGGTCTCTATTGAGTCAGCGAGCCGCTTTCGGACTCCTTCACGAATTACGAGCCGATCGATCACGACCGAGATCGAATGCTTGAACTTTCGATCGAGCTCAATTTCCTCATCGAGCATCCGTAGCTCTCCATCAACTTTTACGCGCGCGTACCCATCGGCGCGAAGCCCTTCGAAAAGCTTGCCGTACTCACCCTTGCGGTCGCGAATCAGCGGCGCCATCACTATCAGCCGCGTGCCCTCCGGCAGTTCGGTCACCTGATCGATTATCTGGTCGGCTGACTGACCAGCAATTGGCGCGCCGCACTTGTAGCAGTGAGGATGACCAACGCGCGCCCAGAGCAGCCGCAGATAGTCGTAAACCTCAGTTACCGTGCCGACGGTTGAGCGCGGGTTGCGCGAGGTTGTCTTCTGGTCGATCGAGATTGCTGGCGAGAGGCCTTCGATCGAATCTACGTCGGGCTTGTCCATCTGACCGAGGAACTGGCGCGCGTAGGCGCTGAGTGACTCGACGTAACGGCGCTGGCCTTCGGCGTAGATCGTGTCGAACGCGAGCGATGACTTCCCGGAGCCGGAGAGACCTGTGATCACGACCAACGAGTCGCGCGGCAGCTCAAGCGAAATGTCTTTGAGGTTGTGCTCGCGCGCTCCCGAGACGACGATTGAGTTGACCGATGCCATTGAAGTCAGTCTATTGACCGACAGCGGGCATGCGGGCACGCTCCAGCTGCTAGCCGGCTGGCGTGTGTGTGCCGATTTCGGCGCGGCTACGCGCCGGAGGTCGCGCCGACTTCGCGCAGAACGCGGTCGGCGTCAATTCCCGGGAAGGTGTCGCTCAGAGTTTGCTTTGCCTCGTCAAGCGAAACTCCGCGACCGACTAGATCCAGTGCGACAAGCCTCGCGCCCTCGCTGGCCCCTTCGGGCGCGTCGCCACCAACCGGCGGCTCGGTTAGCGGAGTCGGCTTCGAGATAGCGTGGCTGTGCATCTCAATTACGCTGAGTCGAACCTGCCCGAGCTCTGTTTGAAGCTCAGCGGTGCTTGAGCGGACGCTTGCTAGGAGCTGCTCGATTGCTCGCTCGGCCGCGTCGATTCTGGCGAGCGCAGCGCTGCGCGCGTCATCGGGGTTATTTGAAACTGAATCACTCATGCCCAGAGCCTAGCCCGGCTTGAGATTCAGAGTCGCCGATTAGGGCCTTGTGGGCGAGACTCGCCAGAGCTGGATCAGCGCTTGGAGACTGAGTTACGGAACGCCGCGAGCGCAGGCTTCGCGACCACCTTGTTCCCTACCAGCCTGTTAAGCCCCGAATAGTCGAATGACCACGGAGATCCCAACGCTGGCGACAGCCATGTAGCCCATGCCACGCCGTCCAGGCGGTAGGCCTTCCGCTTCAGCTCGAGGCCCCGCATCAGGCTGGTGAGCTGAGCCGCCTGACCGCTTTCCGTTGTCTCCCAGCCGAACTTCTGTTTAGCCAAGCCTTTCCCCGATGACCAAGCAACTTCGCTGATGATCAGGGGTTTTGACGAATCGCCATGCTGGCTCATCACGACTCGCGAGCGCCGAACGATCTCAAGAACGCCGGCAGCTGTGTTGCTGAACGGGTTGAGAGCCGCGTAATCGAAGAGGCCCCGCCCTCCGTCCCGATATAGCCGCCCGAGGCTCAGCCAGGAATAGTTAGAGAGACCTGCGAGGACGACGCGCGCCTTCGGATCTGCGCCAGCGAGAGCAACTCGCGCCGCCCGAAGCAGCGGAACGTAACTGAGCTCCCAGCTGCGACCGTCAGCGCGCCAGTAAACGTCGAGATCAGGCTCGTTCCAGATCTGCCACTTTGTGATCGGCATAGACGGTCCACTTTGCTGCGACCAGTAACTGCCGTGAGTCCCGTAGCGGCCAGCGAGAACAGCCAAGAAATGACCGTAATCAGCCACGTCCGAAGGGTGAGAGTTAAGGCCCTCTGGCGGCGCCGCAGCCCAGGCGGGGACGCCGAGAACGACCGGCATTACTGGAATGCCACTCGCCGCTGCTGCCTTCATCTCCGAATCGAGCACCCTGAAATCAAATTGACCCTTCTGCAGCTCAATCTGACTCCAGTAGACCGGAAGGCGGATCCAACCGACCGAGTTGCGCTTCATCGCTTTTACCTGTGCGTCGAAGCTGACGGTGCCATCAATCGCCGGGCCGTCAGCAAGCACTCCTGCGAACCCTCGGGGAAGGGTGGCGAAACTGGCGACCGGAACGAGCATCGCGATCCCAAGGAAGGTTGCGACTAGAGCGGCGAACTTTGCGCGCGAATCCGCTGAGTTCATGCCGGTGAGCAATGCAGTTGAAGTATTCATCTTGTTGAAATTTCGCATTGCTACTTCGAGTTCCTAGAGAGCTAAAGGTAGCACCGGCAATCGGTCAAGCGCGCCGGTTAGGCGGGCCGCATAAGGGTGGCTGGGCGCCAGCCAACCGCTAACCAAAGTCCCCCTGCTGCAACGCTTTTTGGGCGCTCAGTCGGCTGCTGGCTGCGGACGCAGCCCCGCTGCTTCGAGCCCATCAAGCTGGCGCTTAAGGTCGCGCAACTCATCGCGCAACCGGGCCGCGTGCTCAAAACGGAGCTCCTCTGCGGCTGCGAGCATCTCCTCCTCGAGCGTCACGATCGCCTTCTCTAGCTCGTCCGGCGCATGAGCTGTCGCGTCAGCCTTCGCTCCGCGGCGCCCCTTCTTCGGCGTCTTACTTTCAGCCTGAAGAAATTCTGCGATGTCGCTAACGCCCTTGGTGATCGACGCAGCAGTGATGCCGTAGCGCTCGTTGTGGGCGAGCTGGATCTCGCGACGGCGGTTGGTCTCCGAGATCGCCGTCTTCATTGAGTCGGTCTCACGGTCGGCATACATCACGACGGTGCCGTCAACGTGGCGTGCGGCGCGACCGATTGTTTGAATCAGTGAAGTCTCCCCGCGCAGGAAGCCCTCCTTGTCAGCATCGAGGATCGCGACCAACGACACCTCGGGAATGTCAAGCCCCTCACGGAGCAGGTTCACGCCAACGAGCACGTCGAACTCACCAAGGCGCAGGTCACGGATGATCTGGATTCGCTCGAGCGTGTCGACGTCGCTGTGGAGATAACGAACACGAACCCCCATCTCGACGAGGTAGTCGGTTAGGTCCTCGCTCATCTTTTTCGTCAGCGTAGTCACCAACGTACGCTCGCCTAAATCGACCCGCTGTTTGATCTCGGTGAGCAGGTTGTCGATCTGGTTGAGCGTCTCACGAACTTCTACAACCGGGTCCACGATTCCGGTCGGCCGAACAATCTGCTCTGCGATCAGACCAGAGTTTTCACGCTCATAGCCGCCAGGGGTAGCGCTGACAAACACAATTTGCGGAGTGATCGAACGGAACTCTTCAAACGTTTGCGGCCGGTTATCCATCGCGCTTGGCAGCCGGAAGCCGTAGTCAACGAGCGTCTGCTTTCTGCTGCGGTCGCCCTTGTACATCGCGCCGATCTGCGGGACTGTCTGGTGCGACTCGTCGATGAAGCAGATGAAGTCCTCTGGGAAGTAATCGATCAGGCAGTACGGGCGCTCGCCCGGCTTGCGGCCGTCGAGGATCCGTGAGTAATTCTCGATCCCACTGCAAAAACCAGCCTCGCGCATCATCTCGATGTCGTACTGGGTGCGCTGCCGGAGCCGCAGCGGTTCGAGCTGCTTCCCCTCGGCTTCGAGCTGGGCGCAGCGCTCCTCGAGTTCGCGGCTGATCTCGTCGGCCGCAGCATCAAGGCTGCCTTCTTCAACGTTGTAGTGCGTTGCGGGCCAAACAGCTATGTGCTCGAGGCCATCCTCGATCAGCTCGCCGGTGAGCGGGTCGAATTGCTGCAGCCGCTCAACCTCGTCGCCAAACAGCGTCACGCGGTAGGCGCTTTCAGCGTAGGCAGGAAAAACCTCAAGTGCCTCGCCGCGGACGCGAAATGTGCCGCGAGTCAGAGCGACGTCGTTGCGCGTGTACTGAATAGCGACCAGCTTCCTCAGGAGTGCGTCACGATCAACGCTCTCCCCTTGGCGAAGTATTTGGACGTTGTTGTCATACGTCTCCGGCGAGCCCATTCCGTAAATCGCGGAGACGCTCGCAACTATTAGAACGTCGCGGCGGGCGAACAGTGCCGCCGTCGCGGCGTGACGAAGCCGGTCAACCTCCTGATTGATCGCCGAGTCTTTCTCGATGAAGAGGTCCTTCGACGGGACGTACGCTTCCGGCTGGTAATAGTCGTAGTAGCTGACGAAATACTCGACTGCATTGTCCGGGAAGAAGGTCCGGAACTCGTTACACAGCTGGGCTGCGAGCGTCTTGTTGTGGGCCATGACCAAGGTAGGGCGCTGGACGCGCTCGACAACGCCGGCCATCGTCATCGTCTTGCCGGTTCCCGTGGCCCCGAGCAATGTGGTGGTGGAATCGCCCGCCTCTATAGCTGCCGCGATCGCATTGATCGCGGCCGGCTGATCCGCAGCTGGCGTGAAGGCACTGTCGAGGCGGAACGGAGGCACCGACCAAGGGTATCTTCAGCTCAGGGCGCTGGACCGAGCTCGCTGGCATAGCGACGTCGATACTCGTCCTGGGCGTTTAGAACCTCTTTGACGTAAGCCTTCGTCTCCGCGTACGGAATCTGCTCGACCGTCAGCGCGGAGCCTCCCCAGCGGTCAACATTTCCTGGCCCAGCGTTATAGGCGGCAAGCGCCGCGACGATGTTGCCGTTGTAGCGAGCGATCAGATCACGCAACAGGTACGACCCGTACGAGATGTTGACCTTCGGTGTAGCCAAGTCGGCGACCGTAAAGGCGGTGCCGCCCGAGTGCCGGGCGATGTCGCGCGCCGTCTCCGGTGTGATCTGCATCAGACCTTCAGCCCCGGCCGACGAGACCTGCCCCGGGCGAAAGTGAGACTCGGCGAAGATGACCGCGGCAATCAGCGCGGGGTCGAGCCCTTTCTTTGCGGCCTGATCACGAATTATCGATGCGTGCCGAAGGGGATAGTCGACGCCGGTGACTGAATCGTTGACGCTGCTGCAAGCTGCAACTGTCAGCGAGGCGAGCACCAGCCCAATAAGCGCAACGAGCCGCGGACCAGCGACCCGGGAGGTCACTGCCCGAGCCGATCAAGAATCGTGGCAAGCTCGCGCTCCAGCTCCTCAGTCGTCCCATCATTGATCACGACGTACGTCGCGCGCTCAGCTTTCTCCGCCTGGCTGAGCTGTCGCGCGTGGCGCTCATCAGCTGCCTCATGGCCGCGCTTAGCGGCACGCTCGCTACGCAGTTCTTCGCTTGCAATTACAGCAACCGTCGCGTCGTAGATCTGATCCATACCGGCTTCGAAGAGCAACGGCGTCTCGACTACGGCGGCGCGAGGCAGCGGCTGGTGGGAGAGCGAACCTTCGCGGAAGGCGACCACTTCGGCACCGACCAACGGCCAGATCAGCTGCTCTAGCCAAGCTCGCTCGACGTCGTCCGCAAAAGCTACGCGTGCTAGCGCTGCCCGATCAACAGCCCCTCCCGGCGCAACCGACGATCCCCAGCGATCAACAACCCGATCAACGACCTGCTGGTCGCTGTAGAGCGAATGGACTACGGCGTCGGTCGAGAGTGTGACCGCTCCCAGTCGCCCAAGGGCGCTGAGCGCAGTGCTTTTGCCCGACCCCATGCCCCCGGTCAGGCCAACGAACGGGACGCGGGCTGGTTCAGTCAGCGCAGCGCCGCCAGCTTCAGGCCTGCGGGTCGGCAGGCGCGGCGTCGGCGTCAGCGTCAGCGTCGGCGACCTGCTCTGCCTCCGCATCCGGCCCAGTCTCATCTGCCGCGGGCTCGGCTTCGACCTCCGCCTCGACCTCTGCTTCAACCGCTGCCTCTGCCTCAATCTCTTCGGCTTCGGCTTCGGCTACGACTTCGGCTTCAGCTGCCGCCCCTGCCGGCGCGGCGGCTGCGAGCAGCTCCTCGTCGACAACCGGCACTACGAGGTCTGCAGGAGCCTCAATCGCGGCGTCTTCTTCGGGGAACTCAAGGTTCCCGGTGTGGGCTGAAAGAATCTGGCCTTCAACACGCTTGACCGAGAGCGAAAGGCGGCGGCGCTCGTCATCTACTTCGAGCACCTTGACCTTGATCTCGTCGCCCGGCTGTACGACCTCACGCGGGTTCTCAACGTGGTGAGCGGCAAGCTCGGAGATGTGGACGAGTCCCTCAACACCGTCGAGGATCTCAACGAACGCGCCAAAGGTGACGACCTTTGTGACAGTTCCTTCGAGGTCGTCGCCGATGTTGTAGGTATCGACAACGCGCTGCCATGGATCGTCCTGAGTCTGCTTGAGCCCCAGCGAAATGCGCTGGCGGTCGCGATCAATCTCGAGAACCTTGACCTGAACGGTTTGGCCGATCTCAAGCACCTCGTTGGGGTGATTGACGTGCGACCACGAAATCTCCGAGATGTGGATCAGTCCGTCGATGCCGTTGAGGTCAACGAACGCTCCGAAATCAACGATGTTGGAAATCTGGCCTTCGACTACGAGCCCTGGCTGGAGCTGATCGAGAATCTCTTGGCGCTGACCCTTGCGCGCCTCTTCGAGGACGGCGCGGCGAGAGAGAACGACGTTGTTGCGTTGACGGTTGATCTCAATCACCTTGCAGATGATCTTTGTATGGAGGAACTCGTCGAGTTCGGCTACGCGGCGGATGTCAACCAGCGACGCGGGCAGGAAGCCGCGGATACCGAGGTCAATAATCAGGCCGCCCTTGACGACCTCGATTACCGTGCCCTCGACAGCTTCGCCGGTCTCGGCGGCGGCCTCTATGCGGCGCCACGCCTTTTCGAAGCGCGCGCGCTTCTTGGAAACGATCAGACGGCCTTCTTGATCCTCTTTCGTGAGGACCAGCACGTCGATCTCTTCACCCAGCTCAACCTCTTCGCCGGGATCGATGTTCTTACGAATCGAAAGCTCGGCCGAGGGGATTACTCCCTCGCTCTTGAAGCCGACATCAACGAGTACTTCGTCTTTGTCGATCTGGACTACGCGGCCGGAGACGACCTCACCTTCATTGAATGTCGTGAAGGTTGCTGCGTAGTTAGGGACGATCTGCCCGTCGATCTCAAGCAGCATCCCGTCGCTTCCGGGAACAACATGCGATTCAACGTCGATTTCAGGGGACTGGTCGGTAGATGTGGTTGTCATTGAAGGGCAAGGTTAGCGGTATTACTTCGCTTCCAGCCACGTTCGTCCCGTGCCGATATCAACGGCCAACGGCGGCTGGCGCTCTCCCCAAGGCGCAATCATCCCTACTTCGACTAGCTCGCTCAGCGCTTTCTGCTCTGATTTTGGCCCTTCGAAGAGCAATTCGTCGTGAATTGTGAGGATCATCTCGGTCTTTAGGTCGGTCGCGTTCAGCGCCGCCGCAACCTCGATCATCGCGAGCTTCATCACGTCCGCAGCGGTGCCTTGGACGATCGTGTTTAGCGCCAGCCGCTCCCCCATCGCCCGCGTTTGCCCGTTCGTGGAGCGCAGCTCAGGAATGTTGCGCCGGCGCCCAAAGAGCGTTGTCACGAATCCCTCATCGGTCGCCTTTTCAACCGTCTGATCCATGAAGTGGCGAATTTTTCCGAACCGACTTAGGTAGGCATCGATGAACTCACGCGCCTCGCCGCGCGAGATGTTGAGCCGGTCGGCTAGTCCGTAATCACCCAGTCCATAGACGATCCCGTAATTGATCATCTTTGCCTTTGAGCGCATTCCAGAATCAATTTCACCGTCGGAAACGCCAAACACCTCTCGCGCAGTCGCGGTGTGGACATCCTCGCCAGCGCTGAAGATGTCCATCAGCACCTGCTCCTCGGCGACGTGCGCCAGCAGGCGGAGTTCAACCTGCGAGTAGTCGGCCGAGAGCAGCTGCAACTTCGGTGCCGCTTCAAAGCAGCCGCGAATCTCGCGCCCGAGCTCGGTACGGACTGGAATGTTCTGCATGTTCGGATTGATCGACGCCAGGCGGCCGGTTGCAGTCGCCGCCTGCACGAAGGTGGTGTGGATGCGGCTCTTCCCGTCGACGAGTGACGGGAGCGCCTCGAGGTAGGTCTTTGAAAGCTGGTTCAGCTCACGCCACCGCTCCACGACCGGGATGATCTCGTGTTCGTGACGGATTGATTGGAGGACGCGGGCGTCGGTTGAGTAACCGGTCTTCCCTTTGCGCTTCTTCGTTAGTCCGAGCTTCCCGAACAGAATCGCGCTTAGCTGCTGCGGCGACGCGATGACGAACTCCTCGCCCGCCAAATCCCAGATCTGCTTTTCGAGCGATGCGATTTCGGTCCGCACACGGTCCGCAATCTCGGCGAGCGTGTCGGTATTGAGGCGTACTCCCGCAACCTCCATCGAACGGAGAATAGGAATTAGCGGCAGCTCAATCTCGTCGAGCAGATCGAGCTCTCCGCGCTCCTCAAGCATTAGCCGCTGCCGCGCGGCAAGCAGCGCCGTTAGGGCTGCCGCGCGCGCACTGTCATCGTCGAGCGTGATTGCGATCCCGGCCTCCTCGCAGAGCTCATCGAGGACGAAGCTGCGGCGCGAGGGCTCGAGCAGATACGCAGCCAACAGGGTGTCGTGTGAGACGACCGCCGGCACCACGCCCAGCGCCTTCGCGTCGTGGACAATCACCGACCGATCGCCAAGCGTCGCCACTAGTTCGGCCGGATCGGTCAGCTCACCGACAACGGCCTGCCCGTCGCAATAAGCGGCGAAGCGCCACTCTTGCTCACGGGCGAAAAGCTCGCCGTCTTCCATCTCAGGGGCGGCCACCGCAATCGCCAGCGGCTCGCTCGACTTGCCCAGCGCGACGGCCTTGGCGAGCGAGCTGACTTCGACCGTGACAGTCAATGCAGGCAACGCCTCGATAGCCGGCGCCACTTCTTCTTCGGCGCCATCCTCCGGTGGCCCAAGCTCTGCCTCAATCCGCCGCAGCGGATCGCGCAGCTCGAACTCGATGAAAACTTCGCGTAGCTTGGCGCGGCTCGGCTCACTCTCCTCCGCCGCGATTGCGAGCGGGTCGACTTCAAGCGGCACGTCACGCTGAATTGTCGCCAGCTCTTTGCTGAGCCGGGCGTCGGCGGCGAAGTTGGTCAGGTTCTCTTTGCGCTTGGCGCCGCTGATCTCGTCAACGCTGGTGAGGATCTTCTCGAGCGATCCGAACTCCTGCAGCAACGAGGCGGCGGTCTTGTCACCAATCCCTGGAACGCCGGGAATGTTGTCGGATGAATCACCCTTCAGTCCGTAGAAGTCGGGGATCAGCTCCGGTGCGATTCCGTAACGCTCGATCACGCCCTCGTAGTCGTAGAACTTCGTCTCTGTGATCCCGCGCGCCGTTGCCATCACGGTCACGCGACCTTCAGGGTCGATCAACTGAAATGAGTCGCGGTCGCCGGTGACGATCACAACCGGGACAGGGTCTGCAGCGGTTCGAGCGATCTCCGCAAGCGACGCGATCACGTCGTCGGCCTCGAAACCGTCGACGTGCACATTGTGCCAACCAAACGCCTCAACGATCGGCGCGAAATGAGGCCACTGCTCACGGAGTAGGTCAGGTTTCGACGGGCGGTTGGCCTTGTAGCGCGGGTCGAGCTCCTTTCGCCCTGAGCTGCCGCGATCCCAGCAGACGATCGTTGGGTTGTTGCCGTACTCGGTGAAGAGCTTTACGAGCATCGAAGCGAAGCCGAAGATCGCGTTGCTTGGCTGCCCCTTCGAGGTTGAGATTGTGTCGGGCAAGGCAAAGAAGGCCCTGTAGGCAAGGCTGTTGCCATCGATCAGATAGAGCGTCTTAGCCACGACTGCTGACGCTACCGCAGCAGTCGGCACGCCGGTGGCCCGCCAACCTTCATACACTCCCGCTCCGTGAGTACAACTCCCTCAGCCCAATACAGCCTCACGATCCGAATTGAGATCGAGGACGTCCCCGGAATGCTCGGACGGGTCGCGAGCGCAATTGGCGACGTCGGCGGGACGATCGGGGCAATCGAGCTCGTCGAAGCCGACCAACACCTGATCCGCGACGTAACCGTCAATGCAGCTGGCTCCGAACAGTGGGCCGCGATAGTCGAAGCGATTGAGGCGATCGAAGGCGCTCGCGTGATCGACACAACCGACCGCACCTTCCAAATGCACGTCGGCGGAAAGATCGAACAGCACAACCGCCACCCACTGAAGACGCGTGATGACCTCTCGATGGCTTACACGCCGGGCGTGGCGCGCGTGTGCAGCGCTATTTATGAAGACCCCGAGCGCGCCTTCCAGTACACGATCAAACGCAACACGGTCGCCGTCGTCAGTGACGGCACCGCAGTACTCGGCCTTGGCGACATCGGCCCGCGCGCGGCGATGCCAGTGATGGAAGGCAAAGCGATGCTGTTCAAAGAGTTCGCTGGCGTTGACGCCTTCCCAATCTGTCTCGACACTAAGGACACCGACGAGATCGTGGCAACGGTGGAGCGGATAGCTCCTGGCTTCGGCGGAATCAACCTCGAGGACATTTCAGCGCCGCGCTGCTTTGAAATCGAAGACCGGCTGAAGGCCTCTCTCGACATTCCCGTCTTCCACGACGACCAGCACGGAACCGCAGTCGTCGTCCTTGCCGCATTGCTGAATGCCTGCCGGCTGACCGGCCGCGACCTGATGGACCTGCGCGTACTGGTTATCGGCCTCGGGGCAGCTGGCGTAGCGGTGACGAAGATTCTGATCGAGGCAGGCGTTCGCGAGATCATCGGCTGCGATTCAAACGGGGCGCTCAGCACCGAGCGAGCAGACTACGTTGACGGCACAATGACGTCGATTAAGCGGTGGTACGCCGAGAACACCAACCCCGAGAAAATCGCTGGTGGCCCAGCTGAAGCGATTGTCGGAACCGATCTGATGATCGGACTATCGGGCGCCAAGGTGATTGACGCTGCTGCGCTCGCGACGATGCGGCCAGACCCAATGATCTTCGCGATGGCGAACCCCAATCCCGAAGTTTCGCCGGAAGAGGCCGCTCCTTATGCCCGAATCATCGCCACCGGGCGCTCCGACTACCCAAACCAGATCAACAACGTGCTCTGTTTCCCTGGCGTATTCCGCGGCGCGCTCGACGTTCGTGCCGAGCAGATCACCGAGCCGATGAAGATGGCCGCAGCGCGAGCGATCGCTCAGATCGTCACCGACGAGCAGCTAAACGAGGAGTACATCATCCCGTCATGCTTCAACCGCGATGTTGCCCCGGCCGTCGCTGATGCTGTCGCCGCGGAGGCGCGCGCTAGCGGAGCCGCGCAAGCGGAGCGCAACACGATTGGATTTGCCGCCTCCGACGTTGAAGCACTCCGTAGCCCGTAACTGAAGCTGATCCGTACCCTTTCCGAACCGACGAGAGGAAAGCACGATGAAAGTCTTAATCACAGGGGCCACAGGCCTGATCGGTACGCGACTGGTAGAGGCACTTCAGGCGCGTGGCGACGAGATAACAGTGCTCTCGCGAAACCCCGAACGCGCTGCCTCAGCGTTAGGCGTCGAGGCGGTCGGTTGGGATCTGCTCGCCGGACCTCCCCCGACCGAAGCCGTTAATGGCCGCGACGCTGTGATCCACCTCGCCGGAGAACCGGTTGCGCAGCGCTGGTCGCAAAGCGCAATGACGGCTATCCGCGACAGCCGCGAAGTTGGGACGCGCAACCTCGTCGCCGCGATCGAAGCATGCGAACAGCGACCGTCAACGCTGGTTTCCTCTTCCGCCGTCGGGTACTACGGCAAGCACGGAGACGACCTCGTCGACGAAGAAACCCCGGCGGGCAGCGACTTCCTCGCCGAAGTCTGTGTTGCCTGGGAGCGCGAGGCGCTGGCAGCTGAGGCGCTAGGACTGCGCGTTGTCCTGATCCGCACGGGAATCGTGCTCGACGCAGACGGCGGCGCGCTTAAGACGATGCTTCCTCCGTTCAAGGCCGGAGTCGGAGGGCCCGTAGCGGGCGGAAAGCAGTTCATGCCCTGGATTCACGCCGATGACATTGTCGGGATGTACATCGCCTCGATCGGCGACAACTCATGGCGCGGGCCTATAAACGGCACCGCCCCTGCGCCAGCCACAAACCACGACTTCTCGAAGAAGCTCGCGGCGGTTCTGCATCGCCCGTCGCTATTTCCTGTTCCTGGCTTTGTGCTGCGGGCGCGCTACGGCCAGATGGCCGAGATTGTCACCGAGGGTCAGCGCGCGGTTCCAACTGCGGCAACGGCACTTGGATACAGCTTCGAGCATCCGGAGCTCTCAGAGGCTCTGCGTTCCGCGCTCGGCCGCTGAGCCCCCGGTCATCGCGAGATCGCCGCGGTTAACCCAGGCGAGGCGACAAGTGCACCGCGAATAACTCGTGAGACGACGAATCCCGTGAGGCTTGAATCGCCGTTAGCGTCAACCGAATAGCGGCCGAGCACCGAGGGCTTTGCCCGCGTGGAATGGAAAGCGGCGATGATGCTGTCGCGATTGTTGCCGGCACCGCCAGCGCGTCTGATCGAGTCGAGCACAGCCGACATCGCCTCGTACCCGTAGAGCGCATCGGAAGTGATCGCCTTTCCAAACTGGGCTCGGTAGAGTGCCGCCACCTTCGTTCCAAGCGGGTTCAAACGGTTTGGATCAGGCCCCGGCGACGTCATCAGCGTTGCGTCCTGCGCTTTGGTGGTGAGGTTGCGCGTTAGAGATGGATCGATACCGTTGCGGCCGGCAAAGAGCTGCAGGGCTGGCAGGCCAGCCTTCAGCGCGTTGAGCAGGCGGGCTGCCTCGCTATTCGCTGGCCCACCATAGAAGACACAATTAGCGCCGGAGCTGCGCACGCGAGCAAGCGTGCGCGCGGGCGAACTGCCCGGTGCACCGAAAGCCACGGTTCCAGCCGATCGGATCGAAGCTTGCGTCAATGCAGCTTGCAGCGAGCGGACCGCCGTCTGACCTTGGCTCGAGTCGGCTCCGATGATGTAGGTCGATGTGCATTTCTGATGCTGCTGAAGACGAGCCTGGGCTAGCGCTTCCCGAAGCTGGCTCGGCGCGAGGCGACCAAAGTTGCTCCTGCCAGTCGGGTAGTAGCGCCGCGGCTCATCGGCGGGAGCAAATCGAGCACTGGTAAATCCGCCATAACTGTTGGTCGGTGCAATCTGAAGAATTCCACCCTGATTTGTCAGCGGCAACGAGACCGCCGTCGCGGCGGAGTCGCTCTCGCCGATGTAGGCGACTACGTGGAGCTCTTGAATTGCAAGCGCTGCGTTGGCAGCAACTTGAATCGTTGACCAACGCCGCTGCTGGCTCTGAACCGAGTTGAAAACCTCAAGCGAAACGGTGAACTGGCCAACCATCCCCTGGGCCTGTGCGAGCGCCAAACGCTCGCCGTTGACCATCGCCTCACCGGATGCTTTCTGATCGCCGCTGAGCGGCGCGCTGGTCACCACGACGAGGTCGTTCGAACGGACCGTTACGTCGGGACGATTGTCACCGAGGCCGCCACACCCAGCTAGCAACCCAATCGCCAGGACCGACGCCGTGAACAGCAGCACTTTGCACTGAGTCGTAGAGAAGGTCACGCAGTACCGATTGTAGGTGGCCGCAAACTCGGCCTCAACCAGTGGCGCTCAGTCGCGTGAGCCAGGACCGACCGACCCGACGGTGCGGCTGATCAGGCGCCCGCCCGCGGCCAGCAGGATGATCAGAAGCGCCAGCATGATCCCGTCGAAAGAGCTGACGCCAAGCGCTCCCAAAATGATCCAGAGCGAAAGCGCGAATGTTGTTGCTAGGACGAGTGGCATCTCTCTTGAATGTTACCGAAGCGCTCTCGCGAATTGCTCGACGAGCGCGCGGCAGGCGCTAGCAGGGTCTTCCTGCTCTCCGACCTCGCGCACAAGACGGCTCCCGACAATTACGCCGTCGGCTCCAGCGTCAGCTGCTGCGCTCGCCTGTTCGGGGGTTGAGATGCCAAACCCGAGTGCAACCGGCGCGCTTGTGTGCTCGCGCACGCGAGCGATGATTTCGCCGTAGCTGCTCTGCTCTCCGCGCTCGCCGGTCGTTCCGGCGACGGCGACCGTGTAAAGGAAACCCTGCACCGCGGCCCCGATCACCGCGAGTCGCTCATCGGTGCTGGTTGGCGCGGCCAACGGGACAAATGCCAACCCTGCCTGCGCGCAGGCATCGGAGGTTGACTCTGCCTCTTCCAGCGGGAGGTCGGGCACGATTAGACCGCTAACTCCAGCAGCCGCCAAGTCTGCGACAAATTGCTCGGTTCCGCGAGCCAAGACTGCGTTCGAATAACACATCAGGACGACCGGGACTTGCTCCGCCACCTTGGTCGCAACTTCGAGAACGCCGTCAAGTGTCGCGCCAGCCGCTAGCGCTGCCGTACCGGCGCTCTGGATGACCGGGCCGTCGGCCAGGGGATCCGAGAACGGGACCCCCAGTTCGATCAGATCCGCGCCACCCTCGGCGTAGCCGATCGCGATGTCGAGTGAGGTCGCGAGGTCGGGATATCCGCCCATCAGATAAGGCATCAGTGCCGCGCGCCCCTCGCGCTGCTCAAATGCAGCCGCAATTCGCTCAGCTCCGGTCATCAGCGACCGAGAAGCCCTAGTACCTCTGCCAAATCCTTGTCGCCTCTACCCGAGAGGCAGATGAGATCAAGGTCAGAATCGCTCGGCACGTTGAGTACGTAGTGGAGGGCGTGCGCTGGTTCGAGCGCGGGAATGATTCCTTCGAGCTGGGCGGTCTGCTCGAAAGCTGCCAGCGCGTCCTGATCAGTTACGGCGACGTAGGTGGCGCGGCCGCTGTCGCGCAGCCAGGCGTGTTCAGGTCCAGACCCCGGGTAGTCCAAGCCAGCCGAGACCGAATGCGCTTCAGCGATCTGACCTTGATCGTCCTGTAGTAGCGCGCTGAGCGACCCGTGGAGCACGCCGGGGCGCCCACCAGCTGTAAGCGGGGCGCCATGTCGACCGCTCTCAATTCCTTCTCCGGCGGCTTCCACACCAACCAATTCCACCTCTTGGTCGGGAGCGAACGGGATGAACATGCCGATCGCGTTGGAGCCTCCGCCAACGCATGCGATTACGCGCCGAGGCAGTCGCCCTTCGCGCTCCAAGATCTGCTCGCGAGCCTCGTCGCCGATGCAGCGCTGGAGATCGCGCACAATCGCCGGGTACGGTGCCGGTCCAACCGCGGAGCCGATGATGTAGTGGCTGTCCTCAACGCTCGCAACCCAGTCGCGGATCGCCTCTGAAACCGCCTCCTTCAGCGTCTTCGCTCCAGCCTCGACCGGTACAACAGTCGCTCCAAGCAGCCCCATCCGTTGAACGTTGGGGGCCTGCCGGCGGATGTCCTCAGCCCCCATGTAGACAACGCACTCAAGGCCGAGCAGGGCGCAGGCCGTTGCCGATGCAACCCCGTGCTGTCCGGCTCCGGTCTCGGCGATGATCCGGCGCTTACCCATCCGAACTGCGAGCAGTGCCTGCCCGAGCGCGTTGTTGATCTTGTGTGCACCGGTGTGCAGGAGGTCCTCTCGCTTTAGGTAGACCGGCCGTCCCGCCACCTCGCTGAGGCGCCCGGCGAGATAGAGCGGTGTCGGCCGTCCTGCATAGTCGCGCAGCAGGCGTCCGAGCTCCGCCTGAAATTGGTCATCGCTCTGGGCGCTGATCCACGCGGCCTCGAGCTCAGCTAGAGCGGGCATCAGAGTCTCGGGAACGTATTGGCCGCCGTAGGGGCCGAAGCGATGGTCCAGCTGCGGCACCGTCATGTGGTGACCTCCGCGGTCGTGGCTGGCGCGGTTGAAGCCACGGCGTCAAAGAATGCCACGAGCTTCGCCGCGTCTTTGATGCCGGGTGATGCTTCGGTTCCGCTCGCTGTGTCAACCGCGAACGGATGAACGACGTCGATTGCCTCCGCGACGTTTGTGACTGTCAGCCCGCCGCTTAAAATCAAAGGGATCTTCGAGTGCCGGCCAGCCGCCAGCGACCAGTCCCAACTCTCCCCCGTTCCACCCCGCAGGTCGGGATGGTCTGTATCAAGCAGGTGATAGTCGACGTGGTGAAAACGCTCAAGATCATTGAATTGCTCGCCGGACACCACCTGGATCGCTTTGATGACTTTGGCGCCGGTCCGTCTACGCAGCTCCTCACAAAACGATGGACCCTCATCTCCGTGAAGCTGGACCATCGTGAAGCCGAGCGCATCCACCTGCCCGGCCACCTCATCTAGCGTTGGATTGACATACACGCCGCAGATCTCCGCTTCGCGGTGAAAGCGGGTCGCGATCGCGCGGGCATCGGACTGCTCGCAGCGCCGGGCTGAGCCTTCCCACATGATGCAGCCAACAGCCCAAGCACCGAGCTCGACTGCCAGCTCGGCGTCAGAGAGATTGGTGATCCCGCAGATCTTGATTTTTGGGGCGCTGCTCACACCCACATAATGGCAGCCCGAAGGTGGGCGCCGGAAACTAACCCGCCGTAACGCTCTGCTGCGGCCTGCGACCGAGAGTGACGCGGACGTTCTTCGTCTCCTTGCCGCCTCGCAGCAGCTGGATCTCAATCTGATCGCCCGCCTTCTTGGAAGCCACGTAAGTCGAAAGAACAAGCGAGGTATTCATCGGACGACCATCGATCTTCTGGATGATGTCGCCACCAACTTTGATCTCCTGGCCATCAAGCTTCGCGGGTACGCTGCCGCCCTTGAGACCCGCGGCCGCTGCTGGGCTACCAGGGTTGACGCTCTCAATCAAAACGCCTTTGTCGACAGGAAGCTTGAGCGGTGCGAGGTCGGGCGTAATCGAGAGCGACGAAATGCCGAGATACCCGGTATTCACAGTCCCCTGACGGAGCCCGGGGAGAAGCTTCCGTGCGATGTCGATCGGCACTGCGAAACCGATGCCTACGTTCCCGTTGCCCGCGCCGCCGGTTTCGATCTGCGATGTGATGCCGACTACGTCGCCGGCGGTATCGATCAGTGGGCCGCCCGAGTTGCCTGGGTTAATCGCGGCGTCGGTCTGGATTACGTTGTTGATTGCGAACCCGTTGAGCCCGTCGATTGAACGCTGCTTGGCCGAAACGACTCCGGTAGTAAGACTGAACGCCTGACCGAAAGGGTTACCAATCGCAACGACTGGATCGCCGACCTGGACCGCGTTAGATGAAGCGAGCGGCAGCGGAGTCAGGTTTAGCCCCGATGGATCTACTTGGAGTACGGCGATGTCGGAGGAGCGGTCGGCGCCAAGGATCTTGGCTGTGACCGTCTTGTCGTTCTCGAACCGAACGGTGACCTTCTTTGCCCCGTCTACAACGTGCGCGTTGGTCAGAATCGTGCCGGCCCGATCGATAACAAAGCCCGAACCGGTCGCTTTACCGCTCTGAGACTCGGGCGCGCCGAAGACGTTCGTCTGCTTCTGGACCACGTCGGCGGTTATGAAGACAACGCCATTGGCTTCTTTGCGGTAGATCTCGCGCGGCGTCATTGCGCCGCCGTCGCTAACGGTCCTAACGACGCCGCCACTGCCCTGCTGGACCAGCGTCGTGGTCGAAGAACCGCCGCCGAGCCCGATAATTGCGGCTGCTGCGACCGCAATCACGGCACCGAGCAGCCCCGATAGGCCAGCAATAAACCAAGTCGAGCGTGAAGATTTCATATTCAGGAGGAAAGCGCCGGTCTCTGAAGCGCGGTTAAAGAAATGGTTAAGTGATTATGGCCGCAGTCAAGAAACATCGGCATCATGCCCGCCCGTCAACTGCTCGAGTGCTATTGCAGGATCGTCGCTGGCTATCAGCGACTCGCCTATCAGCACGGCGTCTACTCCTACACGCTCGAGCTCAGCTAGTTGCTCGCGCTCGCGCAGCCCCGACTCGCTGACGACCGTCTTACCCGCCGGAATATCGGCCAGCAACTGATGGGTGCGCTCTACGTGAACCGTGAAGTCGCGAAGGTCCCGGTTGTTGATGCCGATTAGATCTGGATCGACGCTCTCAAGCACCGACTCCAATTCCTCCTCGTCGTGGACTTCGACGAGAACATCTAAATCGAGGGCGTGCGCGTCGTGATAGAGGAGCTCCAGCTCGTTGGGATCGAGTGCCGCAGCGATCAGCAGGATCGCGTCTGCACCGGCGACCGCTGACTCAACGACCTGATAGTGGTCGATGATGAAATCCTTCCGCAGGATTGGGAGCTTGCTCGCATCGCGTGCGGCAATTAGATCTTCTAGCGAGCCGCCGAAGTTGGCCTCCTCGGTCAGAATCGAAAGCGCCGCGGCGCCGCCAGTCTCGTAGGCCGCAACGATCTCCTCGACGGTCGCGCCCGAACCGATCTCTCCTGCGCTTGGCGAGCGGCGCTTGAACTCAGCTATTACCGACAAGCCAGGGCGTGCGAGCGCCTCGGCGAACGGCCTGTCTGCACCGCGCTGGTGCAGTTGGCTCTCGAGCTCGGCGAGCGGCCGTTGCTCGCGGCGTTGCGCCACGGCATCCTGTGTACTGGCGATGATCTGCTCGAGGATCGCCATCAGGCAGCCAGCTCCGCACTTCGCTCCAGAAAAAGATCGAGCGTCGACATCGCTGCACCTGAATCGATCGTTCGCCGAGCCAGATCGAGCCCTTCGGCAATCGAATCGGCGCGTCCAGCAACGTAGATCGCCGCTCCCGCGTTAATCGCTGCGATCTCTCGCGGTGGCCCTGATTCGCCGGCGAAAATTTGACGGATTATCAGAGCGTTCTGCTCTGGACCGCCTCCGCTCAATTCGGCGTCGCTAGCTGGCTCGATTCCAAGCTCCTCGGCGCTTACCGTGTACCTGCGAATCTCGTCTTGGTTAAGTTCAGCCACTTGCGTCGGACCCGAGGTACTTATCTCGTCGAGCCCATCTTCACTGGAGACTACCAAGGCACGATCGGTCCCCAGAAGGGCTAGTGCTCCGGCGACGAGGTCGATCGATTCCGGGTCCGGGACGCCAATTAGTTGACGGCGTGCCCCGGCCGGATTTGTCAGCGGGCCGAGCAGGTTGAAGATTGTTGGGACACCCAGCTCTTTTCGCACAGGGACGACGTAACGCGTTGCCGCGTGGTGAGCGGGCGCGAACATAAAGCCAAAGCCGACCTCATCGATCAAGGCTGCCTCGCTAGCTGGCGTGAGCTCGAGACTCGCACCGAGCGCCTCGAGAACGTCGGCCGAACCACTCAGCCCAGTGGCAGTGCGATTGCCGTGCTTGGCGACTGCGCATCCTGCCCCCGCCGCAATCAAAGCCGCGGCGGTGGAGATGTTGAACGTGCGACGCCCGCCACCGGTGCCGCATGTGTCGAGTAGATCTGCTCGCTGCGGCTTCACCGAGGTCGCCAGTGACCGCATCGTCTGTGCGAGTCCGGCGAGTTCATCGACAGTCTCCCCCTTCTCGCGCAGACCCAGCAGCAGAGCCGCAATCTGGCCGTCGCCGGCCTCTCCATTCATGATCACTGCGAGGGCTGCAGCAGCCTGTTGCTGGCTTAGGTCTTGGCCGGCAGCGACCACTTCATTAGCGACTTCCAGCGCCGACTGCGCCATCAGCGTCCAACTCCTCGAAGGAAGTTGTCGATCATCTTTAGCCCGTCTTCCGTGAGGACAGATTCGGGATGAAACTGCACTCCTTCGGCCGGCAGCTCGCGATGACGAACCGCCATCACGAGCTCGTCGGCCCGCGCAGAAACCTCAAAGCATTGCGGCAGGTCTTCTTCAGCGGCGATCAACGAGTGGTAGCGCCCAACCGTTAGCGGGGACGGCAGCTCGGTGAAAACGGTCCTGCCGTCGTGTTCAATTGTCGTCGTCTTGCCGTGAACCGGCTGATGGCGCACGACGCTACCGCCGAACGCCTGCACGAGAGCCTGATGACCGAGACAGACGCCGAGCGTGGCGATCCCCGCCTCGGGGAAGCGGCGCACCGCTTCCAGCGTGATTCCGGCGTCATCCGGCGTGCAAGGCCCTGGCGAGACGACAACACGCTCGGGCTTGGTCGCCAATAGCTCGTCGACTGTGGCGCGGTCGTTCCGGACTACGTCGATCTCGGCCCCGAGCTCCCCCAGGTATTGAACGAGGTTGTATGTGAACGAGTCGTAGTTATCGATTACGAGCGTGCGCACCGCTACCACCAGCCCGGCTGATTTGTGGCTAGCTCAATCGCGCCAATCACGGCCTTGGCCTTATTGACCGACTCCTCGTACTCATACTTCGGGCTGGCGTCGGCGACAGTGCCGCCGCCAGCTTGAACGTGGACCTCGCCATCACGGCAGACGACGGTACGAATGTGGATGCATGTGTCTAGGTCACCGGCGTAGCTGAGATAGCCGATCGCGCCGCCATAGCCGCCTCGCTTGACCGGCTCGACCTCGTCGATGATCTGCATTGCGCGGACCTTCGGCGCCCCCGAGAGCGTGCCAGCCGGAAGAATTGCGCGCAGGGCGTCGAGAGCGCCGACCTCCGGTCTCAGCGTTCCTGAAACGGACGAGACGATATGCATTACGTGCGAATAGGTCTCAACCTGCATCAGACTGTCGACAACGACCGAGCCGTACTCGCAGACCCGGCCAAGGTCGTTGCGGCCGAGATCAACGAGCATGACGTGCTCAGCACGCTCCTTGTCGTCGGCTAGGAGGCCAGCCGCGAGCTCAAGATCCTCCGCTGGAGTAGCACCGCGCGCCCTAGTGCCGGCTATTGGCCTAGTCGACGCCGATCGGCCGCTCACTGTCAGCAAAGGCTCAGGACTCGCTCCTACGACCTGAAAGTCGCCGAACTCAAGGAAGTACATGTATGGGCTCGGGTTTACCACGCGCAGCCCGCGATAAATCGAAAACGGATCGACTTCGAGCTCCGCCGTCCAACGCTGTGACGGAACGACCTGGAAGGCATCGCCGGCGTGGATGTAATCGACGATCTTGGCGACCACCGACTCAAATTGCTGACGCGTGAAGTTGGAGGAGAACTTCGGCGCCTCACGCGCCGGGCCATCCGGCTTTGGAGCCGGGAGCGGGCCCGCCAACATCGCGCGCACCTCAGCGATCGTGGTTACCGCGGCGGCGTAGTTGCCCTCGCTCAGCTCACCGGCTTGCGCAACAGCGTTGACGAGGATCGTCAACGTATGGCGCAGGTGGTCGAAGACGACGAGGACGTCGCTACGCATAAGCGCCATGTCGGGGAGTCCGAGCTGGTCTGGGTTCGGTTCGGCCAGCGGCTCGACCGTGCGAACAAGGTCGTAGCCGAAGTAGCCAACCAGCCCACCGGCGAACGGCGGGAGCTGATCCAACGGAGCTTGACTTAGGCCGTCGAGCATCGCGCCAGCGACCGCGTAGGGGTCTCCACCATCCGCCAAGTTCCACCGCAGAACCTCCCGCGGCCGAATGCCGATGAAGCTGTAGCGGCCCATTCGTTGCCCTTGCTCGGCCGATTCGAGCAGGAATGCTGGCTCGGACGGTGCGGCCGCGCGTAGCTTGAGAAAGGCCGAGACCGGCGTCTCACAATCATCGATGAACGAGTGACGGACCGGAATCAACGTGTAATCGGCCGCTAGCCGCTGCGCCTCGTCAAGCGTCGGCTCGAGCACGAATTGATCGTCGGCGCCGCTCATCGTGAAACCTCCGCTAGCTCGCGAGCACCGATCATCGGTGCCCCAGCGTCCAAAGACGACGGCGCTGCAAAGCTCGGAGAAGCTTGATTGAGATACCAGCCGAAAGCACGGTTAACAATCCTTTGGTTGCCAATCACGGCCAGCAGCCCTGAAAGAACCCTCGGCGGCAACGCCGGAATTAGGCGCTGCAGTGCGAGCGCGATCGCGAATGGTCGCTTATGCCCTCGATTGAACTGCTCGTAGGCAGCGAGAGCCTTCGCGCGGTCGGCGCGGCCATCGAGCACCGAGCGCAGCTCGCGCCCACAGGCAATACCGAAGTAAAACGCCGTGCGGATTCCCTCGCCTGACAGCGGAAAACAGTGACCGGCACTATCGCCGACAAAGAACACGCAGTCCTCCGTCCCATCGCGTAGGCGGTGCGGGAACCAGTTGCCTTGGTAGCGCACCGCGTCGCGATCAAGCCGTTCAGATAGAGCAACAGTCGGCTCCTTCACATGCTGGACGGGGTCATACGAACCGACTCCGATGCGTGCTTCGTCCCCTGCCGGCACGCGCCAGCCATAGCCACGACGGACGATCCCGCGCTCGATCCAAATGTCGAGCGCGTCGCCGGAGCCGTCGTGATCCGGGTGAACCTCCAGCCCGCGCGACAGGGGCGCCTCGGGCGGCTGGTAGTGGGGACTACTGAGCACGCGGCGCCAGCCGAGCGCATCGACCACGAGCGGTGCTGAGATCGTGCCGCGATCGGTGACTACTGCAATTGTCCCGTCGGCATCTTGCTCGCCGAGTGACTCAACCTTTGCGGTTTCGAAGCGCGCATCACCGCACTGCGCCCAGAGCAGCTTGCAAAGCTTGCGGTAGTCGAACGATGACCAGCTCCATGGAAGGCGATAGCGCACGCTCGAACTTGGCGTGGTGAAGCTCATGTACGGCAGTTCCTGCTTGATCGATTCGCCAAGACCGAGCGCGTCGAGCCACAGCGTCGGGCAGGCGCAAGCTGAGGTTTGCCGTTCGCCGATCTCGTAGCGGTCGATTACGAGCACGCTCGCGCCGGTAGCGGCCAGCTCTCTTGCCACCGCCAGTCCGGCAAAACTTGCGCCACAGATCAGGACCTCAGCGCGCGTCCCCTCAAGTGAGGTTCGCTGCGCGCCACGTGAGGTCGCACGGACAGTCACGAAACCAGCGCCCAGGAGGACGCTTGAACGGCCTCCCACGGACGCAGGCGGTTTGAGCGCGTCACGACGTCGTAACCGTTCTCTTCGACGCGGTCGAGCACTCGCAAGTAGACCGCACGCGCGACCTTGATACCCGGGCGTACAGCAGACGGCAGCAGCTGCGCTAGGGCCTCACTATCGGCGAAGAGCTGCCTCGCTCTGGCAACCTGCTGGGCAACGTGGTCGCGAAGCGCATCGCTTGCAGTTCTGCGGGCGAGATCGTCTTCACTAAGCCCAGGCAGGTAGACCCGCCCCATCTGCCAGTCAAGCGGCACGTCGCGAATGAAGTTTGTTAGCTGAAAAGCAACGCCAAGCAGCCGCAGCAGCGCGACTGCGGTCTCGGGCGCATCGAGCAGCGGGGCGGCTACGGGGCCGACGGTTGCTGTGCCAGCCATGTACCTGTCGAGCTGCGCCTGGCTGCGCATCCGCACCTGATCATCGCAGTCTGCACGCATCGACTCCATGTACTCGGGCAGGAGCTCGAGTGGCATCCCGTAGCGTGGCCCTGCGTCAACGAGAGCGGCGATCACTGGATGGAGCGAGTAACCGCGGTCAATTCCTTGCTCGAGGGCGTCCTGCCATGCGTCGAGAGCTTCGAGCCGCTGACCGTTCAAGCGTGTGTCGTCAGCAATCTCATCTGCGCCGCGCACATAGCCGTAAAGCGCATATAGGGCAGGGCGACGTTCAGCCGGCAGGCAGGCAGTGGCTGCAAAATAGGTCGGGTCATGGCGCAGCTGGAGACTGCGACACCGGCGGTAGGAATCGTTCACGCGCTTGTTTGGACTGAATGCCACGCCCCTACCGTAGAGGGCTAGTGAAAAACGAGCAACACGACATATTTCATTGCGAGCTAATGGTCGTAACTGGCAAGGGCGGCGTCGGCAAGACGACGATTGCAGCCGCACTCGGTCAGGCCGCGTCACAGGCAGGACGGGAGACGCTGATCTGTGAGGTCTCAGGCCAACGCCGTGTGCCATCACTACTAGGCCACCCCACCGCAGGCGCCCCCGGTACCGAGGAACAGGTTGCGCCCAATCTGTGGACGACAACGATCGATCCAGAGCTTGCACTCGTCGAGTGGGCCGGCAGGTTAATCCGCCCTCGCGCACTGCTCGATCTCGCTGTCCGTTCCAATAGTTTCGCGGGCTTCATTAACGCCGCACCCGGCGGCCGCGAGCTACTGACGATCACAAAGGCAGCCGAGCTGAGCCGCGACGAGCGATGGGATCAGGACGCCGCCGGCTACGAGCTGGTGATTCTTGACGCGCCGGCTTCCGGCCACGGGCTGGCGATGCTGCGCACGCCGACGACCTTCGCAGAGATTGCTCGGGTTGGACCGATAGCAAACCAGGCGCGCGAAGTCGAGGCCTTGCTGGCCGACTCGGAGCGAAGTCAAATCGTGCTCGTATCGACGCTCGAAGAGACACCGGTCAACGAAACGATCGAGCTCCAAGACGCACTCACTTCGCAGCTCGGACGCGGAGCAGACCTGATCGTCGCCAACGACTTCATCAGCGACGATCTCGGGCAGCCTGAGATCGATCAGCTCAGCGCGGCGGGCAGCGAGCTCAGCGGCGCTGCAACTACCGCCATCCTCACTCGTCACCACCGCTCACAGCTGCAGCAGGGGCAGCTGACGCGACTGCGCGGTGCGGCTGATTGCCCGCTAGTTGTGTTGCCGGCGATAGCTAGTCATGCGATCGGGCCCGACGAACTCGAGCAGCTAACGGCACTATTGGCAACCGAGTTACGGCTGCTCAGCTGAGATTCAGTCGATCCCGAGGCGGTCGAGCAAGCCTTCGTCTGTCCGCCAGCTCCTGCGGACTCGCACCGAGAGGTCGAGATGAACCTGCGATCCAACGCGCTTCTCAATCTCGGCGCGCGCTGCAGTACCGATTGAGCGGACCATCTTGCCGCCGCGCCCAACGAGAATGCCTTTTTGCGACTCGCTCTCTACCCAGGCCAACGCGCGAATCCGCAGCAGACCCTCGCGCTGCTCCTCAATTTCCTCGACCACCACTTCGACGGCGTGCGGCAGCTCCTGAAACGTGCGGCGCAGGATCTGTTCGCGAATCAGCTCAGCTAGCTCAACAGTGAGCGGCTGATCGGAGAGATCATCAACTCCGAACAGCAGCGGACCTTTCGGCATCAGCTCAGCTAGACGAACGACGAGAGGCTCGACGCCCTCGCCCGTTTTAGCTGAGATCGGAAAGATCTCAGCGCCGAGGCCCAATTCCTCTGCCGCCAATAGCGATTGGAGCGTCCGCGAGCGGTTCAGCCGGTCTTCCTTGTTGACAGCGACGATCACCGGCTTTGGACTTAGCTTCAGTAGCTCGGCGATAAAGCGGTCACCGGCGCCGACCCCCTCCTCGCCGTTGAGCACGAACAAGACGGCGTCGCTGTCGCTTAGCTCGCGTTCAACGCGCCTCTGCATGCGCTCGGTTAGCAGGTCACGAGGGCGCTGAAAGCCCGGAAGATCTACAAGCACGAGCTGCGTTTCGCCGCGCATCGCGATCCCACGGATCGCTCGCCGCGTAGTTTGCGGCCGATCGGAGACAATCACCACCTTCTCACCGATGATCTGGTTTACGAGAGTCGACTTACCGACGTTCGGTCGTCCGGCGAGGCCGACGAAGCCAGCTTTGGTCACCACGAGCAGATCTCGCCCTGCAGGGCCAACATCTCGCCGTCGTCAGTTTCGTGATCCATTCCGACAAGGTGAAGCGCGCCATGGACGATCGCCTCAGAAAGGTTCGCGGTCATCTCCGGGCAGATGATGATGTCGCCAAGCTCGCGCGGGCCAGCGCCCTCATCACTTCCATCGACGGGGAACGAGAGCACGTCGGTTGGGCCCTGCTTGCCGCGATGAGCCTCGTTCAGCTCAGCTATCCGCTTTTCGTCGACGAATTCCACAGCCACGTGCCCGTCTTCGATGCCGGCCGACGCGAAGGCGAGAGCTAACAGCCGATCAACTTCCGGCTCTGGCGGATGACCGGCCGCGAGGTTGGCCCCGATGTAGTCGAGTTCGATCATTTTCGTTCTGCCTAGGCCTTGCGGCGGCCGCGCTCAGCGCGTAGATCCGGCGCAGAGCGCTCGGCAAATGCGCCGTAGGCCTCGACGATCCGTTGGACGAGCCGGTGGCGAACGACGTCGTCAGCGCCGAAGCGGACAAAGTCAATGCCATCTATCTCGCTCAGTACGTCAGCAACTACGACGAGCCCCGACTGCTGCTCTTTTGGCAGGTCGATCTGTGTGATGTCGCCAGTAACAACCATGCGCGAGCCAAAACCAAGCCGGGTGAGGAACATCTTCATCTGTTCGGCAGTCGTGTTCTGAGCCTCGTCGAGGATGATGAATGAGTCGTTCAGTGTTCGGCCACGCATGAAAGCCAGCGGCGCGACCTCAATCACACCGTGCTGGAGGAACTCGCTCACCTTCTCGGGGTCGAGCATGTCGTTGAGGGCGTCGAAGAGCGGGCGAAGATAAGGGTCGATCTTCGCCATAAGGTCACCGGGGAGGAAGCCGAGCCGCTCGCCGGCCTCAACCGCCGGGCGAGTGAGAATCACGCGATTGACTTCGCCACGCGAGAGCGCGGCCGCTGCCATCGCGACGGCGAGAAAGGTCTTCCCAGTTCCGGCCGGGCCGATGCCAAATGTGACCGTGTTGTCGCGCACCGAGTCGACGTAACGCTTCTGGTTCGGCGTCTTCGGCCCGACCTTGCGACCGCGGTGGCTCCAAACAACGTCGCCGAGCACACTTGACGGTTTGACCTGTTCTCTAATCGAGCCGGTGACCGAATGGATCGTTCCCTCCTCGACGTCATGTCCGTTATCGGCTAGTTCCGCCATCTCGCCAACAACTTGGGCTGCAGCGGCCACAGCTCCGATCTCGCCGTCGAGAGTTACGACGTTGCCGCGAACGACGATCTGGCATTCAAGCTCAGACTCCAGCCGCCGAAGGACCACGTCGCCGGTGCCACAGAGTGCGCTCGCCGCCTCGTTGGACAGCTCGATCGTCTGCCGCATCAGGCGCTTAGCGCCTCCTGTGCGATTGCCGAGACGCGCTTTCCATCGGCCTGCCCAGCGACCTTGGCCATTGCCGCCTTCATAACTTGGCCGGTGTCTTTTGGCCCTTCAGCCCCAGTTTCTGCGATCGCCGCAGCGACGATCTCACGTAGCTGCTCATCACCCAGCTCAGCCGGCAGGTATTGCTCGATGATTGCCGCCTCAGCTTCTTCCCCTGCCGCGAGCTCGGGGCGCCCGGCGTCGCGGTACGCCTCAGCCGCCTCGAACCGCCGTTTGCGCTCGCGCCGCAGCACGGCCAGCTCATCGGCATCGCCTTCCTTAGCGTTCTTCTGAAGCTCGGAGAGAATTAGGCGAAGAGCCGAGACGCGCTCCTTGTCACCGGCCTTCATCGCCGAAGTAATCTCGTTCTTGAGCGTTTCGCTGATTGTCGCTTCGGTCATAAGCTGCTGAGTACGCTACCGCCCTGCGCTGTCGGCCACATAGGCGGCGACCGCGTCGATCTGCGCGTCCGTGAGAACGTCAACGAATGAGGGCATCCCCGCGCCACCGTTTGTGACCTGCGCTTTGACGGTTGCCTTGTCAGGAGCAAGGTCGTCTAGGTTCGGCCCAACCTGCCCGGTTGACCCGGCGGCGCGAAGCGTGTGGCACTGAGCGCAGTTCGACGCGAAAACAGTTGCGCCGACGCCTGCAACAGCCGCCTGTGATGTCTTACCCGCGCTGCCCTGCCCGCTGGTGCTCGATGAAGAGACGCTGGTTACGCCCATCGTTGAGTTGCTCGAGCCGCACGACGCAAGAGCACCCGTGGCTAAGCAGGCAAGAAGAGGGATCAGATATCGGGCCATCAAGGTCAGCAATTCTAGACGAGAGGATTGATCAAACGCGCCAGGATTAGCTTGGGGCAGAGAGCAGCAGAGCGGCCCACTCACCATGGCACCTGCGATCAACCTCGACTAGCCCGGCGGAGCTCGCGAACGCCTCAGCAACGCGGTCGGCCTGCTCGATTAGAAGCCCACTCGCAATCAGCAGACCGGGGGCAGGCCCGTCGAAGCCTGCCTCAGCAACGTCGATCAAAATTGGCAACAGAAGGTTCGCGACGACAAGCCGGGCGGTCGGAGCGGGGCCGTCACGGCGAAGGTCGAACCGCGCGACCTCGAGCTCGGCGGCGTTGGCAAGCGCATTCGCGGCGGTCGCCTCGACGCTCTCGCGTTCATGATCCACCGCTACTACCGGCGCCCAACCGAGTTTCGCTGCGGCTATTGCCAGAACGCCCGAGCCTGAACCCAGGTCCACGCACCCCCCGCTCGGCTCGAGCTCCAGCACGAGCTCGAGACAGAGCCGAGTGGTCGCGTGCGCACCGGTCCCGAATGCCTGCCCCGGATCGATAACTAGATCGACCTGCCCGCTAGCTGGAACGCGCTCTTCCCAAGGCGGCCTGACGCGCAGAATGCTGCTGCCATATTCGATCGAGATCGGCTTGTGAAACGCCTTCCACTGCTCGTCCCAGTCATCGGCCACCTCGCTGGTGAGGATCTCGACCAGCGAGCCGCCTGCCGCCGCACGTAAATCTGGCAGCGACGGTAGTTCGCCATCGGCGCCGTAGACCGCGTATTCGATTGTTCCATCCGGTAGCTCGCTCTCCTCGACTCCGGACGGGGCCAGCTCAACCAACTCAGCGAGCACCAGCTCGGCATCGGCTGGAGCAACGCGCACCGCGAGCCGAATCACCGGCTTGAACTCAGCAGCCGTCGAAGCTTCGCGCCCAGCCCCTCTGGGGCGGCCAGGTTCTCATCGGTCAACGACTGAGCGAACTGCTCATTAAGTTTCCGTTGCTCCTCGGTGAGACGGCGCGGAATCACGACGTTGACGACAACGCGGAGAGCGCCACGCCGATCGGGCCGCCGCAGCTGCGGCATCCCGAGGCCAGCTAGCTCGATGATCTCACCCGGCTGGGTGGCAGTCGGAACCTTGACTGGGACCGGCCCGTCGAGCCCTTCAACATCGAGCGTTACTCCAAGCGCTGCGCTGGGAGCGGGTACGTCAAGCACGCAGATCAGATCATCGCCGTCGCGGAGGAGATGCTCACTGGCTTCGACTTGGACCTGGACGTAGAGATCGCCCGGTGGGCCGCCCCGCTCGCCTGCGTGGCCACTTCCGGCGACGCGAATTCGCTGCCCGTCATCGATGCCAGGCGGAATATCAATCTCCAGTTCGCGGCGGCGCACAACGCGCCCGCGTCCATCGCACGGCTCGCAGCGGGATTCAGCGATCTGACCTTGCCCATCACAGGCTTCGCAGGCGCGGCGCTGGAGCACTTGCCCAAACGGCGAGTTGGCGACCGCCTCAACAACGCCCGAGCCTTGGCAGCGATCGCAGGTGGTCAAGTTGCTGCCCGGCTCAGCGCCGCTGCCATCACACTCAGCGCAGCGATCGATCGCTTCGAAGGAGATCGCGGTTTGCTTCCCTGCGGCGGCTTCGGCCAAGCTCGCGGAGACTGCGATTATCGCGTCGTCGCCTGCCGCCGGGCCGCTCTGCCCGCCGCCAAAGCCTCCCCCAAAGAATGCGCTGAACAGATCGTTGAGCGAGCCAAACCCTTCAAAGTTCGGGCGCATTCCGCCGCTTCGCAGACCCTCGTGGCCGTAGCGGTCGTAGATCTCGCGGCGTCGAGGGTCGGAGAGAATCTCGTAGGCCTCAGCGGCTGCTTTGAACTTTGTTTCCGCTTCCGGATCGTGACTGTTGACATCGGGGTGTAGTTCCCTCGCGAGCGCTCGGAACGACTTCTTGATCGTCACCTCGTCGGCGCTTTGCGGCACCCCAAGTACCTCATATGGATCGCCAGGCACGGTGCTCGACATTGCTATGCGGCGTCTACGTCTTCGATGTAACGAGAGAGCTGCCAAGCAGCCTCACGAACGGTCTCAATTACCGCTCCGTAATCCATCTGCAGTGGGCCAATCACTGAGACAGTGCCGAGCTTCTGAGCGCGCGGGCCGTAGCCCGCGCCAACGAGTGCCAGCGACTGCAGCGCCGGTAGTTCGTTCTCACTTCCAATCTTCACCACGACGTCGCGCTCTCCTAGCGCAAGACGCAGGACGCCGAGCAGTGCAACGCGCCGCTCAAGCGCGCTGAGCAGCTCATTGATCTCAGCGAGGTTGTCGAGACGGTCGCCGCCAAGGAGCCTGCCGGCGCCCTCGACGTAAAGCATCACTTCGGAGTCTGAGCGCAGGTCATCGAAGACCGGGAGCAGCGCCTCTAGGAAGCCGCGCTCGCTAGCTCCAAGAGAATGGTCACCGAGCCGCGCGGCGACGGTGCGCGCGCCGAGCTCGTGGCCGCTGAGCCGATCGTTCAGATATTCAGCCGCCCACGCGATCAGCCCACTATCAACCGGCTGCTGGAAACTGACCATCCGCTTTGCCACGCTCCCCGTCGATGTGATCACAACGACCATCGCGACGTGCGGCTGGAGCGTCAGCACCTCGACGTGACGCACCGTCGCCGCTTCCAGCGGCGGCGCTGAGACAATTGCGAGCAGATTGGTCACCTGCGCGAGAGTCGCGCTGGTGACGCGCATCGCCTGATCTACCTCGCTGGCGACGAGCGGCAAGTCGAGCTTCGCGCGCGTGCCGGTGGGCAGCAACCGATCGACGTAGAACCGACGGCCAGCATCGGTTGGGATCCGCCCCGCCGACGTGTGCGGATGAGCCAGCAGCCCCTGCTCCTCAAGCACCGCCAACTCGTTGCGGATCGTTGACGGCCCAAAGTCAATCTCGGGATCGGCTGCAAGCGTTTTCGAGCCGACCGGCTGTGCGGTGGCTTGATGGGTCTCTACAACCCGGCGCAGAATTAGTTCTTGCCGCTCGGTCAGCACGAATACCGATGGTACCGGCGCAGCTGCCGAGTCCGCGAATCCGGCCGCCTAGTTAGAGTCCCCGAGCTCGAGCACGGCTAGGAACGCTTCCTGCGGGATCTCAACGCTGCCGACCTGCTTCATCCGCTTCTTGCCTTCCTTCTGCTTCTCAAGCAGCTTGCGCTTGCGCGAAATATCGCCGCCGTAACACTTCGCAATAACGTCTTTGCGGTAGGCCTTGACGGTCTCGCGGGCAACGATCCGGGCCCCGATCGCCGCTTGGATTGGAACGTCGTACTGCTGGCGCGGAATCTTCTCGCGCAGCTTCTCGGTCAGCGTGCGCCCGACCGTATGAGCCTTCTCGCGGTGAACAAGCATCGAAAGTGCATCCACGGGATCGCCAGCCAGCAGCACATCAAGCTTGACCATGTCCGATGCCTTCAGGCCGCTGAGCTCGTAATCGAGCGAGGCGTAGCCCCTCGTGCGCGACTTGAGCTGATCAAAGAAGTCGAGCACGATCTCGGCCAGCGGGAGGTCGTAGCTCATCTGCACCCGCTCGGAGGAGAGGTAGTGCAACCCTGCGCTCTCCCCGCGCTTCTCTTGGCAGAGCTCCATCACTTGGCCGACGTACTCATTGGGAGTGAGAATCGAGGCGCGGATCATCGGTTCGCGAATCTCCTCAATCCGGCTTGGATCGGGCATCGCGGACGGGTTGTGAACTTCGACGGTCTCCCCGCTCGTCATCGTCACCTCGAAGCTGACCGACGGCATCGTTGCCATCAAGTTGAGGTCGTATTCGCGCTCCAGTCGCTCTCGCACGATGTCCATATGGAGCAGCCCAAGGAATCCGCAGCGGAAGCCAAAGCCGAGCGCGTCGGAGGTTTCAGGCTCCCAGGTCAAAGCGGCGTCGTTGAGAGTTAGCTTCTCTAGCGCATCACGCAGGTCTGGGTACTGGTCCGATTCGATCGGGAAAAGCCCGCAGAAGACCATCGGTTTGACTTCGCGATAGCCGGGCAGAGCCTCGGTCGCCGGGTTGGCCTTCGTCGTGAGCGTGTCGCCAACACGGAGCAGGGTCACGTCCTTGATCCCGGTGATCACATACCCGACCTCGCCAGCGGTCAGCTCGGGGACACTGACCATCTCTGGAGTGAAGAAGCCGATGTCGTCGATCTCGGCTTCGGTTCCCGCAACCATCGCTCTGATTGCCTCACCCTTCGTGAACTTGCCATCAACGACGCGGATGTAGGCAACAACACCGCGGTACTGGTCGAATTCGGAATCGACGATTAGCGCTCGCGGTGCAGCGTCCGGATCGCCGCTCGGGGGCGGCACGTCGCGCACGATCGCCTCGAGCACCTCCTCGACCCCCTCCCCGGTCTTGCCGGAAATCTTGAGAATGCCGTCGGCTGGTTCGCCAAGCAGCTCGGAAACCTCCGCCGCAACGCGCTCAGGCTCGGCACCAGGGAGATCAATCTTGTTGAGGCACGGAATTAGTTCGAGTCCGTTCTCGACTGCAAGGTAGGTATTGGCGAGCGTTTGAGCTTCGACGCCCTGCGATGCGTCAACGACGAGAATTGCGCCCTCGCAGGCCGCTAGAGAGCGAGAAACCTCGTAGGTGAAATCGACGTGGCCGGGGGTGTCGATTAGCTGCAGTTGATAGGTGACGCCGTCGCGGGCCTCGTAAAGCACTCGAACAGCCTGCGCCTTGATCGTGATTCCCCGCTCGCGCTCTAGATCCATTGAGTCGAGCACTTGGGCCCTCATCGCTCGCGGATCGACCGTTGAGGTCATCTCGAGAATCCGATCAGCGAGCGTCGACTTACCGTGGTCGATGTGGGCGATGATCGAGAAGTTGCGTATTAGTGACTGTTCCATGGCGGCGATAGCTCGATCTACAGCGTAGGGCGCTACCGAAGCGCTATGCGGATCGGATCCGACGCAGGCGACTCATAAAGAACTCGGTGATCTGATCTGCCTCACGAATGCGGAGCAGGCGTACGGCAATCAAGTAGGTGAGCAGTCCGGCCGCGAGCGCTGGGACCACTGCGATCAATCGTGCTGCTGGCCCGCCGCTGCCAACAGCACCATCGAGCACGAGCCAGAGCCCGCGGCTCACGAGGATCAAGAGCAGCGCCGAGAAAACGACCTTCGCCGTCATCACCAACGTCTCGCGGCCTTCAATCGAGCCGCCCAGTTGGCGCCGTAGGTAGATCATCTGGGCTGCCGTCATTCCGGCGCTAGCGACCACGGTTCCTATCACCGGTCCGGCGATTCCAAGCGGCTTGTAAAGGGCAATAGAGACGACGGCATTGACCGCTAGGTTGACCGCCGCCAGTGCACTTGGGATCCACGGCCGCTGGAGCGAAAAGAAGGTTCTCGTAAGGAGCAGATTCAGTCCGGCGAACGGCATCGAGAACGCAAACCAGAAGAGCGCCGTCGACACTTCTTTCGTTGAGGCTGCGTTGAAGGCGCCGTACTGATAGATGAGCTGAACGATCGGACTAGCCAGCGCCATCGTGGCTGCTGCCGCCGGCACGAGCAAGAGTAGGTTTTGGCGCGTTCCGGTGCCGACGAGCGAGCGCAGGCCGCCCATGTCGTTGCGCGCCACGAGACGACTCAGCGACGGGAAAAGCACGGTGGCGAGCGCGACGCTGAAAATTCCCTGCGGCAGCATGTAGATGCGGAATGCGGCGTCAATTGCCCTCGGCGCGCTGGAGGAGATCAGCGCACCAACGACGGAGTTGATTACGAGGTCGATGTTAATTACGCCGAGTCCGATCGTGACCGGGATCAGCAGCTTCAGCACACGGGTTACGCCAGGGTCGCGCCAGTTGAAGTGGAACTTGAGCCGGAAATCGATCTTTGCCAGGACCGGAATCACCATCAGCAGCTGCACGACAGTGCCCAGCAGCACGCCGATCGCGTATGCGTAGATCTGATCGTCGGCACTGAACGCGGGCCGCAGCAGGATCAGCGCACCAATGATCACAATGTTCCAAACCAATGGAGCTAGCGCCGGGATAGTGAAGTGGTGGTAGGAGTTGACGATCCCCACCAACAAACCGTTGATCCCGAGCAACACGACAATCGGGAAGAGAACCTGCGAGAGACCAACCGCTAGGTCCACTAGCTGCGGCGTGAAGTTGTTGCCGGGGATGAAGAGCGGGATCAGTACGCCGGCGGCAAAGATGAAGAGCGCGCTCAGCGCCCCGAGCACCAGCAGAATGATCCAGAACAGAGTCGAAGCGAGCAAGATCGCTTCGCGCCGCCGCTTCTGCTCCAGAAACTCTGCGAATACCGGAACGAAGGCGGCGCTCAGGGCCGCGTCAGCAAATAGCCCACGGACGAGATTCGGCAGCTGGAAGGCGATCGTGAAGGCCGAGGCCGCGCCGCTGGTTCCGAAGTAGCTCGCGGCAACAATCTCGCGTGCTAGACCAGCGATTCGAGAGAGTCCGGTAGCGACTGAGAAGAGCACGGTGTTGCGTGCAACCCCAGCTTTTGCCCCAGGCACCTCGTGCTCTTCGTCAATCTTGAGGACCGCAGCACGGGCAGCGGCCGCTCCGGCCTCAGCATCACTTGCAGGGAGTACGCCGCCGATAATCGCGGCATCGAGCACGGCCTCTTCGGCGCCGGGGTCGTCCTCCGGCTCTGGGTCCTTTGGGCTGCCTGGCCTCGAGGTCACGAACGCTCAATCCTAAGGGTCGGCCCCGGCGAATCCGCAGGACGCTAGAATCCGCCCTCGGCAATGGCCAATCTTAATTCACAGAAGAAGCGCAACGCACGCAGCGAGCGCGAGCGGCTTGAAAACCGTCACTACACGTCGGCGATCAAGACCTACCAGCGGCGCCTTGAGGCAGCCGTCGCAGCTGGCGACGATTCAGTGGCCGACGCCGAGTTCTTGAAACTTACGTCGATGATCGACAAAGCCGTCGCTCACGGCGCGCTGCACAAGAACACCGGCGCGCGCAAGAAGTCCCGCGCCACGCGGATTCGCGCTGGCGCTTAAGCCGCGATTGCGTCGATCACTCGCAGCGTCAGAGTGTCGGAGTTAAGCGCGCTGCCGCCGCGACTCTCCAGCTCTAAGGCTGCGAGCTCATCTGTGGCTTCGCGTAACAAGTCGAGGTCGGCGCGGCGCGCGTCAGCCATCCGCAACTTCTGGGCGTAGCTACCTCCGTAGATGCCCTCAAGCGCTTGGGATTCTGTGGCCCCGGCCTCTAGCCGTGCGGCGATCGTGGTGACATCGCGCAGTCGCCTGGCGATAGCGATCGCAAGGCGGCCCGGATCCTCGCCCTGATCTCGAAGACGCAGATAGGTGACGAGCGCTGTGCGCTGGTCGCGGGCAACGATCGCATCAACAAGCCCCCAGACGAGTAGCTCGGAGGAGTTCGCGGCCGATTCACTGACCTCTTCAACGCCGATCCGCGCGCCAGCCCCATACTCGAGGGCCAATTTCTCAAGCTCACGAAGGAGGCGTTGCTGGCGCTCGCCGACCTGCGCGATCAACGCCTGAGCACCGGCGCCGTCAAGCGTGATCGAGAGCTCCGCCGCCTGCGTGATTAGCCAGGGTGCCAGCTCCTTCGACTTCAACAAAGCCTCGTTCGAGACTGCACCTTTGGCCGCGTTCACTCCAGCGTGAAGGGCGGGCGGGGCCTGCTGGCGACCGTCCTCGGCGGCGAAGAACGCAATCGTCGTCTCTTCGGGCATCGCCGCGAGCGCCGGAAGCAAATCACTCTTCACAGCATCTTCTCGCCAACGCTCGCAACCGGAGATGATCAGGAAGCGCCAACCGACGGCGACGGTCATTGCGCTGAGCGCCGCTGCAACTGCCGCCGGATCGGCGCTATTAGCGTCGAACTGCTCAAGACCGCCAGCTCCCCCTTCAGCCTCAGCGAAGGCGACAAGTTTGCCCCCTGCGCTCGGCGACTCGGCCGTGGTCGTCGCCATGAATCAGGTAGGCCTTCTTAAATGTCCCCACGATTCGGAGTCTAGGTAGACGGTTGGACGTGCAACCCGCTTCGGTCAACATCAATCCGCACGGTGCCGTCTTTATCGGTGCGCCAGGTAGTGACCCCCGCTCGCGCGAGAGCGCCGAGAGCCTGCTGCGTTGGATGCCCGTAGCTGTTACCGGCGCCCACCTCAATCACCGCAATACTTGGGCGCAAGCTATCCAGCAGGGCTGGTAGCCCCTCATCCAAGCTGCCGTGATGGCTGACTTTCAGGACGTCAATGGGTGGCAGTCGCAGCGGTAGTAAGACGTCGGACTCTGCGTCGGCCGTGAGCAACAGCCGCATGCCGGGCGCCCGCGCGAGGATGACGATCGCCCGCTGGTTCGGATCTGCCCCTGGTGCAGGGGCCGTATCTGCTGGTGGCGACAAGACCTCTAGCCGCAGGGAACCAACGCTGATCAGCTGACCGGCGGCCGGCTTGATCAGCGGCACGCGGTGACGCGCAGCGCTCGCGGCCATCGACATGCCCTCCGACTCGATTACGCCGTCGCGGCCGTCGAGCAGCGCCGCCACGGGCATCGAATTGATCACCTCATCTGCCCCACCGAGATGGTCGGCCTGTGCATGCGTCGCTACGAGCAGGTCGAGCCGCCGAACTCCTGACTCCGATAGGCGGTCAACAATCGCGTCGCCCGGAGGGCCGCTATCGACGAGGGCCGCGTGGTCACCACTCTGAAGCAGCGTCGCGTCGCCCTGACCGACCGAAAGAAAGCTGATACGTACTTGGCCGCTGGGAGGTGGTGCGATCTCCCCAGCACCGCGACTTGTCAGCATCGCCGCTGAGCCCACGGTGAGCACAGCAACTGTTCCGACAGCTAGAAGGCGGTGGCGCTTCTGCGTTACGCACCAGACCAGCGCCACCGCGATAGCGGACGCAACCGTGACTGCAAGCCCGCTAGCCCGAAT
>CAIJLJ010000171.1 GCA_903821395.1 uncultured Solirubrobacterales bacterium | reverse complement strand
GTCCTCAGCCTACCCCGCCCTGACGACACCTGACGCTACATCAATTGATTCACCGCCAGCCCAAGCGGTAGGTTTTGGCGTCGGCAATAGGCGGGCGAGGTGGTGTTTCTGCCCCGGCGCCGGTCACGTGCGGGTGATGGCGCCTCGGAATCGGCTGACGCTGTTTGCGTGGCTTGCGGGTGGCTGATCAGATCGGACCACCCGAGCCCATGCTTCGTAAGGAACAAGCTGGCCGCCTGCCCGGCTGCCGCACGCTCCCCGCCAAACGATGACGCGAGGCGGGCCAGGATGTTCGCAAGTTTGGCACGCTCGCCGGGTGTCAGACCGAGACAACCAGTGGTAGTAGTGGACTCTGCCATGCCAGACAACACAGCCTCCCTCTCCTGCGCGGCGTCCTGTTTTAGGGCCAATCTTGGTTGGGCACCGGCAAGATATAGATAGCAATTAGTGTGCCAGCATAAAAAACCCTTCCTCTCCAATACCTTACCAAAACCCAAATCCCGGACGGCTGACGATGTGTAAAAAATGCCGACAACTCTCATGACAGTGGACAGACCAGATTTGCCGCCGGTTCAGGCTCTCGGGAATGGCGGCCGTCTCGTGGATAACTGGACCTCGCTGTCTATAAAGAATTGGCCCAGGAGAAAGTTTGCGAACAAGGACGCGACCCGACATCGACGGCCGCTCGGATTAGAATGGGAGATTGGGGCGCTGCTGGTCCGTTTTTTCGGATTGACCATTATATAGCCAAACAGCGTTCCGTCAGGAGAGATGGCAGAAAGAGGTATTTTTGACCGGCTCATGAAGGTCGTAACGGAACTCGCGACAAGGACCGCTGAACCAATTTAAGGAGAGCCCCGTGAATCCAGGCGATAAACCGGCGCAAAACGATAGTGACGCACGAACCCGCTTTATGGGCATCAGTCCGGCTACAAGCCAGTTGCTCGCTGAGTTCTGGAAGCAAGTGGAACCGGCCCTTCCGCCAATCCTGGAGGAGTTCTACCGGCATGTCACAAGCGTGCCTCACCTGGCGAAAATGTTGGGAAACGACATCCCCCGCCTCAAGAAGGCACAGAGCGCGCACTGGGAACGGCTGTTCTCCGGCCGCTTCGATGACGCCTATTTCGCGGGTGTGCGGACGATCGGTTTGGTTCACAATAAAATTGGCCTTGAACCGCGCTGGTACATCGGCGGTTACAATTTCGTGCTCAGCCGGCTTACATCCCTCGCGGTGCGCTGTTACCGCTGGTCGCCGAGCAAAATGCAGGCCGTTATCACGGCGGTGAACAGCGCTGTAATGCTGGACATGGACCTCGCCATCTCGGTCTATCAGGAAGCAATGCTGGCCGAGCGGGCCGAGCGCGGGCAGCGTGTCGATCGCTTGACCGAGGCGTTCGAGGCAAAGGCCGGCGAAATGGTCGGCATGGTCGCTTCGGCCGCGACTGAGCTTCAAATGACAGCGGCGTCGATGTCCGCCACGGCGACCGAGACCGATAAGCAGGCGACCACGGTCGCGGCCGCGGCGGAAGAGGCAAGTGCCGGTGTGCAGACCGTGGCCGCGGCCGCGGAGGAGCTGACTATGTCCATCAGCGAGATCAGCCGCCAGGTGGCACAATCGGCGAAGATGTCGGGCCAGGCGTCGGCCGATGCCCAGCGGACAGATGTGATCGTGCAGGCGCTGGCCGAAGGGGCCGAGAAGATTGGCCATGTCGTCGGGCTGATCACCAACATCGCCGGACAGACCAACCTGTTGGCACTGAATGCGACGATCGAGGCGGCACGGGCGGGGGATGCCGGGAAGGGCTTCGCCGTGGTTGCCTCGGAGGTCAAGAGCCTGGCGAACCAGACGGCGAAAGCCACGGAGGAGATCGGGGCGCAAATCGCACAGATCCAGTCCACGACTAAGGAGGCTGTCGCCGCAATTCGCGGGATCAAGCAGATGATCGAGGAGGTAAGCGCGATCGCGATGACCATCGCGGCGGCGGTGGAGGAGCAGGGTGCGGCGACCGGGGAGATCGCACGCAACGTGCAGCAGACGGCGCAGTCGGCACGGGAGGTCACTGCCAATATCGAGGGCGTCAGTCAGGCCGCCAATCAAACCGGCGCGGCCGCGAATCAGGTGCTCGGGGCAGCGGGCGGCCTATCGAAACAAGCGGAACAGCTAAGCGCGGAAGTCAATCGGTTTATTGCCGGCGTTAAGGCGGCATAGCCACCCTGGTTGCCAGCAGGACCGACGAAACGGTCGCACCCGATCATGCCAGCATCGATGCGGAGGCCACGATTCCGGGCACACACCCTCGGATCGTGGCCCGGGCAACGTCCGTCTTGATGACCAGGAAACGCAACATCCTCGCTCAGCTCTGTGACATTGACCTGCCCCCGGTTCCGCGAAGGACACTTATATGTATCGCTGAGGGTGGATGAACCAGCGATGCCGGGATTTCCGACCAGATTGATAGGACTCTAAGGAGCGTACCTCATGTCAGTTGCAACGATGTTCGCGAATCTCAAGATTCGCTCGAAAATCATAACCGGGTTCAGCGTCGTTTTGGTCCTCCTTGCCGTCACCGGCGGCGTGGACTTACATGCGTTGAACCAAATCGGCCTGGCCAATGAAACTGCTACACACCGGGCCGGTACCGCCAACATCGCGAGCGACATCGAACTCCGCGTCGCCGTCGTTCGCCGCTTCGCGCGGGAATTCGGCCATACCGGCGATCCGGCGTTCGCCGAGCAGACCGAAGCCGCGCTGAAGCAGGCCAAGGAGGTAGTGGACCGCTCGTTCGCGACCATCAAGAACCCGGAGCGTTTGGCAAAAGCAAAGGAAATCGCGGAATCTCTGGCCGGCTATGCGAAAAGCTTCGATCGCTTGAAAACGCAGATGAAAGAAGTGCGCGCGCTGCAGTATGACGTGCTCGATCCTGTCGGGGTCAAAGCGCGCGAGGTTCTGGACAATCTTGCCGGCATGGTTGCCCACGCCGGCAAGAGCGATGAGCAGCTACTGACGCTGCGTGGAATGGAAGCGCTCATGGTCGCGCGGCTGAACGCCAACAAATTTCTGGAGAGCCATGACGAGGCTCAGGCAAAAATAACGGATGCCAGGTTCGCGACGCTCGGCAAAGCACTGAAAGCGATCGAACCGGCCGCGCAGGGCGCTGAACTGAAACCGCTTTATGATGAAGTCGCAGTGCTGACGAACAAGTACAGCGACGCTTTCCATCACATCGCCGGGCTTATCAAGGAGAACGACAAGCTCATCAACGGCGAGATGGCAACGGAGGGCGCGCGCATCGCGGCAGACGCGGAAGCCATCAAAGAGGGCGCTGGCCGCGAGCAAAAGATCGCGGAAAGCGAAATCGAAAGAACAATTTCGACAAGTCAATTTACCAGCATCATTCTGGTCGCCGCGGGCTTGCTGCTCGGCACCGTCTTTGCCTGGTTCATTGGCAGGGCGATCGCTCGTCCGATCGTTGGAATGACCGCGGCAATGCGCAAACTGGCCAATGGCGATACCGCGGTTGCCATCCCGAGCGTGGACCGCAAGGACGAGATTGGCGTGATGGCCGAGACGCTGCAGGTCTTCAAGGACAATCGCATCGAGGCTGACCGGCTCGCGGCCGAACAGGAGACCGAGCGGGCGGTGAAGGAGCAGCGTACGATCCGTATGGAAGGCCTGGTGCGCGGCTTCGAGGCAAAGGTCGGCGAAATGGTGGGCATGGTCGCTTCGGCCGCGACTGAGCTTCAAATGACGGCGGCATCCATGTCCTCCACCGCGACCGAGACCGATCGGCAGGCGACCACGGTCGCGGCGGCGGCGGTGGAGGCAAGCGCTGGCGTGCAGACCGTGGCATCCGCGGCCGAAGAGCTCACTTCGTCCATCAGCGAGATCAGCCGCCAAGTGGCCCAATCGGCGAAGATGTCGAGCCAGGCGTCGGCCGATGCCCAGCGGACAGATGTGATCGTGCAGGCGCTGGCCGAAGGGGCCGAGAAGATTGGCCATGTGGTCGGGCTGATCACCAACATCGCCGGACAGACCAACCTTTTGGCACTGAATGCGACGATCGAGGCGGCACGGGCGGGGGATGCAGGAAAGGGCTTCGCCGTGGTTGCCTCGGAGGTCAAGAACCTGGCGAACCAGACGGCGAAAGCCACGGAGGAGATCGGGGGGCAAATCGCACAGATCCAGTCCACGACAAAGGAGGCTGTCGCCGCAATTCGCGGGATCAAACAGATGATCGAGGACGTAAGCGCGATCGCGATGAGTATCGCGGCGGCGGTGGAGGAGCAGGGAGCGGCGACCGGGGAGATTGCCCGCAGCGTGCAGCAAACAGCACAGTCGGCGCAGGAGGTGACCTCCAATATCGACGGGGTAAGTCAGGCCGCCAACGAAACCGGCGCGGCCGCGAATCAGGTGCTCGGGGCAGCGGGCGGCCTCTCGCAACAAGCTGAACAGCTAACCGCGGAAGTTAATCGGTTTATTGCCGGCGTTAAGGCGGCGTAGCCACCCCGGTTGCCAGCAGGACCGACGAAACGGTCGCACCCGAT
>CAIJLJ010000170.1 GCA_903821395.1 uncultured Solirubrobacterales bacterium | reverse complement strand
TGCTCAGTTGTCACGTGGCCGAGGTGGCGCACCCGTGCGTTGTCTGCGGGCAACGGCTGCTTGCCGGTTGCGCCGCCGGTCAGTACCAGGTGCAGCTCTGCGTCATCGATCGCCGCGAACGCCTCGAGCAGGCGATCATGGTTTTTGTGTGGCCAGTTGTTGGCCGGGTAGTAGATGTAACGCTCTGGCAATCCCGCAATCGCCGCTGCGGGCCCGTCGGGGGCGAAGACGCTGTGGTCGATGCCAAGATGGATCGCGTGGACTTTTGAGCTCTCGACGCCCAGCCGTTCGCTAATCCGATCGGCGCTGAACTGCGTGATCGTGATCACCTCGTCGGCATCTGAAGCTGACCGATCGTAGGCCCAGCTTCTAAAGCGGCGCTCGGCTGAAGAGAACATCGCCGGCAGGTCATGGTGTTGGAGGTCAAGCAGCGAGACGACCCGTGGCAGCCCGTCGATCTGAGGGATCGGCACTGTCACCGGGTAGTGGATCAGGTCTAGGCCCGACGGTAGATCGCGAGCCAGCGCCCGCTTTTTGAAGCGCGCAGTCTCCATAGCGAGCAGGCGCGTTGCCGAGCTGTTGCCCGGCCTGTAGGAGCTCATCGGTGCAAGTGCCACGGTCGGGCTCTCGAAGCCCTGAAGCGAGGAGGCGTTCTGCCGTCCGACTAGGGCGGTCGTGAGTTCAGGCCCCTCGCCGGCCGCGTAGGCGCCCAACAGTCCCCGGACATAGGTCTCGGCGCCGCCGGCGCGACCCGGGAACAGCGTCAGTAGAGAGAGGCCAAGGTTCATAAAAGCGAAAGCGACGGTTGTCTGATGTAAGGCTAGGACCGCTCTACGGTTATGTCACTCGGCGGAGCGCGCGGGCGATCATGTTGAGCGAGTCGACGTACGTGAAGTTGCGGATTGCCTCCTGTTGCGCTCGGGTGCGCTCTTCCCTCTCTTGGGGTGAGAGTGAGACGGCGGTGTCGATCATCTCGGCGATTGATTCACCCTGTATCGCGCTGTCACCGAGAATCTCGCTGAACTTACCCACGTTTGTAACGCCGAGCTGCCCGTACGAAATATTCTTGAACACGCGGCACGGCAGGTAGCCCTTCTCGGCTTGCCAAGCGCCAGCGATCGCTGGCGCTAATCGCGACGCCCTGATTGCAGCGATGTGAGCACGATCAGAGGCCCTGGGGAGACGAAGGAATTGAATGCCGTTGCTCCTCAAGTCTCGTTTCATTTCAGCGATCTCCTTGCGGTTGCCTTGGTGCTCTGCGTTGTCCCACACGCTGCCGACCCAGACAGAGATTGGAAGTTTCCCCACCACGGGCGGAAGAAACGCGTCAGCCCGGAGGTTGGTGCCCCAAGGTTGGTAGAGAACTTTTGTATGTGTGTCAAAAAATGTCGCTGGACCCCACTTCTCATCCGCGACCTCCGCACACCCGTCCGTATAAACCTGAAGTACGATCGAGCGGTGGGGGTCAAACTGCTCTGCGACCTGCGAGTCGAAGTTGTGCAGGCAATAGCTGACCCCCGCAACATTGGGCAGGTGTTTGGCGGCGATCCCGACCGCGAGGACGAGCACCCCGGGCCTCACGACATCGGCGTCGCCCGGGCGGTCGTCGGTCCAGACGGCTGGGATTCCCAGTGCTTCGGCCGTCTCAAAGAAATGGCGATTGACATGTCGGAACGTGTCGCGTACCCCACGAAGACCCCACACCACAACTCCCGCCGGGTAGTCGGTGATTAGTTGATTGCTCTCAGGCTCAGTCATATTGAACACCTTCTCCGCCTTACCGGTCAAGGGCGGTTCTCGCTTGTCGCCCTGCGCGACCGGCCTGAGCGAAGCCCGGCGAGGCTCAGTTTCAGTGCTACCAAGAGGCTGGAGAGGGCCGCTCTGGTCTGCAAGGCGTCGGTTGGCTGCCGCAGCGCCCGGATAGCGAACATCCTGCTCGATGCTAGCGCCAGGCTAACCTCGGGAGCGCTCAAGCGCCCGGGCCCCGAGTCGCAGTACAGGGCAAGGGGTTCGCCGAGGCGGTTCATCTTAATTCCGTGGTCTGAGAGTCGAAGCCAGAGCTCGTAGTCTTCGATACCGCTAAGGCGGCTTAATTCAGAGAAACCGCCAGCGTTTGTGATCACTGACTTGGGGATTATCACCGTCGATAGGATGATTGGGTTGTGCTCGAACATCTCTCGGCGTGGGATCACGTGACCGTCGCTCGCGGTAAAGTAAGTGCCGCCGGAAGTTCGTACCGCGTTTGAACAGATCAGGCCGCGACTGCGAGCCACCTCCGGGGTTTGTAGCCGCAGTTTCTCCTCGAACCACTCGTCGTCATCGTCCAGAAACGCGACGAACTCTCCGCGGGCCTCCTGCAGTGCACGGTTGCGGGTTGCGCCCGGCCCGCGCGTGCCGCTCGTACGGCGGACGTAGCGAATTCGTTCGTCGCTCGCGGCCAACGCCGAAATTGTTGGTTCTGTGTCGTCGCTCGACCGGTCGTCGCAGACGATTACTTCGAGCGGCGGCAGCGTTTGAGCGAGGGCACTCTCGATAGCCCTGACGCAGGAGTCGGCCCGATTGTGCGTCGGGATTATCACGCTGACCGTGCCGGGGGAGGGGTGATCAGCAGCGCCTGACACCGCGGTCCTCAGCGCCGCGTCAGCAGCTGGCGCGCGAAGTCGACGACGAAGCGCGGGTTGTAACGGAGGTAACGCTTCCAGAGCCGGCGAGGCTCACGAGCTAAGCGATAGGCCCATTCAAGACCTAGCTCTTGCAGCACCGCCGGCGCCTGTGGAACTAGGCCAGCGTGAAAGTCGAACGCCGCGCCAACCCCGATCAGAACCGGGGTTGTCAGCTGCGACCGCATCTGCGCCATCCACAGCTCTTGCTTCGGTTGCCCTGTCCCGACCCAGACGATGTCGGCCCCGCTGGCATTGATCTCGTCAGCGATCGCGCGCTCTTCGTCCGCGGTTGCGGGGCGGTAGGGCGGCGAGTGACCGCCGACTATCTGTAGCCCCGGGAAGCGGCGGCGCAGATTCAGCGTGAGCTGAACTAGCGCACCGTTGTTTCGCCCGCCAAAGAGGTACATCTTCGTGCCGCTCTTTGACGCTCTACGGCAAGCTTCGATCATTAGATCGGGGCCATAAACTCGACTTGGGTTGTCGGCTCCTAGTGACCGGAGCGCCCAGACGAGCGGCTGGCCGTCGGGGACCACAAAGTCACTCCCCGTTACAGCGTCAAACACCTCTGGGTCATCCTGGGCAACCATCACAAGATGGACTGGCGCCACGCAGAGGTAGCCTCGGCGCTTATCTCTGATCGCGGCATCGATCCAGTCGAGCGTTCGGTCGTAATCGGTTGAAGCGATTGGAATACCGAGCACTTCAGTGAGGGCGGGGAGCCCGTTCTCAGATGCCACCGGATCTTCTTTGTGATGGGCCCGTTGAGTCATGTCCTGGGACGGATCATTACAGCTACCAAGCAGGGGGTCATCCGCATGCGCGCTTTCTGCACGTTTAGCTAGTCGACCTGGGCGCCTGCTGCGTACGAATCAGCAACATCAGCGATTTTTCCAACCGTCCGCACAACGCCGCGGTCAATCCACATCCCTTCGCTGCAGATGCTGCCAACCAGATCAAGGTCGTGGCTCATGAAGAGGATCGTTTTACCTTCACCGTGCAGGCGTTGCATCTCGGTGGTGCAGCGCTCGCGGAAGTCATCGTCGACTACAGCTAGCACTTCGTCAAAAACGTAGATGTCGGCCGGGAAACAGACGGCGGTCGCAAACGATAAGCGCGCCCGCATCCCGGAAGAGAAGCGCTTCATCTGAGTGTCGAAGTGACGATGAATTCCCGCGAAGTCGAGGATCGCTTCGATCGAGTTTTTTACCTCGGAGGCCGGTATGCCGAGGATGGCGCCGAGTAGCACAACGTTCTCGCGCCCTGTCAGGTCTTCGCTGAAGCCGGCGCCGACCTCGAGCAGCGGAAGAATTGTGCCACCGATCGTAATCGTGCCTGAATCGGGAACAGTTATTCCCGAGATCGTTTGTGTCAGGGTTGACTTGCCGGAGCCGTTTGCTCCAACGATCCCAAAGAATGAGCCGCGCTGAACCGTGAACGAAACGTCGCTCAAAGCCTGAAAAGTCTCCTTTGGTGGGGCAGCGCGAAACGGGTTGAGCGCCGCGAGAGTCTGTGGCAGCGACGCAGTCTCTCCGAGCATGTAGCTCTTCGTCACGTTCTCGCACTTGATCGCTATTTCAGACGAAGTCGGCAAAGGCCACCTCCAACCGTCCGAATATCCGCCAGCCAGCAAGCAAAAAGAGCAAGGTCCAGCCGCCGGCGATTGCGATTGCAGCGATGGAGGGGTTTGGCAAGTCAAGTAGGGCCCAGCGCCAGGCTTCGATGAGTCCTGTCGCCGGGTTGAAGATCAGCAGTACCTTGATTGTCGCTGGGGCTCCATCGATGCCGTAGCCGACCGGGGTGATGAATATGCCGGCTTGGATAATCAGTGGCACGATTGCCAATGTGTCGCGGTACTTGACAGCTATCGGCGAGATCAACAGCAGCGCTGCATAGGTGAAAAGCATCAGCCAAGTGATTAGGAACGGCAGCAGGAGTGCTTGTATTGGCAGGATTCCGTAGCCGATTGCGGCGGCGAGGCTGAAGGCAAGCAGCACACCAAGCGGCGGAAGGTTGCCCATCATCGAACCGCCAAGCAACGCGATTCGGGGGAGCGGGCTACGTCGCACAAGAGCGACATTTGCCGGGATTACCGAAGCCCCAAGCGACAGCGAGGCTGAGATAAAAGTCCACACCGTCAGACCTGTGAGCACGAACGGCAGGTAGGGAATGCCGCTGGTCTGGGTATCAGTGACGCCTGAGAAAGCGATCGTCAGCGCTGCCAGCATCCCGAGCGGCGCGATCACGAGCCATAGAGGTCCGAGCGCAGCCTGCTTGTACTTAACCCGCATGTCTCTGAGGCCGATCATCCAGGCGACACGCCTGGTTATCCATACATCTCTAAGGCGTAATCGCCGCTTAGTCGGGCCGAGCGTGACAACCGGCAGCGGGTTGCCTCCTGAGTGGGCCTGACCTTCGAGCATCATCACAAGATAGGGGTCAGTTAACTCAGCGGCGCAGGATTTCAGGCTTGCAGCAAATCTATGTCAGAGCGGACCATCAGCCGAATCAGCTCATCAAAGCTGGTGGTCGGCTTCCATCCAAGCTCGCTTTCAGCCTTCGAGTAGTCGCCAACCAGCTCGACTACCTCAGCCGGGCGCACAAACTGTGGGTCGAGCTCAACGTACTGTTCCCATTCTCCTAAGCCAGCCTCGTCGAAAGCGACCTCCACGCACTCGCGCACTGAGTGGCGCTCGTTAGTGGCAATCACGTAATCGCTCGGGGTCTCTTGCTGCAGCATCAGCCACATCGCTTCGACGTAATCCTTGGCGTAGCCCCAGTCACGCTCCGCGTCGAGGCTTCCAAGCGCGAGCTTTTGCGCCTTCCCGAGCTTGATCGCCGCAGCGTGCCAGGTGATCTTCCTCGTCACGAAGTCGATCCCGCGGCGCGGCGACTCGTGATTAAAGAGAATCCCGCTCGTTGTGAAGAGGTCGTAGGACTCGCGGTAGTTAACGGTGATGAAGTGCCCGTAGGCCTTCGCGGCGCCGTACGGCGAGCGAGGGTAGAACGGTGTTCCCTCAGTCTGCGGTACCTCGCGCGCCATCCCGTACATCTCGCTCGACGAAGCTTGGTAGAAGCGGGCCTCAGGGCAGGTTTCGTGCATCGCTTCGAGCATCCGGGTTACGCCGACGGCGGAGAGCTCTGCGGTAAGTGCCGGCTGCGCCCAAGAAGATCCAACGAAACTGGTTGCCGCCAGGTTATAGATCTCGTCGGGGCGGCTCTCGCGGAGAGCCTCGGTGAGCGAGCTTTGGTCGAGCAGGTCGCCTTGGTGGAGCGTGATCTGCCCGCGCAGATGATCGATCAGTTCAAAGCTGTCGGTTGGCGACCGTCGCACCATTCCGTGGACTTCGTAGCCCTTCTCGAGCAGCAGCTCGGAGAGGTAGGAGCCGTCTTGGCCCGAGACTCCGGTTATAAATGCTCGTTTTGCCATGCGGCCCTGAGCCTACCTTTGCTTGCTCTGTATGCGATCAGCCCAGACCAGCGCCGCGATTGGCAACAGCAGCGCGGTCAGACATGCCAAAACTACGAGCAGTGAAATAACCCAAGTCGGAACAGACCCGAGGGTTGTCGCCGACACCCGAGCGGGGATCTCGCCGAGAATTGTGCGCACCGGCTGGTCGGAAGGCCGCAATAACGTGAGCGCGATGTCGACCTTTGAAGGTTTTCCATCGACCGTCGTCTGGGCTGTCACGGCTGAGCGCGCCTCATTGGTGCCAACGAGTGTCAGCGGCATTTTTGTTGGTTCGATACAGGCGGTTGCGGGAAGCCCGCTCGTTCGCGCCAACGGAGTGAACGAGGCTGTCAGCTGTGTGTCTGGGCCAGCGTTGGCTGACGCGATCGTCGTGCTGTGACTTTTTAGACCGGGACCGGTGAGAGTCACTCGGACACCGTTGCCTCGTATCTGAGGACCGAGGACGAGATAACGGATGCGGCCCATCTCGGGAGTCAGGTAGACCGGTTCCGTGCAAGCCTTGTGGCCCACCGCGAGCGGAACGAGTGACAGAACGTTGAGGCCTTGAAGGCCTGGAGTCGAAACAATCGTCTCACGATCTGCGTTCAGTACCGGCGCAAGGCTTAGTACGTAACATCCCGCCAGCGTCGCGATCGCAGCCCCGATTATTGCCGCGGCTCTAGCCATAGAAGCGGAGGGCGGTTAGGCCGATTCCAGAGAGGGCCAGAACGGCACTGATTGACAGGACACTGGCGGCTACGACGGGCCCAGCGCGCCGCGGGAGTGAGCTCATCACCCAGGCCGCCGCTACCCCGTAAATACCGACCGCTGGCAGCAAGTAGCGGCCCGTGATGATTGGGTCACCATTCCCCTGAAGCTCGCGGTAGCTGACGAGGTGCACAAGCAGCAGCATCGATACGACGACTGTGATCAGCATCGCAACCATCGGCCAGTCGGCACGAACGGTTGACCAGCGCGCGACGACCGTCGAATAGAGCGCAATCAGAGCGATCATCACTCCGTCCTGAACGAGGCTTATGAAGGTCGCGCTCGGCAGCACGTCGAGCTGGCCAAAGCCTGAGAAGAAGGTCTGAATAAAAACCTGCTGGTAACCGTAGTCGGGTCCAAGTTGAGTTAGGAAATCGGGCCGCGGGAGGTAGAAGTTGAAGATGTAGGAACCAAACTGGCGGATGTCGGATGCTGGCGCGAATTTGCCCCAGCGCGCAATCAGAACCGCGATTGCCACCAGTGCAACGGCGACGGTCATAATTCCAAGCACGTTGATGATCGTTACCCACCGTCGTTGGTCACGCTGAGTCGCCGCGCGTCGAGCCGAAAACCAAGCAACGAAGGCGAGCGGAGCGACCAAGAAATAGCCGCGCGGGTGTGTCGCTGCCGCGGCTGCCGTGAGAGCCAAGATTGCGACAGCTCGTTTTTTGGTCAGGCCGCGGCGAATAATCAGCGCTGCAGCAAGAATGAATCCGGTTGCGATCGCCGTAATCAGGATGTCGGGGTTGATCACCCCCGCAGTGAAACCGAGCTTTGGCTGCAGCGCGACTAGTCCTGCTGCGACAACGCGCGGCCACAAGCCGGCCAGCACCACACCGGCCAGCAGCCAAGTCAGAGCGACTGTCAGGCCGAAGAGCAGCACGCCAACAAACCGCATCATCAACAGCCGGTCAACTATCTTGCCGCCCGGAGTGAGGCGGTAAGCGATCGCGACTAAGCCGTAGTAGAGCGGGGGATACGAGGCTGCAGGATTCGGTCCTTCGCCTGTGTTCCCAGATCCCGGCGGTAGCTTGGCTAGCGATCGATCGACCGAAGCGCTTGCCGGCCAGTTGATCCGCCCGGTCGGATTGTCAATCAGTGCATCGGCGCCGAGGCCCCCAACGAGTGAAAAAATCTGCTCCGAGCTGGTCCCGTGCCCCGTGAACTCGCTTGGGATCTTCCCAGCCTCGGCTAGGTATTGCGCGTAAGGCGCGTGCGACTCTTCATCCGGGCCGTTGAGCGGCGGGGTTACTAGAGCCCAAACAGCACCCTGCGCTAGCGCGACGAAGACCAACGCGGCGAGAATGATCCGCGGGGCCCGCGACGCTCGTGCTTGTTGCTGCGGGGACGTCTCGCTGCTGTCACCGGTGAGCTCTTCGATCACAGTTGGGCTGACAAAACTCGCGCGAGCGCTAAGGGGTTGCGACCCGAGGGTCCAGGGCCATTGACCACGGCTAGAGAGTATCCGCAGTCCCGGGCAGCAGCTACGACGGCTTGGTTTACATCGGATCCCCAAATGCCGTACGGGTAGGCCAACGAGGTGGGTACTACTCCGGTCCACTGTTCGAGATCGTTCCGCGCGCCAACGAGCTCCTCGCGGCGCCGCTCGGGTGACGCGAGGAGGAGACAGAGGTGGCTGCGCGTGTGGGCGCCGATTGTCGCTAACGGCGACGCAGCCAAGGTGCGAAGTTCATCGACCGTTAGCGCTCTGTGATCCGGGCTTGGTTCTGGGGCGGTCGGCCCTAGCCATGCGCGGAGTTGAGCTAGGGCCGGTTCAATCTCTTCCTGCAGTCGTTGCTGGAACCACCCCACGATCTGACGCTTGCACGCATCTATCCCCGCACTGTCCGACAGCGCCCAGGCTCGTAGCTGCCCGCCGCACTCGAGCTCCAGTACTGGCAGCGCTTCGGGCGCCTTAGCTGCGTGGCTTAGTAGCTCGTCAACCTCGTCCCACCAGAACGGTGAACCGCTACCGATGTGGCCGGTAGCGATGAAGAACGTTGCTGGTATCCCGGCTGCCTCGAGGATCGGCAAAGCGACGTGAAGGTTATTGGCGTAGCCGTCGTCGAAGGTGACTGCAAAGGCGTTCTTTGGCGCAGTGCCAGCCGCGATCTCATCTAGGCTTGCCGGCACGCCTGCAGCAAGAAAAGCTTCAAGCTGGGCACTCAACGCTTCGGGGGTCACGTTCATTGCGGGGGCGGATCGATCCTCGCTGACCCCGTGGAAACAGATGATCGTGTTGGCCGCGGCCGTGTGATCGGCCTCCTCGTCGAGTTTTGCACTGGCGATGCTGTGAAGGAATGGGGTCGAGCTGCTGACTGGGTCCATCGTCTTCCCGGCGATAGCGACCGGTGCGCGAGCGCTCGCTCGCTCAACCGCGCGGGTTGCTCGCTGGACCGCCAGCTTCTTACGGCCTGTTGCTGCGGCGATGGTTGCGCCGAGGCTTGAGCGGGCCACGGATGAGATCGAATTGCTTTGTCCTGTAGAGCCGTCGATCAAGTTTGCTCGCGAAGTCGTCCGTGCGTAGAGCTTGAGCAAATCGAGCGCCCTGACGGTGCTTGAGTCGATCACTCGTATCGCCTTGGCGTCAGGTTCATAGAGCGTTTGCCAGCCAACTCGCGCCAGCTGATGCTGGAGGTGATGCTCCTCGCTGAGCAAATCCCGCGCTGGGCCGGCGCCCCTCGTTGGCCAGAACCCACCAACGCCGCGCGCTGCAGAGACGCGCAGAGTTAGGTTGCCGCGCGGGAATGTTTTGGTCGCCACATCGACCTTGCCGCGGTTGGCTTGTTGCCCCTCTGGATTAATTACACCGAGCAGACGATCTGACAGCCAATCGGGGCGGTCGCCAGTAAAGCTCGGCGTGATCGAGCCTGCAACACAGGCCACGTCAGCCGCTGCGCTCGCCCACGCAGCATTGATGACGCTTAGCCATTCGCTGTCAACATCAACGTCGTCATCGACAAATGCGATCAGCTCAGTTGAGCATTCTGCA
>CAIJLJ010000169.1 GCA_903821395.1 uncultured Solirubrobacterales bacterium | reverse complement strand
TACAAGGGCTCCGAGCTCGGCGTCCTGACCGATAAGCCAGGCACGTTGACGAACGACTTCTTCGTCAACCTGCTCGACAGGGACACCGTCTGGCAGCCGACCTCGAAGGCCGAAGAGAGCTTCGAAGGTCGCGGCCGCGACAGCGGCGAGCTGAAGTGGACCGGCAGCCGCGTCGACCTCGTCTTCGCTTCGAACTCCGAGCTGCGCGCGCTGGCAGAGGTCTACGCGAGCGAGGACGCAGGCGAGAAGTTCGTCAGCGATTTCGTCGCCGCGTGGGCCAAGGTGATGCACCTTGACCGCTTCGACGTTGCCTGAGCCGCGCCTCGCTTAGAGAAGGTCCACGGAGCAGCGAAGTCGAGTGAAAAACTGACGGCACCACCGACCGGCGCGTCGGTCAGAAACGTTCGCTACTCTGGCCGAATGAAAAAAGCCAAAGCCGTTTCCGTCACCGCCTCAGTTACCGCAGCCGCACTGCTCGTGGCCGCTCCAGCGGCATTCGCCGGAAATGGCGGAGCCGGCATGGTCACGGGGACCGTCACAGGATCGGGCGGAGACGGAGGCGTCGCCAGCATCCCTCGGCCGGAGTGGGACAATGTCCTCTTCGGAACGAGCGGAACAGGGGGCGGAGCTGGATTGCAGGTAGCCGCAGTCAACAACAAGGGCCAAGCAGCGATCGCCAAGGTTGCGGCCAACGGAAAGTTCACACTTAAGGTCCCGAAGAGCAAGATCAGCTCGCTCGCGCTTGTGCTGCTCACCGGCACGAAGCGGACATCAGGGCCGATCCTGCTAGCGCGTAGCGGCGGCAAGGGTTACGTACTGATGACCACCAAGACCGGGGCGCTCGGCAAGATCGTCGTCCATGTCGGATACGCAGCCGTCGCCAAGAAGCTAAGTAGCCGCGAATACTCAAAGGCCGCCGCCGGCGCCGTGAAGCTGAGCTCAAATGGGCGGCCGAACTTCGTACCGAAGGCGCTGGCAATCGCGCTCAAGGAGAAGGGCTACCGGACCGACAACTGCGCCGCGAAGCCGTACCCCACGGGCGCTGATCCGAGCACGCCGGGCTCAGAGCTGATCGATCAGGTCTACGGGCAGGTTTGGATTCTCAAGACGCTCAGCCAAGCAGAATTTGAAGCAATCGACCTGTACCCAACTTGGTTTGGCTGGGTCAAGAACACGCCACGCGAGGTCCTCGGTACCGGCGTCTTCGACAAGTCGCCAGGCTGCGCTTCGGACGGCCTCTTCTCTTACAAGCAGATGTATGGCCACAACTGGCTGAACGTCGCAGCGGTCGACGGGGTCAACGAGCCGGTCGACGAGGCGGGCCTAATCACGAAGACGACCAACATCAAGTACGAGGACGTGACTTGGAAGGTCGGAGTCGTCGTGAACATGCTGACCGCGCCGAGCGGCCAGCGTTACATGCTCAAGACGCGCGATCTAAGCCGGACCTCGGACACATCAACGCTGCCGGCGGGCTGGACGATCAGCCCCAAGTGCACGCTAAAGACACAGCTCCAGCTGCCGCTGCATAACCGCGTGACGAATTACCGGACGAGCAACGGCGACTCATTCCAGGCCGAAGAAGGCGGGCTCGACAGCTCGTTCAATCTCACGCCGTACTGCAACTAAAGTCGGCGCCTCGCCCCAGCGGGTAGGGTCGGCAGATGCCAACTGTCCTGATCACGACCGCAAACGGAATGTTCGGGGGAGGGCTCGCGCGGGAATTAGCTGGCGCCCCTGACGTGCAGGTCCGGGCAATGGTCCGCGACCGATCAAAATTCACCGCGGAGGCACCCAACATCGAGGTAGTCGAAGGCGACATGGATCGGCCCGAGAGCCTCGCCGGACCAATGCAAGGAGTTACGCACGTCTTCCTCGCAGCGCCGATCAGTGACCAGATAGGCCCGCGATACAAGAACGTCGTCGAAGCCGCCAAGAACTCCGGTCAACCGCACGTAGCCGCGATCCACGGAGCCGTAAACCACGAAGGCGACAAGCTCGAGGAGACTTTCGACGCGGGGATCGAAGCGCTCAAATCTTCGGGCTTGCCGTGGACGCTGATCTCACCGACCTCAGTGATGGAAACCGCTTTAAGCGCAATAGAGGACATGGCGCCGCTCGGCTGCGCGCTCAGCATGACCGGCGAGGGAAAGAACGCCCTAGTGGCCAACCGTGACGTAGCGATCGCAACACGCGCTGTCATCACCGGAAGCGGCCACGACGGCAAGGACTACAAGATCACCGGGCCGCAGCTCCTCGACATGGAGCAGATTTGCGCCGCAATCTCTGAGCAGGTTGGCCGCACAGTCACTTACTACGACCTGCCAGAAGATGAGTTCGCAGCGATGATGCTGAAGAACACTGAGATCAAGGACCCAGCCGTGCTCGAACAGATGGTGATCATGCACCTTCGGGCCTGGAAGGAAGGCCGCGCTGAGGTGATCACCGACACGTTCGCAGAGCTAACCGGAGAGCCCGCAACAACGCTGGAAGAATGGCTTAAGACAAACCACCAGCTCTTCGACGCCAAGCCAAGCATCGCCCAGCGTGCGACCGGGGCGCTACTGCGCGGAAAATACTCGAAGTACGCCAAGCGCTGAGCCCAAAGGCCACGATGGGCCGGCGCCTTGCGCCCAGCCCCAGCCGGTGGGAAGATCAATCGATGACCTCAGTCAGCAGCGACACAGCCTCGGCCCCACTACCAGCGCACTGGTACGCCGATGAGCAGCAGTCGCGCGACGAGCGCGACCTGATCTTCCACCGCTCTTGGCAGGTCGCTGGGCTGTCAAAGGATGTGCGCGAGCCGCAGTCAATGACGACGGCAAACATCGCTGGCATGCCGGTCGTTATCACGCGCGACGCTGAAGGCGAGCTCCACGCGATGCTTAACGTCTGCCTGCACCGCGGCGCCGTAATTGCTCAGGGCTCAGGGCCCGCGAAGCTGCTTCAGTGCCCAAACCACGCTTGGGTCTACGGCCTTGACGGGAAGCTGAAGTCGGCGCCGCGAACTGAGCGCGAGGATGATTACTCCTGCGAAGGAATGGACTTAAAGCCGGTCGCGTTGCTCGAGTGGGGCCCGCTGCTGATGGTCAACCTCGACGCCGACGCTGAGCCGCCCACCGCTGAACTGGCGACGATGCAGGAGTCGGTCGAGCGCTACGGCTTCGCCTTCGATCAGCTT
>CAIJLJ010000168.1 GCA_903821395.1 uncultured Solirubrobacterales bacterium | reverse complement strand
GCAATGGCATTAAGGGAGCTTGACTGCGAGACTGACAAGTCGAGCAGGTGCGAAAGCAGGTCATAGTGATCCGGCGGTAGCAAGTGGAAGCGCCGTCGCTCAACGGATAAAAGGTACTCCGGGGATAACAGGCTTATCGGGCCCAAGAGTTCACATCGACGGCCCGGTTTGGCACCTCGATGTCGGCTCGTCGCATCCTGGGGCTGTAGTTGGTCCCAAGGGTTGGGCTGTTCGCCCATTAAAGCGGCACGCGAGCTGGGTTCAGAACGTCGTGAGACAGTTCGGTCCCTATCTGCCGTGGGCGTTGGAGAATTGAGAGGATTTGCCCCTAGTACGAGAGGACCGGGGTGAACGTTCCTCTGGTGTAGCTGTTGTCCTGCCAAGGGCACCGCAGCTTAGCTACGAACGGATCGGATAACCGCTGAAAGCATCTAAGCGGGAAGCCGGCCTCGAGATGAATTCTCCCACCTCCTAGAGAGGGTAAGGATCCTGGCAGACCACCAGGTTGATAGGTCAGCTCTGGAAGCGCGGTGACGCGTGTAGGAGACTGATACTAATAATCCGAGGGCTTGACGGTTTTTTTTTAAGTGGTACCCAGTTGGCTGCTGTGCGGTTTTCAAGGACGCGCCGAGGCGGAGGTCTCGACAATTTCCGGTGGTTATCGCGAGGGGGAAACACCTCTTCCCATTCCGAACAGAGCAGTTAAGCCCCTCAGCGCCGATGGTACTTGGCCTTTCAGGCCCGGGAGAGTAGGACGCCGCCGGTTTTACTTCAGGGAGAGGGGTCGCCAATGGCGGCCCCTCTTTCGTTCCATCACGCAACGGAAGTGCGCAGATCTTGCAGGCTAGTGTCGTATCTTCGTATCCACATGGTGAAACCAACAAACAGCACCGCACTGGGCGGGCGACGATGAAAGCGCGGATTCCTAGTGGGACCCGCGATGTGCTGCCGGAAGAGCGCGCTGAGCTTCGTCGTATCGAGACCACACTTCTCGGCGTGTTCGATCGATTCGGGTACGGCGAGATCTCAACTCCGACGGTCGAGTTCCAGGAGACGCTGTCGCGCGCGGGCGCGAGCTCTAGCGGGACCTCTTATCGCGTCCTCGGTGAGCCAGGAGAAGACTTGGCGTTGCGGTCGGATATGACCGTGCCGATCGCACGGGTCGCGTCCTCGAGATACCGCGATGCCGACTTACCGCTGCGGTTCTGTTACATCGCGCCGGCCTACCGTGCCGTTACGCCGCACCGTGGACAGCCGCGCGAGTTTCTCCAGGCGGGCGTTGAGCTGATTGGCGCTGCGCCCGGTGCCGGATGTGGCGAAGTGATCACGGTTTTGTCTCGGTCGCTCGAAGCTGCGGGCCTCAAGCGGTTTTACATCGGAATTGGTGACGCGGCTCTTTATCCATCGCTGCTGGCTGCGTGTGGAGTAGCGGCTGACGACGGTGAGGCCGTGCTGCGCGAGCTTGGGGACCGTGATTTCGTCGGAATCGATCGTGAAGTTGCGGCGCTTGCGATCAGCGCCGATGATGCGGCTCTGCTGACTCGAGTGCCGCGCATGCGTGGCAGTGCAGTCCTGGACGAAACGGTGGATCAGCAGCTCGATGGTTCGCTCGGCGCGATCCGCGAAGTTGTCGGTTCGCTCGACGATGACGTAGCCGGAAGGATTATTCCGGACCTGGGCCGATTCCCGCGGATGGGCTACTACAGCGGAATTGTGTTTGAGGTTTACGACCCCGAACTCGGCGAGCCGATCGCATCCGGTGGGTTCTATGGAGAGCTCCTGGGCCGTTTTGGAATGCCTGTAGGCGGTGTTGGATTCGCAATTGACCTCGATCTCCTTCATGCCGCGCTTGCGGGTGAGGAGAGGGGCGAGACCGGGCGATGAATGACTTTGGCTTGACAATCGCGATTCCCCGCGGAGCTCTACTTGAGGGCAGCCTCGAGGCGCTGGATCGTGCCGGCATAGACACTTCGGAGATTCGTGCCAACGGTCGCAAACTTCTCTTTGGCGATATCGGCGTTGTAACCATGCGGCCCTCCGACGTCCCGACCTACGTCGAGGCCGGAGCTGCCGATGTTGGGATCACGGGTAAAGACGTGCTGATGGAAAACCCAGAGCGCCAGATCTTTGAGCTCGCCGACCTTGGCTTTGGCCGCTGCGAGGTGGTCTTGGCCTCCCAAGAGGGCCCCGATCGCGCAGCAGCGGCGCTTTCTCGTCTCGGCGTAATGCGGATCGCGACGAAATACCCGCGAATCGCGGCGGCGTACCTCGAGCAAAGTGGTCGTCAGGCGGAGATGGTGACCGTGCATGGTTCAGTCGAATTAGCGCCCCTAACTGGGCTGGCCGACGCGATCGTTGATCTAACGGCCACAGGGATGACGCTCTCCGAGAACGGTCTCGTTGTGCGGGAAACGATCGCCGTCGTGACCGCGAGGCTGGTCGCCAACCGCGTGGCGCATCGCCTCAAAGCCGACGTAATCGAAGCGTTCGCCGAACTAGTCGCGGGTGACCCGACTATCCGTGCCCAGACAGCACAGGCGTGAGCGCGCCCGTCTGCATCGTCGACTTTGGCGTCGGCAATCGTCGCTCGGTTGAGAAGGCACTCGCGAAAGCCGGTGTGCCTGCCGTGATGAGTTCAAGCCCCGAGACGATCGAGTCGTCCGGCGGTATCGTGCTGCCGGGGGTTGGCGCCTTTCCTGCAGCAATGGAGCGCATCAAAGCGCTCGGACTCGACGTCGCTATTAGGAACGCCGCGGCGGCGGGCACGCCGATCCTCGGCGCCTGCCTCGGCCTTCAGCTTTTGTTCGACCGCTCAGAGGAGCTCGGCGGCGCAGACGGGTTAGGCCTGATCGCGGGTGAGGTTGTTCGGCTAGACGCGCCCGATGCCAAACTGCCCCACATCGGTTGGAGCCCAGTGCAGTGGACCGGCAACCCTGCCCTCGCGGATGAGATTCCTGGCGCGTCGAGTTTTTACCACGTTCACTCGTTCGTTGCCATACCTCGCGACACCAACGTCGTCGTGGGATGGAGCGATTACGGAAACCGATTCGCGAGTGTCGTAGCCGAGGGCAACGTTTTTGGAGTCCAGTTTCACCCGGAGAAGTCTTCTACGCTGGGACTCAGAATGCTGCGTAACTTCGGCAACATCTGCGAGCGGGCGTCGTAATGAGGCTCTATCCAGCTATCGACATACTCGGCGGATCCGCGGTGCGGCTGCGCCAAGGTCAGTACGACCAATCGACGCTCTACTCGGAATCCCCGCGCGCCGCGGCCGAGGCGTGGACGGACGCCGGTGCGCATGCGCTTCATGTCGTAGATCTCGATGGCGCCAGGGCTGGCGAGCCGGTGAACCTTGACCTCGTGCGCGAAATTGCGTCGGCAGCAACCGTCCCAGTTCAGCTAGGTGGTGGTCTCAGGAGTCAGCGCTCGGTTGAAGCCGCGCTAGAGGCCGGCGTTGACCGAATTATTCTTGGAACAGCAGCCCTGAAAGACACCGTCCTCCTCGACCAACTGCTGCACCAACACCGGGATCGTTTGATCGTCAGCGTTGACTCACGCTCTGGGATTGCCGCCGTCGCGGGCTGGGAGCAGACGGGAGGTGTTGACGCTCTCGCAGCGCTAGCGTCGCTGGAAGCACGAGGAGTAGCAACGCTGATCGTCTCTGACATCGACGTCGACGGGACTATGGGCGGACCAAACATCGATCTGATTGAAGCAAGCGGAACCACTCTCACGGTTCCGTTTATCTACTCCGGCGGGGTTGGCTCGTTGGCCGACCTTCATGCGATCGCGGCCGCGGCGCCGAGCAACTTGGATGGAGTGATCGTCGGAAAGGCGCTCTACGATGGCGCGTTCTCGATTGCTGACGCCCAGGCTGCGCTGGGGGATGAGTGATCGTATGCAGATGAAACGCGTCATTCCCTGCCTCGACGTTGACAACGGACGCGTAGTCAAGGGAACCAACTTCGTCGACATCCGCGATGCCGGCGACCCGGTCGAGCTGGCTGCCCGCTACGAGCTGGAGGGTGCTGACGAGCTCGTGTTTCTCGACATCACGGCAACGCATGAGGATCGCGCAACGGTCGCACAGCTAGCGCGTCGCACCGCCGACGACGTGTTCATCCCGTTCACTATCGGTGGGGGTATTCGCTCGATCGAGGACGCGCAGGCCGTACTCGACTCGGGCGCCGACAAGGTCAGCGTCAACTCCGCTGCGCTGGCCCGGCCCCAGCTAATCGCCGAGCTGGCCGAACAGTTCGGCACGCAGTGCGTCGTGCTCGCGGTTGACGCTCGTCGTAACGACGCGACGAACCCGGCCTGGGATGCGGTCGCCGGCGGCGGCCGCGAGGCGACGGGACGCGATGTTTTGGAATGGGTCCAGGAAGCTGAAGCCCTAGGCGCCGGCGAGCTTCTTTTGACGAGCATGGACCGAGATGGGACAAAAGCCGGATACGACCTCGAGCTATTGGCTGCTGTGAGCAGCGCCGTCCGTATGCCGGTGATTGCGTCTGGCGGTGCGGGCGAACTGAGCGACCTGCTTGATGCGTTTGGTGCAGGTGCAGACGCAGTGCTGTGCGCGTCAATTTTTCACTTCGGCACTTTCACTGTCGGCGAGGTGAAGCGATATCTCGCGCAGAACGGCGTGGCAGTCCGACCAGTTGCCGCGAACGATTAGTTGTTACTGCCTGCGTGCTAGCAGCACGCGCTGCGCTTCAGCCAATGTGTGCCCTCGGCTGTGAAGCAACGCGGTTAAGTGGAAAAGCAAGTCGGCAGCTTCTTCGTCTACGCGCTCATCGCTTTCCGCGAGGACGGCGCGCCCGACTTCTTCGGCCTCCTCGCGTACTTTTGCTGCGGCAAGATTGGGATCACCTAGGAGCTCGACGCTGTACGAACCTTCCGGGCGCTCGGCCGCACGCTCGACCAGCACTCGCTCGAGCGCAGGGAGCGCTTCGTGGGGGACCTCACCCGCGCTTACCGATTCGTTGAAGCAGGTACGCGATCCCGTATGGCACGCGGGGCCGGCCGGCTCCACCACGGCTAGCAGCGCGTCGGCGTCGCAGTCCAACCGCAGCGCGACGAGCTTCTGCGTGTTGCCGGACGTCGCTCCCTTGTGCCAGAGCTCGGCACGCGATCGGCTCCAGAGATGGAGCTCCTTGGTACTGAGCGTCATCGCGACCGCTTCGGCGTTCGCGTAGGCCAACGTGAGCACCTCACCGCTGCCGGCGTCTTGCACTACGACCGGGACTAGTCCCCGATCGTCGTAAGCGATCTCAGTCAACGATTCCCTGCGGCGGTCGCGCTGAGGCGAGTGCGCTGTGGACGACCGGTAAGCAGAGCGTCCCGGCGCCGTGAGGGGGCAGTTCCACACGATGAGCGGGACGCCGGACGTCGCAGTGGCGACCCACAGTGAGAGGAGTCGCGAGCGTCTACGACGCCGTATGACTCGAGCGTCGCGAAAGCGACGACGGCGTCGAGCACTCCTACGACGCTGGACCGCGAGCTGTTTGACTGTGTTTGGGTGTTTTGTGACCAGAACATATGTTCGCAAGCGTAAGATGAGGCTCGGACGACCCACCAGATGGT
>CAIJLJ010000167.1 GCA_903821395.1 uncultured Solirubrobacterales bacterium | reverse complement strand
GTAATTACCCAGCCCCATTTTGAAGCGTGATTTTTTCGGTCCGCGCCAGCGTCACGCCAATATGGCGACGATGACATCGAATGGATTTCGGCCCTTGAGCCGTGCGGTATCGATGGTAGTTCGCACATCGGCCTCGGCCTGCGCGGCCCACATTGCCCGATATCCGTTGGTCACCTTTCGCTGGATCACACAGGGTCGCAGCTTTCGCTCCGAGCCGTTGTTGGTCGCTTCCACCTCGCCGGGGTAGTCGCAGAAGGTCAGAAGCTGGTCTCGCGCCCGAGCGATTTTGGCTTGGAGTTGCCGCGCCAGTTCACACCCGGTCGCGGCGATCAGCAGCGCCGCGAGGCTGCTTTCAAGTTCGCGCTTTTTCCTCGCGACTGTCGAGGCCGCGAACCCCGCGATGGACCCCGCCAGATCAAACGCCCTGCCGAACCACAGCTTGAACCGCAGCGGCAGATCATCCACCCCATGCTCCAGCGCGAAAGCCGTGTCGCGCGCCAGATGCGCCAGACAAGTTTGATGCCGCGCGCCGTGCTTTTGCTGGGCCGAATAACGATCCGAGATCCACACTTCCGGAACATGCCCGCCCATCACCTCTTCGACGACGCGGGCGGCGCGCGAATAATCAGGTTGATGCACCACGGCGTCCTTGCAGTGGAACACCCAGTGGTACGAGTTTGTCCCTTCGATCCGCACGCCGGTCTCGTCGCTGGCGACGACCTTCGCGGCGCGAAGAAGGACCCGGGCCTTGTCGGCCTCGATCCTGAACCCGTCGCGGGAGCGGATGAACATGTTCATCAACGCGCCCTCGCTCACACTCAGGCCAAGGATATCGCGGAACAGGCCGCTCAGGCGTTCGTAGGACAGCGCCTGAAAACCCTTCAGATAAATCGCCAGCGCGTGAATGCGCGGTCCAAACGGCGTCGTCGTGGCGACGGCGGGCGCGGGAGCCTTCACGTCGACGCCGCACTGCCGGCACTGGCAAGCAAAACGACGATGGCGAACCACATAAGGCTTCACCGGCGGTATCTCGATCTCGTCGTATTCGCCAATCAGCGTCATATCGGCATCCGCCGCAAACGCCCCGCCGCAGCGCCCACACACCATCGGTTTATGATCGAGGAACGCATCGGGATTGTCGGCCAGTCGACGGTTGTGCGGCTCGTGACCGGGTTTGGCCCCGCCGGGACGGGAGTTCTCGCGCTTCTCTTTGTCAACGGCGGCGACAAAATGTGCCAGATGGCGGCGTAAAAGTGTACCAGTCGGGTTGAGAGAAAAGGGCCGCAAAGCCCTGGTGAGTTTTATTGCCGCGCGCATTGAGGCGTGCGGAGCGTAGCGAAGCGCGGCTCCATGCGCGCGGTGGCGATTTTGATTTACGGGTCGGCGTCTCCCTGGCTGTTTGTCTTCACGCTTGCATTTGGCGCGTGGCTTTGTCGGCGTTGCGCTTTCTTGCTTGTGGCGAGCCGGAAGCTTTCGCCGTTCATCTCCAGGATATGAACGTGATGGGTTAGGCGGTCGAGGAGCGCGCCGGTGAGCCGTTCCGATCCGAGAACGGAAGTCCATTCATCGAACGGCAGATTGCTGGTCACCAGCGTCGAGCCGCGTTCGTAGCGCTGGCTAAAGACATCGAAGAGAAGCTCTGAGCCAACCGCTGTGAACGGCACGTAGCCGAGTTCGTCGACGATCAACAGTTTGACAGTGTTGAGGTGCTTTTGCAGAGCGCGAAGGCGGCGCTCATCTCGCGCTTCCATGAGTTCGTGCACGAGAGCTGCCGCCGTCGTGAAAGTAACGCTGTGCCCCTTCTGGCAAGCCGCCAGCCCCAGAGCGAGCGCGATGTGGGTCTTGCCTGTGCCCGATGGTCCAAGCGCGATACAGTTCTGGCGCTTCTCGATCCATTCGCAGCGCGCCAGTTCGAGAACCAATGGTTTGTTGATCGAGGGCTGCGCCGCGAAGTCGAAGGTGTCG
>CAIJLJ010000166.1 GCA_903821395.1 uncultured Solirubrobacterales bacterium | reverse complement strand
CCATGCTCGCGCGCGACCTCAACGAGTCGGTTTGAATTAGAGGAGTTCTTCGAACCAATCACGAGCACGAGTTCGCACAGCGGCGCGAGCTGCTTTACGGCCGCCTGCCGGTTGGTTGTGGCGTAACAGATGTCATCTGTGCGCGGGCTGATGATCGAAGGGAAACGCTCGCGCAGGCGGTCGATAATGATGCTCGTCTCGTCAACCGAGAGTGTTGTCTGCGAGATGAACGCGAGCTTCTCCGGATCGTCGACTTCGAGCGCGTCGACGTCAGCAACCGTCTCCACGAGAACGATTGAGTCGGGCGCCTCGCCCATCGTCCCTTCTACCTCTTCGTGGCCGTCGTGGCCGATCAAGATAATCGTGTAACCGTCCTCCGCGAACTTGACTGCTTCGCGATGAACCTTCGTCACCAGCGGGCAGGTCGCGTCGATCGTTTGTAGTTTGCGTTCGGCAGCCTCGGCGTGAACCGACGGCGCAACACCGTGAGCCGAGAACACAGTTACTGCGCCTTCAGGGATCGAGTCGTCCAGCTCGTCTACGAAGACGGCGCCGGCGTCTCGGAGCTGCTCGACGACGTGCTTGTTGTGGACGATCTCCTTGCGCACGTAGACAGGGGCCCCGTAGGCCTCAAGCGCACGCTCAACCGATTGCACGGCGCGGTCTACGCCGGCGCAATAGCCGCGCGGGGCGGCGAGCAGGATCTTGTCAGGAGCATTCACTGAGCGTGAGTGTACGAAGAGCTAGTGTCGGCGCAACTCGTCGAGCAGTGCGTAGACGGTTTCGCCTGTGACATCAAGCGCCCGCGGGGTCACTTTCGCGACGTTGTCGCCGAGCGTGTGCTGCCACGGGTAGGTCCAGTCGATCAGGTCGATCGATGGGATTCCGCGATCGAGAAATGGCGTGTGATCGTCGTAGATTGCTGGCTGCGTCGCGCCAGGAAAGCTTGTGGCGGTACCGGAGCGCTGCGCTGCGCTGCGAAGCGCCGCCCACATCGCCGGGTCGGATGTTCCTTCGCGCGGCAACCGGAGGCCGTAGTTGGCGACGTAGTCGAGCAGCACGACACTGGCGATCTGGCCAGCGTGGCCGCTCGCATAAGCCCGTGAGCCTCGCAGCCCGCCACTGAGAAAATCGGCCGAGCCAGCAGGTGCCTCCTCCCCGTCGAACAGCGCAAAGCGAATCTCGCGCCCATCGGCGACAGGATTTGCTGCGAGGTCGCGAGCGAGTTCGATAACGGCAGCCGTACCGCCGGCGCCATCGTTGGCTCCGACGAAGCCCTTCGGGCGATCCACTACGTCGTAGTGGGCGGAAAGCAAGATCGCAGGCTGGCGACCAGGGATCACCCCAACAACGTTGCTCAGTTGCTGTTTGCCCGAATTGAACGGCTCCAGTTTCCCTTGCGGCAGGCGCCCGCGGAGGTCGAGCGCAAGGCGCCGCAGCTTTGCGGAGCCCGCCGGCCGCCAGCCGTATACGTCGGCTTGGCGACGCAAAAGTTCGAATGCTCGCCTTGAATCGAATTTGTTGACGCTCGGCGTCGCCACCTCACTGCCCGCCCCGCCCGGCACGAAACGGCTTGCAACCGCTGCGCGCGCGCCGCTTGCAGGTGCATCCGACACCCAAGGCCAACCAGCGAGGGCAAAGTAGATCAGCACGCCAGCGAACAGCAGCTGAACGAGTAGAACGATCACCAGAACGCGGATTCCACGCGACGGCGCCTCTTGATCTTGCTCTGTGGTCGGCTCGGAATTCATTCTCAGCTTATTTTGCGATCGCGGTTTGTAACAACAATCCCAGCCCGCACGGCGGCGAGCGGTATAGATTTAGCGTATGGCTCAGGAACACTTTGACCGATTGACGGCCCTAGATGCGTCATTTCTCGAACAGGAGGGCCCGACCTCGCACATGCACGTGGGCGCTGTCGCGATGTTCGAGAACCCGGTTCCTGACTTTGACCAGTTCCTCGACACGATCCGCGGGCGCCTCCACCTGGTGCCGCGCTACCGCCAGAAGCTCTCACTGCCGCCGATGCGAACCGGGCGGCCGGTCTGGGTTGACGATCCAAGCTTCAACATTGAATACCACGTTCGCCGCACCGCACTGCCGCCGCCAGGAAGCGAAGAACAGCTACTGCTGCTGACCTCGCGGATCTTCTCGCAGCAGCTCGATCGATCGAAGCCCCTCTGGGAGATGTGGATCATCGAAGGGCTCGAGAACAACCGCTGGGCACTAATCAACAAAACCCACCACGCGATGATCGACGGCGTTTCGGGAGTCGACCTAGCGACGGTTATCTTTGATCTATCGCCCGAAGGCACTGTCGTTGATCATCCCCCGGAGGCTTGGATCCCAGCGCCTGAGCCGGGCGACGCCGACCTGCTGGCCTCGGGAGCCCTCGGAGTCGCCCGCACCGCAATTGACGGCGTCAGGAACTTGACGAAGATGATCTCCAGCCCGGCAGCCGTCTTCGATGGCCTGCGCGACGGCATCGAAGGCGTCGGCGAGATTGCGTGGGCTGGCATCAACGCCGCGCCAGCGACGCCACTGAATGTTGAGATCGGCCCGCACCGACGCTTCCGCGTTGTGCAGGCCCAGCTGAGCGACTTCAAGCAGATCAAGAATGCCCTCGGCGGAACTGTCAACGACGCTGTGCTGACCGTGGTTAGTGGAGCGCTGCGGACCTGGCTCCATTCGAGGGGCGTACGGACAGAGGGCCTCGAGCTCCGCGCGCTGGTGCCGGTTTCGATCCGGCCGAAGGATGCTCATCACGAGTTCGGTAATCAGATCGCCGCGATGCGCGGCCCGCTGCCGGTTTACATCGATGACCCGATCGCTCGACTCGGGATGGTCCGCCAGTCAATGGACGGGCTGAAGGAATCGAAGCAGGCGCTCGGTGCCGAGGTGATTAGCGAGGCACAGAACTTCGCGCCGCCAACGATCCTCGCTCAAGCGTCGCGACTGAACTTTTCAACGCGACTTTTCAACCTGATCGTGACCAATGTCCCGGGCCCGCAATTCCCGCTCTATGTCGGCGGCTCGCGGCTGATGTCAATCGCGCCGGTTGCATTCTTACCGCGCAACCACGCGCTCGCGATCGCGATCATGAGTTACGACGGGGGCTTGAGCTTCGGTCTGCTCGGCGACTACGACGAGATGGCCGACATTGACGTGCTCGCAGACGCGCTACAGACGTCGATTGACGAGCTGCTCGAGCTGTCAGCTGAAGCCGCGGCGGCTCAGTAACCGAGCGCGAACTTCGCGTCTTCGCTCATCATCTCCGGCGTCCACGGCGGAGTGAAAATCATTGCCGACTCGACCGCTTCGACGCCGTCGAGAACGCCGACGAACTCTTCGATCTGCTCAGCAACCATCGGGCCGATCGGGCAAGCGGGGGTTGTAAGGGTGTAGGTGACGTGCACCTTCGGACCCTCGACCTCGATCCCATAGATCAGGCCTAGCTCAACGAAATCGAGGCCCAGTTCCGGGTCGATCACGTTTGTTAGTGCTGCTTCGACTTCGTCAACGTTCGCCATACGGCGATTGTAGCCCGCCGCACTCCCTACAATCGAAGGTCGATCATGGTCATCCTCGTACTACTCCTGATCATCGTTCCGATCATCGAACTGGCGATCATCATTCAGGTTGGTTCAATGATCGGCGTCTGGTGGACAATCGCACTGCTGCTTGCCGACTCAATCTTCGGGGCGTGGCTACTGATGCGTGAGGGCTCACGATCATGGCTGCGCTTTAAGTCCGCGCTCGGCAATGGCAAGGTGCCTGCAAAGGAGACCGCCGATGGCGGCTTGGTGATCTCCGGCGGCGCGTTGCTGCTGACGCCAGGCTTCTTGACCGACATCGTCGGACTGCTCTTCCTATTCGAACCGACGCGCGACATCATCCGGCGGATCGCGCTCACGAAGGCCGTTACCTATGCGGCAAGCAGTGTCGGAGGGCCGGCCGGTTGGACGTTGCGCGGCGCATTCTTTGGTTCGCGGGCTGCGAAGTACGCTCGCGGCAGAACCCCGAGCCGCGACTATGACGTCGAAGGAACTGCGACCGAAGTCAAACAACCGCCCCCAGCGCTGCCGTAAGCACGAGCGGGTGGCTTTTTAGTTGTCGGAGCCCATGCGGTCCCAGAGGTAAAGCTCGAGGCACTCTTCAGCGAGCTCAGCGCAGCGTTCACGGCTGAGAGCTGGCAGCACAGTCTCTAACGCCTGCTCCTCTGACACTCCAGCTTCGAACGCTTCCTCGCCGCGGAAGCCAGCAGCGATCTTCAGCGCCTCGCGGCGATGCTCGCCAAGCGAACCGAACACTCCGAGCAGGAAATCGCGGTTTGCAACCGGCTGGCCAACCTCCATCGACGCGTGCCAAGCGGCAAGCATTGACAGGTCGTGCTCGTCGAGGTCAGCGACCGCCTTGACGTAGTGGGTCTCGAGATCGGTCTCGGGGATCGCGTCAACCCAGGCGCGTACGAGTTCGCCGAGGAGCTGGCGCCTTGCGTCGCGGCCGACGGACTCGGCAATCACTCGAATTGCGTCCTGAGGCTCGATGAAACAGAGGGGCAACGGCAGCTCCGAAAGCAGGGGGTTGATGAGCAAATTACGCGTCGCTGCGGACGGCACCCTGATACCGCGCCCCGGCCAACTATTCAAGGCCCATCTCGGCGCTTACAGGCGCCGGAGATGGCGAAGAAGGAGCTTGCGCAGCGCCGCCCGGCTGTGCCACTACAGCGGGGGCGCTCGGGGCGGGAGTCGGAGTCGCGAGGCTACGTTCCCGCGCAAGAGCACGCTGGCTCGCGCGCCAGGCCGCTTGCTCGGCCGCGACGCGGCTACTTTCATGCGCCAACTGGCTGGCGAGATGTTGCGACACCGTCGCGAGGTCCATGTTTACCGGCCGCCCATCGGGAAGCTGATCCAGCGCCACCGCGCCACCGCTGGCGGCTGCCGCTGACGCTGCAACCACGGCGGTCGTCTTGCCGGCAGCGCCAATTACCGCTTCGGCGACGATCTGGGCGCGAACAAATGTTGAAGCGGAGCGCTCAGCTGCCCAGCTGGTTACAGATTCGTAGGCGCGCACGAAAAGGCTGCCTGCGACCTCAGGCTGCGGGACCGCCGTAGCGGCCAGTGCGGCCGGGAAGATCGCCGCCAGCGGCGCGTTCGAGCGGTGCATCGCCCTTACTACGCCACGGCAGGAGCCGCACTGGCGCAGATGCGGACGCAGTTCCACCAGCTGCTGGTTGGTCGCCTCGCCGTCTACGAGCGCTGAGAGTGCCGGTTCCCAGCGCTTGCATTCCTCTCCGGACTCAATCCCTGCGTAGCGCGAGATGAAAGCACGGCGTCCTTCGTAAAGGCAGCGGTTCACCTTGGTGCGACTCCAGCCCGTTTCAGCCTGAATCTCGTCATATGAGTTGCCTTGAGCGCGCAGCCACAGCGCTCGCACCTCTTGCGGTTTTAGGCGCTGGAGTGCCTCGGCCGACTGAGCTACGTGCTCGAAGCCGAGCGCCTGTTCCTCGGGCGTTGGGCTGCGATCGGCCGCGAGCTGATCGAAGTCAATCTCGTCTGAAGCGAGATCGCGTTGGCGCGTACGTCGGACTGCCATTGCCTCGTGCTTGACGACCGTGCGCAGCCAAGCGGGCGCTCGTTCGTGGTCGAGCCGCGGTGAGTGCTTGATGAAGATCTCGATCGCACGCTGGTAGGCGTCCTCGGCATCTTCTGCGCAGAGACTGTGTCGGCGAGAGAGCCGCAGCAGGCTGGCGGCATGGCGCTGAATGACGTCAATTACGATTGCGTCGGGCTCTGCGGCCGTAGATGTTGGGCCGACCGGCGGCCTGTCGTGGCTGATCTGTTCCATCGCTGCTGCCTTCTAAAGCACGCGAGCGCGGCGGTTTTCCCCTCCTCAGCGCTCAAAAAGCGTCGAAATTGCGGAAAAACTCTTCGCTGGCCGCTAATCAAATGAAAGCCGATCAGCGCTTTGCTATTTTCGTAGGCGCAGATGAACAGCTCACTCTTCTCATTCCCGAACCCCGTAAATGAGGTCTCAGCGAGGCTAGTTGCCGGCGGGGTTGTTCTAATCGCGATTGCGGCGATTGTCTCGGCGCAGCCCTGGATCTTCTTGGTCCTCGCCTACGGCTTCGTCGCCCGCGTCCTCACCGGGCCGACGTTGAGCCCGCTCGGTCAGTTCGTCACGCGCGTGGTCACGCCCGCGCTCCCGTTTGACGAGAAACTAGTCCCAGGCCCGCCAAAGCGATTTGCGCAAGGTATCGGCGCAATCTTCTCTGTGACCGCTGCTCTACTCGTGATCGGCTTCGACCAGGTCGGCGCGGCGTCGATCGTGCTTGCAGTTCTGGCCGCCTTCGCGATTCTCGAATCGGTCTTCGGCGTCTGCGTCGGCTGTAAGGTCTTCGCGCTGCTCATGCGTGCAGGCTTGATTCCAACTGAAGTCTGCGAGAGCTGCAACAACATCTCGCTTCGGTCGCCAGCGACCGTCGTCGGCTCACGCTGAGCCGAGGCCGCGCTTAGACTGCCGCTGCGTCGCGCTCGACCAAGGCCTCCACTGGCCGTTGATAGCCACCCGACTGCGCGCGCGAGGCGCCGGCCGCGATCTCCCTATCTAGCTCATAGAGGTAATCGTCGAAATCGACCTGGATCGTATGGCGCTTCGATGCCACATAACGCTTCTGCATCTTTGCCATGTCCCCAGCGATGAATGCGCGCATATCGCTCTCAGAGGGGAGCTTGTAGCGGCCAGTTAGGTAATCGGCAACCCAGATCCCCTGGGCCTCGGAGAGCGGCATAACTGCGCCGAGCGGCTGGAGCAAACCGATGAAGAATAGGTTCGGGATGTCAGGCCTGAACACGCGGCGATAGAGATCGATCCGATTCTCTGGTGCCGAGATGAAATCCTCGTCGAAGAACGGGAACGTGATTTTGTAGCCGGTGCAGTAGACCACGACATCGGCGTGGACTCGGGTGCCGTCCTCGAACTCAACTTCGTCGCCATCGAGGCGGCGAATGTTTGGCTTGACCTTGATTGCACCGTGCGTGATCCGGTCGAGGATTCTGCTCGAAACGGTTGGATGCGCCTCGCCGAACTCATGATCGGGTTTCGGCAAGCCGAAGTCGGTCACCTTGCCAACGTAAGCGTTGATCATCTTGCCGACGATCATCTGGCGAATCTTGAATGGGATCCGCGGGTTGGCCCAGCCGCCGAGTTGGTCGGTCGGCTTGCCGAAGATGTACTTCGGCACGATGTACGAGCCGCGACGCGCCGACAGGTAGACGTTCTCAGCGACGTACGAGGACTCAACCGAGATGTCCATCGCACTGTTTCCGATGCCAACGACGACAACATCTTTTCGATCGAGGAAGTCGGGGTTCATATAGGAGTGCGCGTGCATCTGCTGACCGTTGAACGAATCAGAACCCGGGAAGGCTGGTTCTGGCCAACGAGGGTTCCAGTGATGGCCGTTGGCGACGAGAAGGGCATCGAAGCGTTCGCTGCTGCCGTCTCCAAGCGTCAGCTGCCAGGTCCCATCACTTAGGCGCTCAGCGTGCTTGACCGGGGTCTCAAAGCGGATCCGCTCCCGGACTCCAAAATGGTCGACGTAGTCGTCAAAATAGGCAGCGATCTGAGCGTGGTTTGGGTAGTCCGGATAGTCGGCGGGCATTGGATAGTCGGAATAAGCCATCCGCAGGCGCGACGTGTTTATGTGCAGGTCGCGGTAGCAGGCCGACATGCCGTTGCTGTTCTCATAGACCCAGTTGCCGCCAATTCGATCCGAAGCTTCGAAGCAGGTTGCGTCAAAGCCGCGTTCGCTCAATGTTTTCAGCGCGGTGATGCCGGATGATCCGGCGCCAATGATTGCGGTCCGTGGCAGCTGCTGGCTAATCATTTCGGTCTCCTAGTCAGACGGGCAATTCAGCGAAGTACTTGTCAACCATACGTGCGCAGCGCCGTCCTTCGTTGATCGCCCAAACGATCAGCGACTGGCCGCGTCGCGCGTCTCCAGCAACAAAGATACCGGCCTCTGAGCTTTGGTAAATAGGCGCCTCAATGTTCCCGCGGCCATCGAGCTCACAACCAAGGTCGGTGACCAGCCCTTCAGCCTCCGGGTGGACGAAGCCGGTCGCGAGCAAAACGAGATCGGCCTTGAGCTCTCGCTCACTACCGGGAACCGGAGCGAACGGCGGCGACACCTCTGCCTGCGCAAGGTGCTGCGTCGTCACCTTGCCATCAACCCCAGTGAAGTGCGTGGTCACGACCGAGAAGTCCTGCTCGCCGCGGCCGATCTCGCGCGCCTCCTCCATCGCGTACGAAAGGCGGTACTTCTGGGGCCAGAGCGGCCAAGGCGTGCGGTCATCAGGGCGGTGCTCCGGCGGTTCAGGGAGAAGCTCTAGCTGTACAACGCCGAGCGCGCCCTCGCGGATTGAGTTTCCGACGCAATCGGCACCGGTATCGCCACCGCCGACGACGACGACGTGCTTACCCTCTGCCGTGATCTTTGCCATGTCGGTTGGCGCAGCGGACGGCGGCTGCGGCCCGAGCTGCTCAGCGACCCAGCGGTTACGTCCGTAGAGGTATTCCATTGCGAAGTGGATGCCGTCGAGCTCGCGGCCCGGAACATCAAGGTCACGCGGCACGCGCGAGCCAATCGCCAAGACGACGGCGTCAAAGTCGCCCTTGAGCTGCTCAGCGCTGATGTCGGCGCCGACGTCGACGCCATAGCGCAGCTCTACGCCTTCATCGATCAGCTGCTGCACACGGCGGTCAATGACGTGCTTTTCGATCTTGAAGTCGGGGACTCCGAAACGAATCAAGCCGCCAGGCGCCTCGTCGCGCTCGAACACGACAACTTTGTGGCCGGCGCGGCGCAGCTGCTGCGCCGCCGCCAAGCCGGCCGGGCCGGAACCGACAACCGCGACCGAGCGCCCGCTCTCGACCTGTGGCGGTTCGGGCTTGACCCACCCTTCCTGCCAGGCGCGGTCAATGATCGAAAGTTCGATCTGCTTGATCGTTACCGAATCACCCTCGCGAATCTCAAGTACGCAGGCCGCCTCGCACGGCGCCGGGCAGAGCCGCCCGGTGAACTCAGGGAAGTTGTTGGTTGCGTGGAGACGGATGATCGCCGCCTCCCAATCCTGGTGATAGACGAGGTCGTTGAAGTCTGGAATCAGGTTTCCGAGCGGGCAGCCGCTGTGGCAGAACGGAACGCCGCACTCCATGCAGCGAGCGCCTTGGGCAGCAAGCTCCTCGTCGGGGCGGGTCTCGACGAACTCTTTGTACGGCTCTAACTCGACGCGCTCGATCGGATCCTTATACGGAATTCCAACGCGCTCAATCTTGAGAAAACCTCCGGTCTGTCCCATCAGCGGCCAACCTCGCTTGCGTCAACCGTTGGGTGATCGGCGTTCTCCTGCTCCTGCTGGGCTAGCTCGGCCAAGACTCGCTTGTAGTCGGCCGGGAAGATCTTGACGAATGAGCCCTGCAGCTCGGCCCAGTTGTCTAGCACGCGCTGACCAACCACCGAGCCGGTGCGCTCGACGTGCTCGGCAACTAGGTTGCGAACCTCGATCGCGTCGGCCTCATCGAGCGGCTCCAGCTGGTTGACCATCTCAGGGTTGACTCGCTGCGCGAACGTTCCATCCTCGTCGAGAACGAATGCGAGACCGCCGCTCATTCCTGCGCCAAAGTTACGGCCCGTCGGACCGAGCACCACAACACGCCCACCTGTCATGTACTCGCAGCCGTGATCGCCTACGCCTTCAACAACTGCGCTGGCGCCCGAGTTCCGCACCGCGAAGCGCTCGCCGGCGAGGCCGCGGAAGAAGGCCCGCCCATCGGTTGCGCCGTAAAGCACCGTGTTGCCAGCAATCACGTTCTGCTCGGCGGCGAAGTCGACCAAATCGAGCGGCGCGACCGAGAAGATTCCTCCGGAGAGGCCCTTGCCCGTGTAGTCGTTTGCGTCGCCGCGCAGCGTGATCGTGACTCCCGGGGCGAGCCAGCCAGCGAAACTTTGCCCGGCCGAACCTTCGAGCGCGATCTCAATAGTCCCCTCCGGCAGTCCTTCGGCTCCTCGAACCTCAGCGATGCGGCTCGAGAGCAGACCACCGACGCAGCGGTTGACGTTGCGGACAGGGCGCTCAATTGTGACCTTCTCGCCGCGCTCGATCGCCGGCTCGGCAAGTTTGATCAGCTCCCAATCGATCGCGCTTTCGAGCACCTCCGGTGGCGGGCCGACACGGTGTAGT
>CAIJLJ010000165.1 GCA_903821395.1 uncultured Solirubrobacterales bacterium | reverse complement strand
AGGAAGGGTATCAGATCCTATCTCACAAAGACCGCGCAGACCTGAAGCCGGGTCAGTATCTACTGGAGACAGCCAAACGTGTTCCAGCATTCACACGAGGTATCTCCAAAGAGACTCGAGCATTCGTACTAGAGCGAAATGGCTATACATGTCAGATGTGTGGCCTAGGTGCCAGCGACCCAGATCCATTCAACGCAACACGCAAAGTCAGATTGGTGATGGGACACATCATCGACAAGGACAAGGGCGGATCAGACGACCCTGGTAACTTGCGAGCCGTATGCTCCAGCTGTAACGAAGGGCTGCAAAACAGCGCTCCCGCGAAGCCAGATCGTCTGAACTTGATGAAGACAATCCGACGCGCGAAGGTTGAAGATCAGCTTCACGCGTTGGAGTGGCTTGAAACAAAGTACGCTGCGATCAGGCAAAAGAAGCCCTAGCCGCGCGACCGAAGGACGCCATGAGCGAGCGTCCTTTCGGAACTACTTCGAGCGTGGTGCCATGGCAGCGATTGGAACATCCAGGCAACGAACACCATGCTACGGTGCGCGGCATGAAGGTCCGCATGGGCTCGTGGGTTGTCGACGTGCGGAACGAGCAGCTCGGGGCGGGCGTCGTGGACGGCTGGGGAGGCGGGGTGGCGAGCGTTGTCTTCGCGCGAGATCCGCGCACGGCGTTCCAGATTCCGGCGGGGCTCCTGCGCGCCCCGACCGCGGCAGAGAAGCGCATGGCGAAGGCGCTCTTCGAGGCCGCGCAGGGGTGCTAGCGTCCCTCACGGTCGACGCGCTCCAGCAGCTCCCCGATCCAGCGCATCCTCCCAAGCCGGAAGCGCTAATGGGAGTGGCGTTGCACCACGTTCTGCCGCATCCGGAGGATGCTCGCCTCTCAGGCCGACGCCACCTTCAACGGTCGCCGCACCTCAGTGGCCGGAACGAGAACACGAACACCCGTGGCGTCACCGGGCGCGTACCTCGCAGCCTCGGTCCCATCGAACCGACCACGACGGACCAGCGACTTCCTGCGGCGTAGCGCGTAGTCCGACTGCCACCCGTTCAAGATTTCCTCCGTGAGCTTCGGATCGGGCGGTAGCCCCGCCTTGTAGCGCGCCCGTGAGGCGATCCTGATGACCTCCTGTCGGCCTTCCTCCGCCTCAAGGCGGGCAGCGAGCCGATCCTTCGACGCCATGAGGACGTCCGACACCGTCGCAGGCTGGTCGCCCTCCTCCAGGCCGATCGCCGCGAGTTCGATCGCCGCCTTGTCGATCGCCTTCTGGCGGTTCTCCCGCATGAGCTTCCGCTGCACGCACCGCAGCTGCACGACGACGGAGGCGTCGTCCTCTCGCGTCAGCAGCGACGTGCCCTCCAACACCACCTCCCAGAGCGGCGAGGACGGGCACAGCTTCTTCGGGACATGGGGCTCCGGGGTCGTGTGCCGGAACCGCTCGAAGAGCTCCTTCGCGATGCCCGGGACGTGTCGCATCGCCTCATCCTCGGTCCACGTCGTGATCGCCTTGCCAGCCCTGCCAGCGTCGGCAACGCACGACTCGCACGAGCACCGCTGGTCCCGCATCCACCCGGAGCGACGCACCTGGGCCTCGCAGCGCAGAACCGGGCTCGACCCGTCGTACCCGAGCCGTTCGTAGGTGTCCTTGAGGACCGCCCAGTGTCCGTCCTCGGTGTGCTTCTCGCGCTCGTAGATGCGGTAGAGCGGATCGCTGCCGCAGCGGAACGTGCGGCCCATCTCCTTCGTGCCGAGGATCTGGAGCAGCTGAGAGGCACGGCGAGACGAGGTGTGCGTGCAGAAGCGGCTGTAGACCGCCGTCGGGCTCTCTTCTTCGTAGAATCGATCGACTGCATCCTCCGCGCGCGGCCCCTCGTGCAGGACGTCCACAGCGAGGTCCATGCGGCCCACCAGCGTGTGCGCGTGGACGATCTCCGCAGGCGTCCCCGGGAAGATCGCGTGCCAGAGCGCGTGGCGCACCGAGCGCACCACGTCGAGGCCCGTGACTCCCGTCGAGAGGATGCGCCCCTGGTACTGGACCTCGCACCCGAAGTGCTCCGCCCGGCCCTCGGGGGACGGGTGCGCGACGACGACGAACAGACCGTCGCCCTGCAACACCAGCCGCGTCCCCTGCGCGGTGACCTTCAGCCGCAGCGAGCCCGACGGGGACGGCACCTCCAGGGTGATCCCCTCCGTCCCCTTCCTCGGT
>CAIJLJ010000164.1 GCA_903821395.1 uncultured Solirubrobacterales bacterium | reverse complement strand
GCTGCTCCGGGAGTTCAACCTCCACACCGTCGTGCGCCTGCCGAACGGCGTCTTCGAGCCGTATACGCCGATCCCTACGAACCTCCTCTTCTTCGATCGCACCGGCCCAACCGGTGACATCTGGTTCTACGAGCACCCGCTGCCGGAGGGCCGGAAGAAGTACACGAAGACAGCACCGATCCAGTTCGAGGAGTTCACTCCGCTCAAAGACTGGTGGAGCAAGCGCGTCGAAGGGCCGCAAGCGTGGAGGGTATCGGCAGAGGGCGTGCTCGCGAAGGGCTCGAATCTCGACTTGGCAAACCCGAACGCCGCAGACGACCTCGAGCGTCTGCCCGCGGCCGAACTCGTGCAGCGCGCACTCAGCGCAGAACGCGCTCTGATCGCGATTCTCGAGGACGTACAGAAGCAGCTTGCCGCCGAGGGCGTGAGATGAGCTGGTCCCGTGCGCGCATTGGCGACGTGTTGAAGCACCTCCCTCGACCGATCGATGTGGACGGTGCTGCTGAGTATCGGGAGATCGGCATCCGCTCCCACGGGCGTGGGCTCTTCCACAAGGAGCCCGTGTCCGGCGCCGCCCTCGGTGACAAGAAGGTCTTCTGGGTGGAGCCTGGCGACTTCGTCCTGAACATCGTGTTCGCGTGGGAGGGAGCCGTCGGAATCGTCAGCGACGCCGAGAAAGGCATGATCGGCTCGCATCGCTTCCCGACATTTCGAGCGGACTCGGCGCGACTCGACAGCCGCTTCTTGCTCCACTACTTCCGCACGAAGGAGGGGCTCGACGCGCTACTACGCGTGTCGCCCGGAGGGGCTGGCAGGAACCGCACTCTCTCGAAGAAGGCGTTCCTGGATATCGAAGTGCCGCTGCCGCCGCTGCACGAACAGCGCCGGGTCGTGGCTCGGCTTGAAGCGCTCGAGAGCAAGGTCCGAGAGGCCTCGCGACTTCGGAACCTGTCCGACGTCGCGCTTGCGGCTGCGTGGGAACGCGCGGCTGAGGACCGACTGGCTCGGATTGCCGTTGCTCGTCCGCTCGGCGAGCTGGTCCGAGTGCAGGGGGGTGGCACGCCATCGAAGGCGAACCCGACGTACTGGGCAGGGAACGTTCCGTGGGTCTCGCCGAAAGACATGAAGCGCTGGGAGATCGATGACTCCGAGGACCACATCTCGGCGACAGCCACGCAGGAGTCTGCTGCAAAGGTCGTGAGGGCAGGCGCGATCCTGATCGTTACGCGCGGCATGATCCTTGTGCGGACGGTGCCGGTTGGTCGGCTCACGGTCGACGCAGCCATCAACCAGGACATGAAGGCGCTGCACGCGACGGAGATCGACGCCGAGTACCTTCTGTTCGCCTTGCGCGCTCGGAACCGGGGCCTGCTGGCGCTGGTTGCGAAGTCGACGCACGACACGCGGAAGCTCGAGACCGACAAGCTTCTGGCGTTCCCGGTCCCTGTCCCGTCACGGGAGGAGCAGATCGCGGTCGTGGCCTACCTCAAGAAGCTGAGGGACACTCTCGCTACAGCGCTCGCGCGCGCAGGCACCGCGCGGGAGGAACTCGACCTGCTCGCCCGCGTCGCACTCGCTCGGGCATTCGCGCCCGCGTCCGACAGGGCCACGTCGACCGATGCGCTGGCCAGTTAACCGTCAGCGGCTCCGTCCCGCGAAAACGGGCTCCGCTGTTAAACGCTCTCGGTTCCTCTCTCCCCGCGGGCCAGCAGAGAGAGCGCGCCTCGAACTGTACGGAGTCCACGAAGTGGACG
>CAIJLJ010000163.1 GCA_903821395.1 uncultured Solirubrobacterales bacterium | reverse complement strand
TAGCTGACAAGGTCGCCTAGCGTCGCCGCGATCCAAACGATCCCGATCAGCGTGACAACCGAAATGACGCCCTGCCCGGCCACCACTCCGCCAACGACCATCGCGGTCTCTCCTGGGGCGATTAGCCCGACGAAGGCCCCACTCTCGAGGAATGCGAGCGCGCCAACGAGTAGGTAGGTCCAGTCGCCGAGCGTCGTTCCGATGCTCGTCAAGAGCTGCTCAAGGTTTGGCAGCACGAACATGCCACTGCCGTAGGCGGCGAGGGCCCCGGCCACGAGCACACCGCCGACGATCAGCGGCAGCTCCAACTTCTTGCGGCGCCGAATGAGCAAGAAGACGATCGCTGCAGCTCCAAGCAACGGCAAGATCTTCATGCTGATGCAGCCCCATCGCTATTGGCTGACGGCATAACTGTTGGATACCAAGGTTCAACCGCGAACGGCGCTGGCGTGCGGCCTGAAAGCGCGAGCGCCGCTCCGCGCGCGCGATCAAGGTCACCGAAGAGGCCTATCACCGTCGGTCCCGAGCCGCAAACCAAAGCATGGTCGGCGCCGGCGCTGCGAACCTCATCAAGCGTCCATGCAAGCTCCGGGGCAAGTGAAACGGCGGCCGGCTCAAGGTCGTTGACCAGCAGCTCGGTCGGTGCGAAAGCGGCGCCGGCGGCGAGTGCGCCAACGAGCTCGGCCTGCCTCGACTCGAGCTCAGCGACGCTGCGAGCAAGTCCAAGTCGGTCAGCTTCAGCGAACACATCGGCGGTCGAAAGCTGGCGCTCAGATGGCACTACGAGAACGCCAAACGGTGCTGCCTCAGGGAGCGCCCGAAGCTCCTCCCCAGCTCCGCTCGCGAGGTAGCGACGTGGCTGCAGTTGACCGGGTACGTCCGCGCCGAGATCACGCGCGACCGTCATCAGAACATCTTCGTCAGCGATACCCGATACGCGCGAAAGCAGCCTTAGGGCAGCGCCAGCATCGGCCGAGCCGCCTGCCATGCCCGCAGCGACAGGGATCTTCTTCGAGATCTCGATCCGTAGAGGCGCCCCGCGCCAGCCGCTGACCGCGCGGAATCCCGCAACGGCTTTATCGACAAGGTTTTCCCCTTCGACGCCAGGGCAGAGTGTTTGATCTTCACTGGCTCCGAGCTCGGCTGGGACTAGTTCGAGGCTGTCGCAGAGCGCGACCGGCTGCATAACGGTCACAAGCCTGTGGCGACCATCGTCACGGAGCGGCCCGAGCGTCAGGCCAAGGTTAATCTTTGCTGGCGCCAGTTCACGCAAGGCGCTCATCGGTTCAGCTCCTCCAGCAGCTCGCGAAACTGATCGGGTGACAGGCGCTCAGCTCGAACGTCGAGCGGCAGAGCCATCCTCTCGAGCGCAGCGCGCGCGCGATCGCGAATCTCACCGTCGCCGTATCCCGCCGTCGCCAGCGAGCGCGGAAGCGCTTTGCGACGGTGGGCAAAGGCAGCGCGCACGAGCCGCCGCAGCTCGTCACTCGGCGGCGGAGCAACTCGTTGGAGCGTGATCAAGACCGAATCCACATTCGGCACCGGATGAAAGACGTTGCGCGAAACCGCGCGTGCGACCTGCACCTCGCAGGAGAGCTGTGCAATTACCGACGGCGCGCCGTAAGCCTTGTCGCCAACGCTTGCCGCGAGCCGCTCGCCAACCTCGCGCTGCACCATCGCGACCCAGCCGGTTACCCCCGGCAGCAGCTCGACCGTACGCAGCACGACCGTCGCGGCAATTCCGTAGGGAAGATTGGCGACGACTTTAGTTGGTGGCGGGTCGAGCTCAGTTAGGTCGAGAGTCATCGCGTCGCCAACGTGTAGAGACGTGTTGGGGCTGCCCGAGATCGCGTCTTCAAGCGCCGGGACGAGTGCCTGATCTAACTCAATTACGTGCAGGTGACCGCATAGCGGAGCGAGATGCTCGCTGAGCACGCCAAGCCCGCCTCCGATCTCAAGCACAACATCATCAGGCCCAAGCGCAGCGAGGCGGTCGATAACGCCGAGGATGTTGGAATCGATCAGGAAGTTTTGGCCGAGGTCATGTTTCGGCCGAACGTTGAACTCGCGAATCCGCCGCAGGCTCGGCTGGACCGGCAGTTGGTCCTCAGTTGAGCCCGCCACGGCGCTCACCAGCCGAACAGTTCGGCCGCGTTGCGATCGACCATCTCGCTAAAGGTCGCGTACTCAACTCCGCGCGCCTCAGCGATGAAGCGCGCCGTTTCGGTTACGCACGCTGGCCGGTTGCGCTCTCGGCGTGTCGCCTGAGGGCTCAGGTACGGCGCGTCGGTCTCAACCAACAAACGATCGTCTGGCACGAGCAGAACCGACTGCGCCAAGTCGCTCGCCTTCGGGTAGGTGACGTTGCCGGCGAATGAGATCCACCAGCCTTCGGCAAGGCACTGCTCGAGCCGCGTCGGCATCGTGAAGCAGTGGAGAATCACGCGAACTCCGTCGGCCCGTTCTCTCAGAGTGTCGATCGATAGGTCGTCGGCCTCGCGGGTGTGAATGATCAGCGGCTTGTCAAGCTCGCCAGCGATCTCAATCTGGGCGTGAAATGCTCGCCGCTGATCTTCCAGCGGCGCACCTTCGCGGTACTGATCGAAGCCGGTCTCACCAACGGCGTGGCAGAGCTGACTTGAAGCGAGCTCGCGCAGTTCGGCGCTGTCGGCGCCGGAGAAGCCGGTCGCATTGTTGGGATGATGGCCGACAGCAGCGAAGACCGACGGGAACTGCGCGGCCGCCGCAAGCGCGTCACGCGAGCTTGATGCGTCGGTGCCGACGGTCAGGATCTTTGTAACCCCTGCCTCCAGCGCCTCGTTTACAAGCTGCTCGTTGGGCTGCTCGCAGAAATCAAGATGGGTGTGGCTATCGATCATTGCTCGGCCCCGGCACTCGGATCCTTCGGGAACATTGGCTCAATCTTCTCAATTGGCCCTAGCGAACCGCTGCCAAATGGCGCCGCGGCATAGCTTTCATCGGGGGCTCCGAGCGCTTCAAGCAGCTTCGCGGCGCTAGCTGGCAGCCAAGGCGCGAGCAGCACTGTCAGCGAGCGAAGCGCCTCGCAGAGAGTCGCCAACACGATGTCGAGCTGATCGCTGCTTGCCTCGTCACTGGCGAGCTTCCATGGCGCGCGTTCCTCTACGTACTGGTTGCAGCGCCGAACGCGCTCCCAGATCGCCTCCAGAGCCTGCGTCACCTCAGCGCCGTCGATCAGCTGAGCAACCTGTTCGGGCAGGCCATCGAAGTTGGTTGCTAGCTCGCTGTCGAGCTGCGCGGCTGGCACTGTGCCGTCGCGATAGCGGTGAACCATCGCGATTGTGCGCGCAGCGAGGTTCCCATACTCGTTGGCGAGCTCGTTCTCGTAGCGCGCCTCAAATGATGCTGCCGAAACCGAACCGTCTGAACCAAACGGCACATCGCGAAGCAGATAGAAACGCAGCGCGTCGGCGCCGTAGCGTTCGATCACGGCAAACGGGTCGAGCACGTTGCCGAGCGACTTGCTCATCTTCTCGCCGTCCATCAGCAGAAAGCCATGGACGAAGAGGCGCTGAGGCACAGGTAGATCGGCCGCCATCAGCAGCGCCGGCCAGTAGATCGCGTGGAACTTGAGGATGTCCTTGCCGATCAGTTGGTAGCTGGCAGGCCAGAAGCGATCGACGAGGTCCTCTCCGGGTTCGGCGTAGGTAAGTGCGGTGTAGTAGTTGAGCAAGGCATCCCACCAGACGTAGATCGTCTGATCTTGGTCCCAAGGAACAGGGATGCCCCAGTCGAGTCCGCGACGGGACAGCGAAACGTCCTGGAGCCCACTTTCAAGGAACGAGCGAGCCTCGTTGTAACGCGTCTTCGGCTGGACAAAGTCGGGCTGGCCGTCGAATAGCTGCTCTAAGCGCTCCTGAAAAGCGGAGAGCTGGAAGAACCAGTTCTGTTCGTTCTCGCGCGTCAACTCAATCCCGTGAATCGGGCAGGTATTACCTTCGGCGACCTCCTGTGCCGTCTTAAAGTCAGCGCAGCGCGGGCAGTACCAGCCTTCGTATGTGCCTTCGAAGACGTACCCATTGGCCTTAACGCGCTCAAGGATCTCCTGCACCGCCGCGACGTGCTGCGCATCACTGGTGCGGATGAAGAAGTCGTTGCTGGCCTCCAGCTGAGGCATCAGCGCGCGGAACCGCTCGGCGTTCTTGTCAGCCAACTGCTGCGGGTCAACGCCTTCGGCGGCTGCAGCAAGCGCAACCGGCTCGCCGTGCTCGTCGGTGCCAGTAAGGAAGAAGACATCTTCGCCGCGCTGGCGGTGATGGCGCGCCAGCACGTCGGCCGCGATCGACGTGTACGCGTGCCCTAAATGAGGAGCAGCATTGACGTAGTAGATCGGTGTTGTTACGTAGAAAGTGGGCCGGGCCATCGCGCTGAACGCTAGCGGGCGCGGAGGCACGGAGGGAGGAGATCGCTGAATCAGTGATCACTCTGGGGCTGGCTCGCCGCGGCGGGCGCCATCGCCCGCCGACGACCACGCCCGCGAAGCGCGATTCCAGCCCCAACTGCTGTGCCACAGAGACCAAGGCCAAACCACGCTGCGGCAAGCAGCCACGGTGATGCACCAGGGATTGGTGCGGGCTCTCGCACCGCCGCCGGAGGGGCAGGCTTTGGTCTGCGGCCGCGCGGCGCAAGCGGCGCTGGCGAACGGCCGGCCGGTTGCGCGCCAAAAAGTTCGACGGGATCGCGGTACCCACTGCGCTCCGTGGTTCTCCGCGCGCCTACTGCAAGCATGCCGTTCACGGCTAGCGTGCCGAGCGGCTGGCCTGCAATCACTGTCTGCCCCCTGCCGACCTCAGCGCTACTGAGACCCAGCTCGGTTGCAGAAAGATCGCCGCAGCGGACGGTCACCCCGCGCCGCCCATCGGGGAGCCTCCCAGCAAAGCTGACGATGCCGGAACAGGCCGAGAACACCTGAGCGCCGGGCCGCCCGCTCAGCGTCACACCGCGCTTCGCGCCGGCGCGATACGGATCGCGGCCGTCAAAGTCGAAGCTGCGCGCCACGCGGTGACTTGCGAGCGGCCAACTCCACTGCCCAGCCTCTGCAGCCAGCGGACTGACGAGCAAAGCGAGGAGCGCGAACGCGAGCGATCGAGAAGCAATTGCGGTCATTTCCGCGACTGTAAATTTGGATTGGCGCAGCGAGAGCGAACTCGTGAGCGTCGGCGCGGTTTTGAATCAATCGCGCAACACGAATGGGCTCAGGCGGGACACGCGACGCAATCAACGAGTCCAGCGCGGCGGCCGCTGACCGCTACGATTTTGGCGTGTCCGCCGCGACAAAACCGCCGCTCGCGGTAATTCTCGGCGCCGGACGCGCCGTCTGGGGAGGTCTGCCATCGGCGGTTGTTGACATCCCCGAACACGGCCGAGTGCTCGATTGGACACTCGCTGCGCTGGCCGCAGTTGACGACGTTGAGATTCGATTTGTCGGCGGCTACAGGGCCGAAGAGATTGTCCTCCGCTACCCAGCGGTGCAGATGGTGCTGAACCCGGATTGGCAGCACAGCGGCCCGGCAGCGTCGCTGGCTCTGGCAGGACTCGACCCTGAGCGAACGACCTACGTGGCCTACTCCGACGTAGTACTGCGACCGAGCTCCGTGACGGCGCTGCGCGACACGCCCGGTGACGTCGCCGTAGCAGTCGACTCGCGCTGGCGCGAGCGCTACAGCGACCGATCCGCAAAAGACCTCGCAGCCGCCGAGAAGGTGCTAGTTGATGGCACCGAGGTAAAGCAGATAGGCAGGCTCGTACCGACAGAAAGCGCCAACGCAGAGCTTGCCGGCATCGCGCGCTTCGGCAGTGAAGCGATCAGCCTCCTCACCGCCGCTCTCAGCGATGGCCGGATCGAACCAAACGCAACTTTGCCCGACATCGTCGCCTTTTGCCTCGCAGCCGGTTTAAGCGTGGGCGCAGTCGATCTCGACGGCGATTGGGCCGAACTAAACGCCAAGCAGGACCTCGCGCGTTTCATCCTCGGCACAAAAGCCGAGTCGCTTGAACGCCTTCGCCCGATGGACCACGGCGGCGTGATTGGGGCACAGGTCTCATTTAGAGCAGATCGCTGGGCGAGCGAACCAGACGCGATCACGGCAGAGATCCTCGATCAACTTCCGGGCGGGCGCCTGATCGTTCGCAGCAGCGCCCGCTCCGAAGACGGCTGGCTTGACTCCGGCGCCGGCCGCTACACCAGCATCCTCAACGTCGAAAGGACCGGTGCAGCGCTGAGCGACGCGATCGGCGAAGTACTGACCTCCTACGGCACGGCCGAAGATGACGACCAAGTGCTCGTCCAGGAGATGCTCACGGACGTCGTCGCCAGCGGCGTCGTCATGACGCGCACGCATGCCACCGGCGCGCCTTACTACGTGATCAACTACGACGACTCGTCGCAGTCAACGGACGCCGTCACCGCGGGGCGCAGCGTACGCACCCTTGTTGTCCATAGAGCCGCAGAAACGCCAGCCGCTGTTCCCAAAACGCTGGCCGGCGTGATCGACACCGTTCGCCGGATCGAAGCACTGATCGGCCATGACTCGCTAGACATCGAGTTTGCCGTCTGCGGCGATAAGACGCACATCCTTCAGGCGAGGCCGATCGTTATGACGCACGGCCCCGCTTCGGCTGCCGACGAGGACGTCGAGGAAGCGATCGGAGAGGCAGCGGCAGCGCTCGCAGCGCGGACTGCTCCCGGCCCGACGCTGCTTGGTGCCAGCCCCTACTTCAGTGTTATGAGCGACTGGAACCCTGCTGAGATCATCGGCACCACGCCGAAGCGGCTTGCCGCGAGCCTCTACCAATACCTCGTCACCGATCAGGTCTGGGCTCAGCAGCGGGCAGAGTACGGCTACCGCGACGTCCGCCCTTGCCCGCTCTTGTTCGAGCTGGCTGGTCACCCCTATGTTGACGTTCGGGCAAGCTTCAACTCGTTCATTCCTGCAGCGCTCCCGGATGATCTGGCCGAGCGCCTAGTTGACGCATATCTAGCGCGTCTCGAGCAGCACCCAGAGCTCCACGACAAGGTCGAGTTCGACATTCTCTTCACCTGCCTGACGCCTAACTTTGAGCAAAGCTCGCAGCGGCTGCTCGAGGCTGGGCTAAGTAGCGCCGACGTTGAACAGCTCGCCGCTGCGCTGCGCGAGATCACGGCCGCCGGAATCGCCCGCGTTGACGGTGACCTCGCCGCGCTTCCCGCGCTGTCGGCGCGGATTAACGAGATCGAAGCGTCCGGTATGCCGCCGCTCGAGCGCGCGGCCGCGCAGCTGGAGGCCGCCCGCAGCATCGGCACGCCACTCTTTGCGCACCTTGCCCGCGGAGCTTTCGTCGCCACGACTCTGCTGCGCTCGCTGGTTACTGCCGGCGCGCTGCCGGCAGACGAAGCCGATCGCTTCTTGGCGTCGGTTGAGACCGTCCTCAGCACGCTGCGCAGCGATGCCTGGCAGGTGAAGCAGGGCGCGCTTAGCTGGGATCAGTTGATTGCCAGCTACGGCCATCTACGACCGGGGACGTACGACATCACTTCGCTCTGGTACGCCGGCGCCGCAGACGAGTACCTCGGCCCGATCATCGAGCGCGCGAGCGAACCGGAAGCTCAAGAGCCGTTCCAGTGGCAAGCGGCGAGCGGGGCTGCAATAACCACGGCGCTGGAAGCACTCGGCCTCGGCATCGACGCCGCCGCTTTCGACCGCTTCGCGCGAAATGCGATCGCTGGCCGCGAGCAGGGCAAGTTCGTTTTCACTCGCGCCCTGAGTCTCGCACTCGAAGCGATCGCCGAATACGGCGCTTCCGTTGGGGTCAATCGCGAGCAACTCGCTCACGTTGCGCTCGAGGATCTCCTACGATGCCGCGAAGTGCTCGGCGATCCACGCGACTATCTGCTCGGCCGCTCAGACGAGGGAGTTGAGCTGCACCTACTCAGCCAGGCTGTATGCCTCCCGGCGCAGCTCAACGCCGACAGCAATGTCAGCTGCTTCGAGCAGGATCAAGCTGAGCCAAACTTCATTACCACTGGCGCGGTTCAAGCTGAGCTCGTCGTGGAGCCAGCGAGCCCGTCGGTAGAGGTCGCCGGCAAACTCGTCCTAATCGCCACAGCAGATCCTGGCTATGACTGGATGCTGGCGCGCAACATCGCCGGCCTGATCACGATGTACGGCGGCGCCAATTCGCACATGGCGGTGCGCGCAGCAGAGCTTGGAATACCGGCCGCAATCGGGGTTGGTGAGACGCGCTTCGATGCGCTCGCATCGGCGACCGTCGTAAGCCTTGACTGTTCGAGCCGAACGATCGAGATCCTCGGATGAGCGGCGCCGGCGGCCGGGCCGTAGTCAGCCAGCGGGTTGAGGCCTTCGCCGATCGCGGTGAGCGCCGCGATGCGCTCGACCAGCGCTGGGCGGCGTTACTCGAGCAGCTTGAGCTAATAACACTGCCGATGCCCAACTCGCTTGCCGACCCTTCGTCATGGCTCGCCGCCGCCGACCCGGCGCTAATCGTGTTGACCGGCGGCAACGACCTCGCTCACCTCGTCGATGGCGCCGACGCCGCGCCGGAGCGCGATCGCACCGAGGCCTTGCTGTTGCAACAGGCAACCGAGCTTTCGATCCCGCTGCTGGCGGTCTGCCGCGGCCTCCAGCTGATCGTTGATAGCGGCGGCGGCAGGCTCGTTCCGGTCGAAGGCCACGTCGCGCAGGATCACGTGATCACGGCGCATCCAGCGGCCGCCAATTGGCCGATCCGTGACGGTCGCAGCGTCAACTCGTTCCACAACTGGGGAGCCGAGCAGATCGCCATTCCCGATCGCTGGGAGCTGGCCGCAACCGCCCCCGACGGCACAGTTGAAGCGATCGTTCACTCCACGCTCCCCCAGGTCGCGCTGATGTGGCACCCCGAGCGTGGCGAAACTGACGCCGACGACATCGCCCTAATAGAACAACTGATTGGACAGAGCTGAATGACGCGCGCAATCATCCTCGCCGCCGGAGAAGGCAACCGCCTGCGGCCATACACCGAAGATCGCCCAAAGGCGCTCGTGCCGCTGGCCGGCAAGCCGCTCTTGGAGTGGCAGCTTGAAGTGCTCGCACGGGTTGGCATCAGCGACATCACGATCGCGACCGGCTACCGCGCAGACCAGCTTGAGAGCTACGGCACGCGGCGCGTCCATAACCCGCGCTTCGATTCGACCAACATGGTCGTCAGCTTGATTGCCGCTCGCGAGCAGCTGCTCAGCGGCGATGATCTGCTGATCGCTTACGGCGACATCATCTACCAGCCGAACATCGTCAAAGCGCTACTGGCCGACGAGGCCGACGTCTCGATCACGATCGACCTGGGCTGGCAGAGCCTTTGGGCGATGCGGATGGAAGACCCGCTCGACGATGCAGAGACGCTGCGGCTCGATGACGACGGCAACGTGATCGAACTTGGCAACCCGCCAAAGAGTCTTGACGAGATTGAAGGCCAGTACATGGGCCTAATTCGCGTCTCATCCAGCGGCGCTGAGAAGATGGTCGCCGCGATCGATGCGATCGACCCTGAAACACGCTTCGGCGGCCGCACCCCAGACGCTATGTACATGACCGACCTGCTCCAGCATCTGATCGACTCCGGCATTGCCGTCCATGCCGTGCCGGTCGAAGGCGGCTGGCTCGAGGTTGACACGGTTGAGGACCTCGACCGCTTTGAAGATCTCCACACGCGCGGACTGCTCGACACCCGCTTCGACCCGCTACGCGATTGAGCGACCGATGGCGCTGTTCAAGAAAGACGGCGGCAAGCCGAAGTACGGCAAGCTGACGAAGTCGCAGCGGGCGATCACCTTCTACGCCGAGGACGGCGGGTCATGGCCGCACTACGAGCCGATCGTCAGCGAGCTGCTTGGTCGCCACGGCCGCGAGCTGGCCTACCTCACTTCGAGCGACTCCGACCCACTGCTCAGTGATACGCCAGAGGGAATGCAAGTCTTCAACATCGGCGAGGGAGCCAAGCGCGCGTTCACCTTCCAGACGATGGAGGCCGGCGTTGTCGTCGCGACCGTGCCGCAGCTAGGTACGAAGCTGCTGCCGAAGAGTCGCCTGACCGATTCGCTCGGCATCCAGCACCTCTACGTCCACCACTCAATGGCCAGCACTCACATGATCTACGAGCCTGATGGCTTTGACTTCTACGAAGCGATTCTCTGCGTCGGCCCATACATGGTCGCCGAAACGCGCCGCCGCGAGGAGCTGCAGGGGTTGCCGGAGAAGGAGCTGATTGAGCACGGCTACGGGAGGCTCGACGCGATCATCGAGCGGCGCGCCGAGCTAACCGATGAGCAGCGCGCGCCGAACGAGCAGCCGCTGATCGTCGTCGCGCCGTCGTGGGGACCTAACTGCATCTTTGAGAGCTGCGGCGAGGCGGTTATCGAGGCGCTGCTGGCGACCGGCGCCGCCGTGATCGCGCGGCCACACCCGATGACGCGCAAGCACACCGGCGCGGCGATCGATCAGCTCGCTGAACGCTTCGCCGGCGACCCCAACTTCTCGCTTGAAGAGAACGTCGCCTCACAGGATTCGCTCCAGCGCGCCGACCTAATGGTCAGCGACTGGTCCGGTGCGGCGCTGGAGTTCGCCTTTGGAACTGAGCGTCCGGTTCTCTTTATTGATGTACCGCGCAAGATCAACAATCCGGGCTACGAGGAGCTTGGGATCGAGCCATTTGAAGCAACCGTGCGCGAGCAGATCGGCAAGGTCGTCGCGCCTGACAACGGCGATCAGATTGCTGGCGCGGTAGCTGAGCTGGTCGGCGAGCGGGACCGCTGGGTCGACTCGATCCGCGCGGCGCGCGAAGCGAACATCTACAACGTCGGCCGCAGCGGCGCCGTTGCCGCCGACGTGATCGCCGCGAAGGCCGACCGTTATCTTCAGCGCGGGTCCTCCTGATGAGCACAGCGCCAGCCGAAATCATTTCCCAGATCGCCGCGCTCCAGCCAGCAGCCGCAGCCACCGCCGAGGGGCAGACCAGTAGCGCCGCAGTCGTTAGAGCGCGGCTCGGCGACGGCATCGCAGCGCTCGGCGCGGAGCGCGACGAGATCAACGAGCTTTGCCGCCAGATCGACGTCTTCAAGCGACTCCAGGCCGATTACAGCGCCGACTGGAAGCCAGATAAGGAAGCGCCGCTGGCGGCGCCGGAGGTTGTAGCTGGAGCGACCTGCGTTCTGCTAATCAACGCTGAACCTGCCACCACAGGCAACGATCCAGACGGCTGGTCGCTGAAGTGCCTCAACAGTGCACTGAAGGCGATTGAGCAGAACGAACAGCTACCAATGCGGGCCGAACTGAGCGGCTGGGCGCAGGCCAGCTTCAGCGCTGCCGTCGCCAATAGCGCAGGCGCCCGATGAGCCGCCAAATTCCACTCACCGTGCTGGCATGGGAAGGGCCGCAGGCGCGCGCCTATCTGGCGCGAATGCAGCGCGCTGGAATGTCGCCGGAGCGGATCATTCTGATGATCAAAGACCCGCGCAATTCGCCGCTGGCGAAGGTGACGGGCCGCGGCCTCGCCAAGGCGGAGAAGGCTCAGGAGCGTGCGCAAAACTTTCATCCGCACCGAATGCGCGCCGGAAACCGTGAGCTAATCGCGGCAATCACAGCCGGGCTCGCGGGCCAGCTCGACGACCCGGCCGGGCTGATCTCGGAGATGTTCGACTCCTTCTCCTACGACGACTTTGGCGCGCCGGTCGAGCGCGTTGCCGTCAGCGGCTACCGCGACCCGGCGCTGCGCGAGGCGATCGCTGCCAGCGGCGCCGAGCTGCTGCTCTTCACCGGCGGCGGGATCATGCCAGCTGAGATCCTTGAGCTGCCGGGTCTGCGCGTGATCCATGTCCACACCGGCTTCCTTCCCGACGTGCGCGGCGCCGACGTTCTGCTGTGGTCGCTGATGGTGCGCGGGCGGCCCGGTGTTTCAGCCTTTCTGATGACTCCGCGGCTCGACGACGGCGACCTGCTCGGCGCGGCTGAACTGCCGCCGCTTGCAATCACTCTCCCCGCCGCTGAACGCCCCGATGACGAGACGCTCTACCGCTCACTCTTCTCGTTCATCGATCCACTGATCCGAGCTGAGTTCGTTGTCGGCCAGATCTTCGAACCGGCCAGCGATCTCGCTGCGCTTGGCTCCACTGCGCAGGATCTGAACGTCGGCGTCACCTTCCACTTCATGGCGCCGCAGCTCCGAAGCGCGGCATTGGCGCAGCTCTTCCCTAGCGCCTGAGCGGCGACTCAGTCTCCCGAGGCGGCTACTGCGCGGTAGAGCTCGTTTGCGCTCAGCCCAGTCAAGCCAGCGACCACCGTCGCCGCAGGGCGCGGCTTGGCGCCGGCCTCTACAAGCTCACGCACCGCCTGCTCGGCGCTGGCGCGATCGCTGGTGCCAGCCTCAGCGGCACCGATCACCAGCACCACTTCACCCTTTGGCGGCGCCGCTGCATAGCGTTCCGCCAGCTCAGCGGCGCTACCGCGAACGATCTCCTCAAAGCGCTTCGTCATCTCGCGGCAGAGCGCGACCGGCCGCTCAGCATCGAGCTCAGCGAGCAGGGTCAGCGTCGCGCCGGCGCGCCGCGGCGACTCGAACGCAACGAGCGTCTCCTCGTTCTCAAGTAGCGCCAGCAGCTCACCACGCTTGCGCGGCAGAAACCCGACGAAGCGCCAGCGCTCGGCCGGAAGCCCCGATGCAACCAGCGCTGTCAGAACGGAACTTGGGCCCGGCAGCACCTCGACCGGCAGACCCGCCGCCAGCGCCGCCTGCAGCAGAACGAAGCCGGGGTCGCTGACTAGCGGCGTGCCGGCATCGCTCACAAGCGCCACCGTCTCACCGCCTTCGATCCGCTTGACTAGGCCCGGAGTCGCGCGCTTCTCGGCGTGCTCGTCGTAGCGAACGCGCGGAGTTGTGATCTCGTAGCGGTCGAGCAACACCTTCGTCGTACGTGTGTCCTCGCACGCGATTACGTCGGCGTTTCGGAGCTCCTCAATCGCGCGGAGAGTGATGTCCTCAAGATTGCCGATCGGCGTCGGGCAGACAACCAGTCGACCGGCCGCGCTCACGCTGCCGCCGGCTGCTCGAGAGCCAGGACGGCGGCACCGATCACGCCCGCGTCGGCACCGAATTGGGCGGGAACGACGCTGACGTTTGTGCCGAGCGATGCCAGCGCCTCGCGCTCGACAATCTCGCGCGCCGGGTCCAGCAGCAGGTCGCCCGCAGCGATCGCGCCGCCACCGACGACGATCAGCTGCGGATTAAAGATGTTGGCGATCGAGACCATCCCCTGCCCAAGTCGCTGCCCAACCTTCACGATCGCCTCAACCGAGGCAGCGTCGCCATCGTGACCGAACTCTGTAACCAGTGAGCCGGTGATCTCGCGCCCGGCGGCCGCGGCCTCAGCCAGAGCTGAATCCGGATGTTCCACAGCAGCAAGCTGGCCGGCTCGGCCGATCGCATCGCCCGAGGCGTACCACTCGTAATGACCTACGCCACCGCAGCTGCACCGCTCACCGTCCTGGTCGACGACCATGTGGCCGAACTCAGCTCCGCCGCCACTGCTGCCGCGCACGAGCTCGCCGTTGGCGACGATCCCGCCGCCGATCCCAGTACCCACTGTCAGCATCACAGCATCGCTGGCACCCTTCGCCGCGCCGTGTAGCCACTCGGCCAACATCGAAGTGTTGCCGTCGTTATCAACTGCGACCGGCACGCCCAGCCGCTCCCCCATCAAAGCTTCGAAAGGAACGCCGACTAGCGGCAGATGCGGTGAGGCGGCGATCATCCCCGTCTTCGCGTCAAGAATGCCGGCCACGCCAAAGCCCACTCCGAGCACCTCACCGGGTGCGGCTTCGATCGCTTCATCAACCATCGCCGTGAGGCGGTCGAGGAGTTCAGTGGCGTCTTCGCCGTCGGAGGCTTGCTGAATCCGATGAAGCACCCCAAGCGACTCGTCGACAACGCCGACGGCCATCTTCGTACCGCCGATATCAACGCCAATTACGCAGTTAGCCGCCACAGCCGCCACCATACCGGCAGTGCCACCTGATCCCCGAAAGCCACGCGGCGAGCCAGAGCGCGACCCAACGGCTAGTTACAACGTCTACCGCTCGCGGCCGCGAGCGAAGCCAAGTGAACCGCCTCAACCAGCCGGAAGAGAGCCGAGGGAGCCGCGGGAGCCGCAAGCGCCGAGGCCGCCGCGGGAGCCGAGGCCACCCCGCGCTAAGCGCCAACGTCGACGCAAGAAGTGGACGATCGGCCGAATCATCAAGACATTTCTGCTGGCGGTGATCGGCTGGGTGGCGCTCTCGCTAGTGATCTTCCTTTACAGCGCGCAGTTCCTCCAAACCCAAGTTGACGACAAGGCCAAAGCAGCCCTTAGCCCGGCCGGGATCCCAATAGTCTCACCGACCAACATTCTGATCCTCGGCTCCGACCTGCGGGCGAAGGGGACGAAGGAGCCCGGCGCCGCAACATCGGGGCCAAGCCGCTCCGACTCGATCCAGCTGATGCGCGTCGGAGGCGGACACGGTTCGAAGCTCTCGATTCCCCGCGACACGGTGGTGAATATTCCTGGCTACGGACTGAACAAAGTCAACGCGGCCTACGCCTTTGGCGGCGCCGCGCTTTCAATCCGTACGCTGCGCTCGTACTTGGGAATTGACATCAACCATGTGATCGTCGTCAACTTCGCCAAGTTCCCGAACCTAGTCAATTCGATGGGCGGGGTTGACTTCACTGGCGGCTGCGTAATCTCGAAGATCAACGGCGGCTTTGCGAACGGGGGCTACACGCTGCGGCTGAAAGCCGGGACGACGCACATCGATGGCGACCAAGCACTAGCCCTGGCGCGAACGAGAAAGAACGAATGCAACCCGGCCGACAGCGACCTCACCCGCGTCATCAACCAACAGAAGATCATCAACGCGATGCGCTCGCGGCTCCACTCCCCGTTCGGCTTCATCCGCTGGCCCTTCATCGCTTGGAATGCACCACAGACCGTCTCAACCGACATGGGGGCCGCTGGCCTGCTCAGTTTAATCGCAACGATCGCCAGCTCAGGCAGCGGCACACCAGCGTTCCTGAAGCCGGACGGAGTGCTAACGCTTCCCGACGGCGGCGCCGGACTGACGGTGAGTCCGGCTTCGAGACAGAGCCAGGTGCAGAAGTTCCTAGACGGCTAAGCGTCAGTCTTTTGAGCCCGAGGGCTTCGGCTTCGACTTCTTCTCGTCGCCCTTAGCCTTCGGTTTGAGATCGCTCTTAGGCGCATCGCCCGACGATGAGCTTGAGTCGGCCTTGGCCTTCTCGGCCGTCTTCGCATCGTGCTTATCGGCACCCTCTTTGGCCGACGCTTCCAGCTCGCGGTTGCGGCGCTTTGTGCCGTAGTCGGTGTTGTGGAAACCCTTGCCTTTGAAGTGAATTGCGACCGGGTGAAATACGCGCTCGACCGGCACGCCGGTCTCAGGGTCAACCGTGAGGGCGTCGTCGGCCATCTTCTGGACGATCTCGAAGGTCGTCCCATCGGGGCGTCTGTACTCGTAAGTTGGCATCGCAGCCGAAGTATAGGAGCGGCTCAGAGCGTTGCCGCGCGCCGCACGCGTAGCATGGGGCGATGGCTGAAGACACAGTGACAATGGACAAGATCGTCGCGCTCTGCAAGCGGCGTGGATTTATCTTCCCTTCCTCCGAGATTTACGGTGGCCTCGGCTCGACCTATGACTTTGGCCATTACGGCGTGCTGCTGAAGACCAACGTCAAGGGAGAGTGGTGGCGTTCGCTGCTGCAGCAGCGTGATGATGTGGTCGCGCTCGACTCAGCGATCCTCCAGCACCCGCGCGTCTGGGAGGCAAGCGGCCACGTTGGTGGTTTCAGCGACCCGATGGTCGACTGCAAGCACTGCGGCCAGCGTTTTCGCGCCGATCACCTCGACCAGCTGGCCTGCCCGAATAAGCCTTCCAAGCAGCCCGGCGAAGGGCCTGACTGCGAGCTGACCGAGGCACGCGAGTTCAACCTGATGTTTGAGACCACGGTCGGCCCGCTGAAGGATTCCGGCTCGATCGCCTATCTGCGGCCGGAAACTGCGCAAGGGATTTTCATCAACTTCAAGAACGTGCTGCAGTTCTCGCGCAAGAAGCCCCCGTTCGGGATCGCCCAGGTAGGAAAGTCGTTCCGCAACGAGATCACGCCCGGCAACTTCATCTTCCGCACGCGCGAGTTCGAACAGATGGAGATGGAGTTCTTCGTTCCGCCGGCCGAGGCCGACGAGTGGTTCGAGTTTTGGAGCACCGAACGGCAGCGCTGGTACACCGATCTTGGGATTCGCCCCGACCACCTCCAGCTTCGCGTCCACGAGCAGGATGAGCTGAGCCACTACTCGAGCGGTACGAGCGACATCGAGTACCTCTTCCCGATCGGCTGGTCGGAGCTTGAGGGGATCGCCAACCGCGGCGACTTTGACCTCAAGCAGCACACCGAGTTCTCAGGCGAGAAGCTCGAATACTTCGACCAGGCCAGCGGCGAGAAGTACGTGCCGCACGTGATCGAACCAGCTGCCGGCGCCGACCGCGCAACGCTCGCCTTTCTCGTCGACGCCTACGACGAGGAGGAGGTCGAAGGTGACGTGCGCACTGTTCTTCGTCTCCACCCCCGTCTGGCACCGGTGAAGGTTGCGGTTCTACCACTGGTAAAGAAGGATGGTCAGCCGGAGCTGGCTCGCGAAGCCTTCGAGTCGCTACGCGGGCTGATGACGACCGAGTACGACGAGGGCGGCTCGATCGGCAAGCGCTACCGCCGCCAGGATGAGATCGGTACGCCCTGGTGCGTGACGATCGACCATGACTCGATCGGTGACCGCACGGTCACGATCCGCGAGCGCGATTCGCTCTCGCAGGAGCGCGTTGCGATCGACGATCTCCCAGCGCTGCTGTCGGCGAAGCTAGCTGAACCTTGGCAGAGCCCGAAGCTCGCATAAAGCGGGTGGCACACGGAGCGCGAGCGGTTATGCTTTCACCTGACACGCTGTCAAATTTGATCACGCAGCCGCAAAGGAGCTCCTAGATGGCAACCACCGCCCCGCGCCCGGCAACCCGCCGCGCCGCCGACGACATCAGCTACACCGATCTTTACGAGCGCTGGGAGCGCGGCAACTGGTCAGCAACCGAGATCGACTTCAGCCAGGACAAGATCGACTGGGAAGAGAAGATGACCGATGCCCAGCGCCGCACGGCGATGTGGCTCTTTTCGCTCTTCTTCCACGGTGAGGACGCCGTCACCGACGGCCTTTCGCCCTACATCGACGCCGCTCCGCTCGAGGAGCAGAAGTACTTCATCGCCACGCAGCAGGTTGACGAGGCACGCCACAGCGTCTTCTTCAACCGCTTCATGAATGAGGTCGTCGGCCTTGGCGACGGCAGCATCGCGGGCGGCATGAACGCCACCGTGGGCGAGCTCAGCTGGGGCCACAAGATGATCTTCCAAGGGCTTGAGGACATGTGCGTGGCGCTGCGAGCCGACCAGTCGCCGCAGCAGTTTGCGCGGGCGATCACGCTCTACCACATCTTGATTGAGGCCTCGCTCGCGCAGCCTGGCCAGCACGTGATCGAGGCCTTCCTCGAAGAGGAGGACCTGCTACCTGGCTTCCGCTCAGGAATCGCCAACGTGGCGCTCGACGAGCAGCGCCACATCGCCTTCGGCGTGAAGGCACTAGCCGACCTCTACGACGCCGACCCGAAAGGCACCGAGACCGCCGTGCTCGACGTCCTTCGTGAGAACGGCGTCTTCATCTCCGGCGTCGCGATGCCACCGAACTGGGATGAGAGCTACTTCACCGCCTTCAACTACTCCTACGACGATCTCGGCCGCGACGGCGTCAAGGCGCTCGAGATGCGGCTCAAAGCGGTCGGGATCGATCTTCACACCGTCGAGCGCTCGCCGATACCGGTTGACTTGCCGCTCGACGAGCGTGCCGACCGCGGCCGCGTGCTGCTGCAGGCAAATCTTGTTGGCCCGGACCGCCCAGCCTCACGCGATCCTTACGCGACCGAGGTGATGTTCGATGCGATCGCGCGGGCGGGCGACGTCCACGCTGTGCCTTCAGGAACGGTGATCGAGTGGGCCTTCACGGACGCCGAGCCGTGGCAGGTCAGCTTCGACGCGGGCAAGTGCAGCGCCGCGCGCGGCGCGGCGCGCAAGCCGTCACTGAAACTCGTGATCTCGTTCGACGACTGGGCCGACCTCTTTGCCAAGCGCGTCGACGCTCGCAAACTGCTCTTCTCGCGCAAGCTGCGCCCAAAGGGCAACCTGCGCCTGTTCGCCAAGTTCGGGAAAATCTTCCCGTAAGCGCGGCAGGCCCTCAACTGTCGCCAGCGCCACGGCGCCAAAGTACGAGGTACCAAATCACTACGGCTATCAGCGCGCCGAGCGGTAGGACCAGCGTCAGCACCGAGCCGGCCGGAAACGCAGCGACCGTTTGAATAAGAGCAAGCGACATCAAAACCCCTCCTTAATGGTCGGTCGCCAGACCGACCTGTTTCGCTGGTAGTCGCGGCGACCCGACCGGCGCCAACCAAGCTTGAAAGCAGAAGAAGAAGGCGATCGTGAATCCGATCGATCCTGGCACCCACATCACTCCGGCGGCTATCTGCTGATCACTGAGCGCCGAGATCCCACCAGGGCGCGATAGCTCGTCAGCGTAGGGCGCGTAGAGCGCATGCGGCGCGAGCGCGAGCACCACCGCCAGCAGCCAGCTAACAACCATCGCCGCGGTCAGGTAACCGACCCGGCCAACAGCACTTAGCTGCGACTTGAGCGGACGTGAACTGATCACCTGCTTCCAGAACATCAGCGCAGTCGTGAAGAAGAGCGCGTGCTCAAGTACGTGAAGCGGCGCAGAGGTCAGCGTCGCGTCAAATAGAACTGGTACATGCCAAATGAGCAAAACTCCAGAGAACGCGATAAACGACGGCAGCGGCTGGCCGAGCGCCGTCGCAGCCCGCCGCAAGGCGATGCCCCAACGCCGCTGCATAAACGCGCGCGCCAGTGAGCGCCGAAACCCCAACGGTAGTGCGCGCCAGAGGCGCACCCAAGGCTGCCCAAGCATGATCAGCGGCGCGGCAACGGTCAGTAGTAGAACGTGCTGAACCATGTGAACCCAGAACAGCTGGCCCGAGAACTGATCGATCGGTGAGCTGAGCGCGAGCGCGATCACGGAAAGCCCAGCCATGAACGAAACGTCCCGCCATCTGCGGACTCGGCGGCAGCGCTCGGCGACAACTGTCCGCGAGGATCCGAGCCAGAACAGCACCGCTGCGACCACCACGGGGACAAGAGGCAGGTCGAGCGCAATCGCGATCAGCGAATAGGCGATCAGCGCCCAAACCGCCCCGTCCCAAAGGTGGTTGCTGCGGGAGCTGCCGGCGGCGGCTGGCATCAGACCAGGTAGAGGACCGCGTAGGTGACAACGCCGACGGCAGCTAGATAGCCCCAGAAGAACGAAGCGGCAGCCAGACCGGGCTCAATCAGCTGGTCCGGGTCGGAGATGTCGCCCTTCGAGTGCGCCGGATCGCGACGCGCACGCAGCTCAGTCGCAACCTGAGTCTCTAGCCAATAGAGCGTGCAGATGACCGCCACCATGAAGAACGCCGTCCACCCCACGTACACGCTCGCATAGGCGCCATCTGTCGGCCCAAAACCTTGCGAACCGTAGGCAATCGCCTGAACCACGACAGCCGCCAACCCGAGCAGGATCGAGATGATCGCCGGGATCAGCCAACCACGATGCTCGCGGCGCATGTGACGCGACGCGATGTAGGCGGCAACCGCGCTCAGCACGACGCAGATGACGATCACAATGCCCACCGTCTTGTCGGGATGGACGTGGGCCGTCATCCACTTGCCGTTCTGGTTGAGCGAGCGCAGGTAGAAGAATGCGAAAAGGAATGCGACGAAGAAGAAGGTCGTCGCGCCAGCCAGCAGCCGCGCAGCGATGTAAAGCGCTCGCGCGCCAATCTCAGGTGGCTCAGGTGGAATCTCAACGCCATGCGGCACTGCCGGCACTGAGACTGGAGCCGGGGTTTGATCCGGGGTCGTCATTCTCAGCTCACCCCATTCCCAGCTAGCGGCACCCCGTAGTCATATGGATCGCTCTCGATCACCGGTATCTGCTCGAAGTTGTTGACCGGGACCGGAGTTGGCGTCTGCCACTCGAGCGACTTCGACCGCCACGGATTATGTGGCGAGCGGTTGCGGGCTATCAGCAGCGAGTAGACCAGATTGACTAGGAAGACCAACATCGAAAGGCCGAGAACGAAGGCCGAGACGGAGACCCAAACGTTTAGCCCCTGCAGGTTGTCGGCATAGGTGCTGACGCGCCGCGGCATCCCCTTCATCCCGAGCACGAAGAGCGGCAGGAAGGTCGAGTTGAAGGCGATGAACATCACCCAGAAGTGGACCTTCGCGAGCCGTTCATTGAAACTGAGCCCGGTCATCTTCGGCACCCAGTAATAGATCGCCGCGAAGAAGGTAAAGATCAGCCCGCCCATGATCGTGTAATGGAAGTGGGCCATGACGAAGAACGACCCGTGCGTGTCGGTGTCGCTCGGGGCGTCGGAGAGGAATACGCCCGATAGCCCGCCGATCAGAAAGTTGAATGCCCAACCAAGGCAGAACAGCATCGGCACGGCGAGCGTGATCCGCGCGCGCCAGAGCGTTCCCATAACGCAGAGGAAGATAAAGCCGGTTGGGATCGAGATGATCTCGGTCGAGAGCATGTAGAAGGGCCGCAGCGCGGCGTTGATTCCGCTGACGAATAGGTGGTGCTGCCAGACAAAGAAACTCATCAGCGAGACGCCGAGCATGCCTGCCACCGCGAGTCGGTAGCCCCAGAGAGGTTTGCGAGTGAATACAGGAATCAGTTCGAGCACGATGCCGAAGCCCGGGAGCGCCAGCACGTAAACCTCTGGATGACCAAAGAACCAGAAAAGGTTCTCGTAAAGGAACGAGCTACCGCCGGCGCCAGCGACGAAGAACGAAGTGTCGATGGTGCGGTCCAGCATCGCCATCAGCAGCGTGCCGATCAACATCGGCGCGGCGAGCACCATCAGTATCGAGGTCGCAAAGACCGCCCAGACGAAGATCGGTAGGCGCGACCATGTGAGCCCCGGCGCACGCAGCGAGATGATCGTCGCCAGCATGTTCAGCCCGAGCAGTGTCATCGAGAGCCCTACGAGCGCGAAGAAGCAGAGGTAGGAGTCCATCCCGGCCACGGTCTGATCGGCAAGCGGCTGATAGCCGGTCCAACCGGTGGGGAAGCCGCCGAAGAAGATCGTTGACATCAGAATGAAACCGGCCGCCATCAGCAGCCAGAAGGTCAGCGCCTCAATCCGCGGGAAGGCCATCCGCCGAGCGCCGATCATCAACGGCACGAAGTAGTTCGCAAACGGGCCGAGGATGCCCGAAGTCATCATTCCCATCATCATCGTGCCGTGCATGCCGACGAGCGAGAGGTACTGACTTGGACCGATCGTCGTCGGCGTCGGATTGAGCAGCTCCAGGCGGATCAGCATCGCGTTGACGCCGCCGACGAAGAAGAAGATCCCGATGCCGACGAGATACTGCATCCCTACGACCTTGTGATCGGTGCAGAGGCCGAAGTAGCGTGAGACCCCACGACCTTCTTTCGCTCGCAGCGATGGAGGCCGACCGATTAAGCGTGCAAGCGGGTAGTTTGCGAAACCAAGGCCGACGAGAAAGCCGACTACGCCGAAGAGGTAGGCAAGAATCAACGCGACGTCGTTGTAGTCAAGGTCGGCTACGTAGTCCCGGCTCGAACTACTGAACTGGTTGCCGAGCCACCATCCGAAGTAGTAACCGACGATTGCAAGGATCACCGCGGTCAGCAGGTTAAACCCGAGCAGTCGACGCCAGGTTGGCATCGCGGCGCGTTCAGCAGCTTCTGTGTCGCTCATCCGGCCCGCCTCGCTGGTTCAGGGATGTAGGTAGTGCTGTAAGGCGGAAGCAGCTTCTGACTCGGCGCGAACTTCACGCGCTGCTGCGCAATCCAGCTCTTAAAGTCCGCTGCGCTAACGACATTGCCGTGGTCAAACATGTAGCCATGCCAGAGACCGCAGAGCTCAGAGCAGCGCACGCTGAAGCTCTCCAGCTCAGTCGGTTTGACAAACGCGATGTTGTCCTGGCCGGGATTGGCATCGGCTTTCACGCCGAGCTGATAGGCCCAGAATGAGTGAACAACGTCGAGCGAGGTCACGTGCAGCTCAACCATCTGCCCAACCGGGAGGACCAAGTGAGGTGTCTCAACTCCGCCGTAGCTCGGGTACCTGTAAGTGAAAGCCCACTGCTGACCAATCACCTGAACCTGTAGCTTCGGCCCAGCAGGAACCACTACCGGCGACGACCCGCCGCCCGAGCCGGCGCCATCCTCGAGCAGCCGCGCGGTGCCGTACGCGGCCAACGAGAGAACGATCGCCGATGTCACCACGATCCAAGCAATCTGCACGCGAGCATTTCCGCGAATCGCCGGCCCTTCAAGGATCCCCCCCGGCTCTTGCCTAAATGCCACCAGCGCGTAGACGAAGTAGACGATCAGTAACAACAAAACCGGCGTCATCACGGCCATCAGCACCGTGTTATCAGTGACGTGACCGGAGGCCTGCTCGCTTCCGTTACCAGGTGGAAGGACGGGCCCGAGCACGAAGATCACGAGCGGCGTCGCGATCAGAGTGGCGACTAGCCAAATGGCGCCCAGACGACGGGCGTGGTTGGGTTCACTCATCTAAACGACCTTCACGAAGCCGTCCATGTAGCCGATGGTCTGCATAGCGCCACCGAAGCCGGTGATCGTCCCTGCAGCGCAGGGCACGAAGCACTGCCAGCGGAATCGACCCTTGCCCCCGGTGCGGAAACTGAACGTGACCGTTCGATGCGCGTTAGACAGCGCGCAGGGCGCAGTGTCACACGGATTCTTTGCATCATCCTTGACGCCAGGGATCGGCACAAAAATCCCAAGCCCAGGGATTGCAAACGTGTGCGAGGCGTAGTCCGGGCTGTCGAGCGCTCTAACGGTCTTGCCGTCAACTACCTCCGTTCCACCGGTGGTGCCCTGCGGCTGCGAGAAATATGGGTTGCGCAGGCCACTCTCGCCGTCGTAGTTGTAGACCGTCACCCGCACCAGCGAATTTGCCGGCAGCGTGAAATTCGTACTCCGCTCCCACTTGCCGTTTCGGTAGACCAAGTATGAAACCCAGTGCGGCCGAGACGAGCTCAACCGAGGGCCAACAGCGGCCACGGTCTGAAGCGTCAGTTGTGCTCCCCCTGACCCGCCGGGGCCGACGCTCGCGGCATCGACCGACGGCGGTACGACCGTGACCCAGCTGGAGATGTAGAGCGCAATTAGGGCGACCACCAGCGCTACTGCAGCGCAGATAACCACCAACCGCTTCCCCACAAACTCCCCCGCTCAAGCACGGATGGTCGTAAGCCTTCCCCCGTGCGTGGCTCATGTATACAGGACTGGATAGGACAGCAGGGATTAATTGCACTTGCCTGGCCGAAGCCGCAGCGATTGAGGCTGCGACTAGACTCGGCGTTGGTTCAGCCTGATGACCTCGTCGTTGCCTCCGAGCAGTTCACAACGTCAATCGACGGATGGACCCCCTGACCCGGACGGCGGACACGAGCCAGAAGCGCTACCCAAAAGGTGGGTAGGACTACTACTTCCAATCATGCTGCTGGTTGCTGGGATCGGCATCTTCAGCTTCCTGCTGATTAATCAATCGTCTGGGCCAAGCCTCCCTTCTGGGGCCCAGCGCAGCCCGCCTGCTGGCGGCTACGACGCGACGCTCGCCAAGCCAGCAAAGATCGCTCCGCCGCTCGCTCTGAGCAACTACTCCGGCGGCGCGCCGATCAACCTAGCGGCCTACCGCGGGAAGGCAGTGCTCGTGACTTTCCTCTACACGCACTGCCCTGATGTATGTCCGCTGATCACGGCCAACCTCCGCGAAGCACAGGTCAAGCTTGGGCCGAACGCATCGAAGCTGGAAATCATCGCCGTCTCCGCCGATCCGCAAGGGGACACGCGGAAGGAGGTTGCCGCCTACCTCGCACGCCAGCAGATGACCGGAAGGATGCTCTACCTGACCGGCTCGCCCAGACAGCTCTCCAAGGCTTGGGCCGATTGGAGCGTGGGCTCGCAGCGCGACTCTGCCTCACCGGGCCTAGTTGCGCATTCGGCCTTGGTCTACGGAATTACGGCCAGCGGCAAAATTACGACGATCTACCCGGCATCGTTCGATCCGTCGCAGATAGTCCACGACGTACCGCTACTAGCGTCTCGCTAGGAGCTACTCGCTGTCGTCAGCGGCTTCAGCGTCGGCCGTATCGGCCTTGCCGTTGCTCGCAGCGACATCGGCCGTCGAAGGCGCTTCAGCTTTGGCGCTGGGCGCTGGCGGAGCGGTAGTCGGTACGTAATCGAACTCTTCCTCGGCACCAAACAACAGGTCGAGGACCTTGTTGCGTAGTCCCTCGCTCAGCGCGATTGCCAGTACGGCGCCAGCGCTGAGGATTACGAGGTTGCGGACGATGTGGTGCGAGCGACGCGGCTGAATGATCAGCGCGCGCGTCTCCATTGCGGCCTCACCGGCACGCTTGATTGAGCGCTGAACCTTGCGATCGTCAAGGATTGCGGAAGCAGGGTTGTCGCTGTTTGAAATCCGCTCGATCGCTTCGCGCGCTGCGCTGTAGGCAACGCGGGCGTTGTCGCGAATCTCGGGGTCTTCAACTACCCGACGGACGTACGGGTTGCCGAGTAGGTCTTGTGCTGCGCTTGCGGCGCTTGCCGCACGTTCAGAAGCCGAAGCCATCATCAATCTCCCTAGTGGAATACCGAGCGAGCAGCATAGCCGCTACGTCAACTTTTTGTCAGCACTGAAAGACCGCGCCCTCTGAAGCGAGCGTGACCTCGCCTCCGAAAGCTTCAGAGGCCTCGGCCAGCGAAACCGCCTGATCAAGCTCGTCTGGGATGTGGGTCAGTACCAATCTGCCGACGTTTGCGGCGCGGCCGTGCTCGCCAGCTTCGGTCGCGGTCAGGTGCCCGCGCGGTTCGTCGTCGCCGCCAGTGCGGAGCGTCGATTCAATCAACAGCAGGTCGCTGCCCTGCGCAAAGTCGATCAGCTCTTGGCTAGGGCCGCAATCGGCGCCGAAGGTGAAGCGGCCTTGTTCGCCATCCGCCGTAACCGACAGCGCAAAGGTCGGGATGAAGTGAGGAACGGCGCAGAAACGCAGCTCACAATCGCCCACCTTCAATATTGCTTGCGGTTCGTATTCGCTGATCTCAAAGGCTCCACCGATAGTGTCGCCCGGCCCAAAGAGGTGAGCGAGCTGGGCGAGCATCTCGGCGCCGCCAGCAGGCACAATCAGCCGCGGCCGCGGCGCTGGATTGGTCGCCGTCCAGCGCGGCGAATAGGTCAGCGCGTAGGCGTACGGCATTAGGTCGAGACAGTGGTCGCCGTGGAAGTGGCTAATTACGATCGCGTCGAGCTCCGCGTAATCAACTCGTTCACGCAGCTTGGCGAAAACGCCGCTGCCGCAATCGATCAGAATCTTCGTGTTTGCGGCCTCTAATAGGTAGCCGCTGCATGCTCCACCGGCATCCGGCCAGGAGGGCGATTTGCCAAGAATTGTAATTTGCATCGCGCTGTTCGCCCCTTTCCTCTGCTTCTGAGACTCTACCTAGGTGGAGACTTTCCAGATCGCGCTGATTGTGCTTGGCGCGCTGCTCGTGATCGGAGCGTTGCTCTCCGGCTACGTCAAGCGCAGCTTTCTTTCGCTGACAGCGCTCTACGTGCTGACCGGCTTCGCTCTCGGCCAGGGCGGCCTTGGCGTGCTCGACTTCAGCGCGCAGCAAGGCTTTGTCAAGGAGCTCGCGATCCTCGCCTTGGTCGTCATTCTTTTCCGCGACGGGCTAGAGGTCGAGGCCGAGCTACTCGCCAAGCAGTGGCACCTGCCGCTGCGCAAGCTGATCATCGCGATGCCGATTACTGCCGCGATCATCACCGTCGCCGGCCATCTACTCGTCGGCCTCAGCTGGCTCGAGGCGGCCCTGCTCGGGGCGCTGCTTTCACCGACCGACCCTGTCCTCTCGTCGGCGGTCGTGACGAATCCGCGCGTACCCGGCCTCATCCGTAACTCGTTGAATCTTGAATCGGGACTAAACGACGGCCTCGCGCTGGCGCTGATCATCCCGGTTGCCGCTGCGCTCAAAGGAGGCGGCGACGGAATGGTCTGGTGGCAGTTCATGCTCGAAGACATGGCGATCGGCTTTGCCGCCGGGATCGCGCTCGGTTACCTCGCGTCGGTTGTGATCCCACGCTCTGGTGAGGGTTCCGGCATTCCCGACCATCACAAGGTTCTCTACGCCCTTGGCGTTGCGTTGCTGACCTACGGGATCATCTCGTTCGAAGGCCACGGCAACGCCTTCATCGCTGTTTACGTATGCGCGATCACGCTCGGGGTGCGCCGCGCCGACATCCGCGACTACTTCAATAGCGGCGCCGAGGAGATTGTCGAGCTGGTCAAACTCGGCATCTTCGTCGTGTTCGGTTCGATCCTGACCGTGCAGGCACTCTTTTCCGACGGTTGGGCGGCAGTCGCCGTTGTGATCGTCACCTTGACCGTCGCGCGGACGGCTGGCGTCTGGCTCTCGCTGATCGGCAACCGCGAGAAGCTCAGCACCCAGACGAAGGCTTTCATGAGCTGGTTTGGACCGAAGGGCGTTGCGACGATGACCTACTCGCTCTTCCTACTCGCGCTTGGCATTCCAGGAGCGACCGAAGTTACAAACCTCGCCGCCCTCTGCGTCCTCACCTCAATTATCGCCCATGGTTTGACCGATACGCCCGGCGCGAATTGGATCGGCCGCGTAGCGGCTGCGGCGCGCGCGAAGGCTGAGCGCGATGGGCAGCCGGTGCCGCCTGACGCAGTCGTCTGATTCGGGCCGCTTAGGCGCTGTGTAGCGCGGCCTGCTCGGCCGCCGTAGGGAAGGCCCACGCCGCCTTGGTGCTGCGCTCTTGGCGGAAGACGAAGCGCATCTGACTCGGTGGCCGCAGCCCTTCGGGATGATCGGGGCGGAAGGTCACGCAGGGATCGTCGAGCTCGAGCGCGCAGAGCATCCGGGCGCGGAAGAAGCAGTCGTCGCACGATGCTTTTGCTGCCTTGGTTGCTCTCGCCACTTGCTTCACCCCCCACCGTTGTTTTCGTTTTCTAAGCCGCGGCGCAATCAATCAAAATACGCACAGCTCTGCAACGCACTGTTCCGCACCTGCCGCACTTTTTTCACGCCGGCGTAACAGAGAAGGCCGCACCTTCGGTGAATCGAGCAGGCCAAGCTGCGAATCTGAGAGGCGTGACTGAGACCAACTGGGCCACTCGCCGCCAGCCGGCGCAGAGCTACGACTTAGTCGTCGTCGGTGGTGGCATCGTTGGCCTCGCGGTTGCCCGCGAAGCGCTTCTTCGAGCGCCGCGCGCGCGAGTCGTCGTCTTGGAACGCGAACAGGCAATCGCACTCCACCAAAGCTCACACAACAGTGGCGTGATTCACGCCGGAATCTACTACGAGCCTGGGTCGCTGAAGGCGAAGCTTTGCGTCGAAGGAGCAGCCGCGCTCTACAAGCTCTGCAGCGAGTTGGGCGTGCCAGCTCAGCCGATTGGGAAGCTGATCGTCGCGACCACAAACACTGAGCTGAGCGGGCTCGATCGACTCCATCAGAGAGCGCTGGCAAACGGTGTTCGTGTGACGCGCCTCGGCGCAACGGAGCTGCGCGAAGTCGAGCCGCACGCGAACGGAATCGCCGCGCTCCACTCGCCCGATACGGGGATCGTTGATTACGCCGCTGTTTGCGCAGCGCTGGCGGCCGAGATTGAAGCACGTGGCGGCGAGGTAATAAACAACTGCGCAGTGGACCGAGTGGAACGCACGACCGAAGGCGCGAACGTGATCCACTCGCGTGGCGCCACCAGCTGTGGCGGCGCGATCGTCTGCGCCGGGCTGCAATCCGACCGCCTCGCCCAGGCCAGCGGCGCTAGCCCCGACCCGCGAATAGTCCCCTTTCGCGGCGCCTACTTCCGGCTTAAGCGCCCCGAACTCGTCCGTGGCTTGATCTACCCAGTCCCGGACCCTGAGCTTCCCTTCCTTGGGGTTCATCTGACGCGGCGGATCGGCGGCGACGTCGTAGTTGGACCGACCGCACTACCGGTTGCCGCGCGCGATCGCGGCAGCGGATGGCGACTCAGCGGCGCGGACCTTTGGGCGACGCTGAACTGGCCCGGCAGCTACCGGATGGCCTGGCACTGGCGGCGCCAAGCACCACGCGAAATCGCCTGGGCGCTCAGCTCGCGTGCGTACGCACGCGAGGCGAGCAGACTGGTTAGCGGGCTTGGCGCGGATGATCTAGAGCCATCATTTTCTGGAATCCGCGCGCAGGCAGTAAGCCGCGATGGAGCGCTGGTGGATGACTTTGTCTTCTCCGGCGACGACCGAATCGTGCAGCTTCGCAACGCCCCGTCACCTGCAGCGACGGCTTCGCTGGCGATCGCCGCTTACTGCTGCGACCGGCTCGGGCCGATCGCCGCCACTGAGCCGAGCTAGCTCCCAGCCTCGTAGCCTCTAGTGACGATGCGAATTCTGTTGACAGGGGCAAGCGGAGCAATCGGCTCGCAGCTTGCGCCAGAGCTCACCGGGGGCGGCCACGAGCTGCGTGCCTTGGCGCGCAATCCGGAGCGCGTCACGGCAAGCGGTGTCGACGAGGTCCTCCGCGGCGACCTGCTCACAAACGAGGGCCTGGAGGCTGCGCTGGACGGCGTTGACCTCGCCTACTACCTGATCCATTCGATGGAATCCTCGGCCGCGAACGAGTCCTTTGCCGAGCGCGAGCTTCGCTCAGCTGAGAACTTCGCTGCCGCTGCTCAGCGCTCTGGCCTGCGGCGAGTCTGTTACCTCGGTGGCCTTGTACCGGCCGACCGCGCTCCCTCGCAGCACCTCGCTAGCCGCCTCGCCGTCGAGCAAGCGCTACTTGAATGCGCACCGGAAGCAGTCGCCTTCCGCGCCTCAATCGTGATCAGTGCGCAATCTCGATCATTCCGCTTTCTAGTCCGCTTACTGGAGCGCTCACCGCTGCTGCCGCTACCGGACTGGCGTGACTTCCGTACACAACCAATCGACGGGCGTGACCTAGTCGCGTATCTCAAGGCAGGCGGACTTTCAGATGATGTCGAAGGCCAACTAACGCTCGACATCGCCGGACCCGACACCGTCAGCTACGGCCAACTGATTCAGCGAATCAGCGACGCGATGCTGCTCGGACGCCCGGCCGTTGAGCTGCCGTTCTCGCTCACGCCGATCGCCAGCGCTGTAGCGGCCTCGATCACCGGCGAGGCGAGCGAACTCGTCGGACCGCTGATGGCTGGACTCAGCGGAGATCTTCTAGCCGATGACGCTGCAGCCCGCGAGCTCTTCGACGTCCGCCTACACCGCCTCGAATCCGCAATCTCAAACGCACTTCGCCAATGGGAAAAATCAGAGCCGCTCGCGGCACGTTAGGAGCATCGATGGGAGCCGTCACCGCAAAGATTCAAATCGACGCCACGCCGCAGCAGGTTTGGGACGTAGCACTAAACCCGCAGCGGCTCGGTGACTGGGTGACGATTCACCGCAAACTCAACGAGTGTGATGAGGGGCCCGCGCGGCTGGGTTTCACGATGGTGCAGACGATGGAGCTCCGCGGTGCGCCGCTTAAAGTGAGCTGGGAACTGATCAGTTGCGATGAGCCACACCTCGCAACGTGGGAAGGACGCGGCCCGGCGGGCTCGCGCGCAGAGACCAGCTACCGCCTAGAAGCAAGCAAGGGCGGGACCCTATTCCACTACAGCAACGAATTCTTCCCACCGATGGGACTCATCGGCCGCATGGCGCAGCGAGCAATCGCAGGCGACCTCCCAGAGAGTGAAGCGTTGGCGTCGCTGGAACGGTTGAAGCAGATTTTCACTTAGTCACGTCTTCGCGCCACGTTGTTACTCGCAAAAAATGGGGTAGTTGATCACCCAAAGTGTGCTTTTCGGCTGCTAGGTTGAGGACTACGTAGTTTCCGCAAAATCCCCTAGGAGAAAACCACCATGGCAGACTTTGTAGACCAGAAGCGAAGCGAGATGGAATCGCGCCTCAAAGAGCTTCGCCCGCTCATTGATGAGTACGACAGGCTCGAAGCAGCTGTAGCCGCGCTCAGCTCGGTCGGAGCTGGCGGTGCTCGCCGTGGTACTTCGAGCTCGCGCACGGCAACCAAGCCGGCCCGCCGCAGCGGCTCAGGCGCAGGCAAGGGCAGCGGCCGCCGTGGCCGTCCAAAGGGTTCAGGAGTCCGCGATAAGCAGGCACTCGAGCTCGTAACCGCCAGCCCCGGCGTCACGATCCCCGAGATCGCACAGGAGATGGGGATCAAGCAGAACTACCTTTACCGCGTCCTCCCCAGCCTCGAAAAAGAAGGCCTTGTCCGCAAGAAGGGCCGCGGCTGGTACCCACGCTGAGCCGTTAGCTCAGAAACAACGTGAAACAGCAATGGGCCTGCTCAACCGAGTAGGCCCATTTGCTTTACAGCCTCGCGTTCTTCGACCAACTCAGCAACGCTGGCGTCAATCCGCCTACGAGAGAAGTCTTCGATCTCGAGGCCTTGAACGATCTCGTGGTTTCCATCCCTGCAGACGACCGGGAACGAGCTGATCACGCCCTCTTCAACGCCGTACGAGCCATCCGATGGGATCCCCATCGATACGTAATCGCCATCGGCTGAACCGAGTACCCAGTCGTGCATGTGATCGATTGCCGCGTTGGCCGCCGACGCGGCACTGGAAGAACCGCGAGCCTCAATCACCTCGGCGCCGCGCTGCTGCACACGACGGATGAATTGATCCTCGAACCAGACGTGGTCGTCGATCACTTCAGTGGCCGGCTTTCCGTCGATCGTTGCGAAGCTGATGTCTGGGTACTGAGTCGCCGAGTGGTTGCCCCAGATAATCATCCGCTTGATTTCTGAAACCGGCGTCGAGGTCTTGCTTGCCAGCTGGGCGATCGCGCGGTTGTGGTCAAGCCGCGTCATTGCAGTGAAGCGTTCCGCTGGAACGTCGGGTGCGTTGCTCATCGCGATGAGTGCATTGGTGTTTGCTGGGTTACCGACGACAAGGACGCGGATGTCATCGGCGGCGTTGTCATTAATCGCCTTGCCCTGAGGCGCAAAGATTCCACCATTCGCCTCGAGCAGGTCGCCCCGCTCCATCCCCTTCGTGCGCGGGCGCGCACCGACGAGGAAACCAATGTTGGCGCCGTCGAATGCTTCATCGGGCTGGTCGCTGATCTCAATCCCACTGAGCAGTGGGAATGCACAGTCGAGCAGCTCCATCGCCGTTCCTTCAGCGGCGCCAAGTGCCGGCGTCACCTCAAGCAAGCGAAGTTCAACTGGGCGGTCGGGGCCAAGCAGCTGTCCTGAGGCGATTCGGAACAACAGCGCGTAGCCAATTTGGCCCGCAGCTCCGGTGACGGTGATCTTCGTCGGACTGCTCATCTTTCGTGCTCCCTTACCTGGCAGTTTGCGTGGATATCGGAGACGCTAGCGAGCCGCGCAGCGATCTGAAGTGCGCTATGTCACAGATAGAAGTGAGCTCACGCCATTGCGAGCTGCAGCCGCTCGTCAACCGAAGCCAAAAACTCCTCGGTCGTCTGAAACGGTTGATCGGGGCCAATAAGGCGAGCTAGATCCTTCGTCATCAGGCCAGCCTCGACAGTCTCGATGCAAACCTGCTCCAGCCCCTCCGCGAACGCCACGACCTCGGGCGTCTCGTCGATCCGCCCGCGCGCCTGAAGGCCTCGCGTCCAAGCGAAAATCGAAGCGATCGGATTGGTTGAGGTCGGCTTACCCTGCTGGTGCTGGCGGTAGTGGCGCGTAACGGTGCCGTGCGCAGCTTCGGCCTCAACTGTCTTGCCGTCAGGCGTCATCAGCACGCTCGTCATCAGTCCCAGCGAACCGAAGCCCTGCGCGACCGTGTCTGACTGGACGTCGCCGTCGTAGTTCTTGCAGGCCCAGACGTATCCGCCCTCCCACTTCAGCGCCGAGGCAACCATGTCATCGATCAGGCGGTGCTCGTAAGTGATTGATGCGGCCTCGAACTCGGTCTTGAATTCGGCCTCATAGATCTCTTCGAAGATGTCTTTGAAACGGCCGTCGTAGGCCTTCAGGATCGTGTTCTTGGTTGAGAGGTAGACAGGCATCGAGTGTTCGAGGCCATAGCGCAGGCAGGCGCGGGCAAAGTCACGGATCGAGTCGTCAAGGTTGTACATCGCCATCGCAACGCCACCGCCGGGGAAGTCGTAAACGTCGAGCTCGATCGGCTCGTCGCCGTTCTTCGGCGTGTAGGTCATCGTCAGCGTTCCTTCGCCGGGAATCACTAGGTCGGTTGCCCTGTACTGATCGCCGAATGCATGACGGCCGATCACAATCGGCTTCGTCCAACTTGGCACGAGGCGCGGCACGTTGCTGATAACGATCGGCTCACGGAAGATCACGCCACCGAGAATGTTGCGGATAGTCCCGTTCGGCGAGCGCCACATCTGCTTGAGGCCGAACTCCTCTACCCGTTCCTCGTCGGGAGTGATCGTGGCGCACTTGACGCCGACGCCGAACTGCTTGATCGCGTTAGCGGCATCGACGGTGATCTGATCATCGCTGGCATCGCGACTTTCGATCCCGAGGTCGTAGTACTTGAGGTCAATATCTAAGTACGGCAGGATCAGCTGCTCTTTGATGAACTTCCAGATGATCCGCGTCATCTCATCGCCATCAAGCTCAACTACCGGATTCTTTACCTCAATCTTCGACATCGCGTCCTTTTAGGAGTTTGCTGGTCAGAGGCTAGCCAAGCGACTGAGATGCTCGCGGCGAGCGGTCGGCGTACCCTCTCTAGTAATGGCTACTCATCAGGTCACCAATCAGCCGCCACCGCTGAGCGACCGCAACCTTTTTGAGGACAACCTGCCGCTCGTTGAGGCGCTCGAGCGCGAAGGTGGCGGCTGGGCCAACGAGCGGGCCAGTGAGGTCGGGCGCTTCTGGGGCGGAGAGCCGATGCAGTGGGGCGAGCTAGCCAACGAGCGGCCGCCGGTACTGGACCGATTCGATCGCTACGGCCAGCGCGTCGATGAGGTGACCTTTGACGATTCATGGCATCGACTCATGGCAGCCGGGATCCGTGACGAACTCCACGCGCTGCCTTGGATCAGTAAGGAGCAGGGAACCAATGTCGCTCGCGGCGCGCTTTTCATCACAGCGACACAAGCCGAGGCCGGCTTCGCCTGCCCAACGACGATGACCTTCGCCGCTGTGCCAGCGCTCCGCGCCCAACCGGATCTAGCTGCCGAGTGGGAGCCACTACTGACCTCAACCAACTACGACCCCTCCTCAACGCCTGCCGCAGAGAAGGGCTCAGCGATCTGCGGCATGGCAATGACCGAGAAGCAGGGCGGCTCCGACGTGCGCGCAAACACGACGACCGCAACTCCTCTTAATGGCGGTGGCCCTGGTGCCGAATACGAGATAACCGGCCACAAGTGGTTCTGCTCGGCTCCGATGAGCGACCTCTTCCTGATCCTCGCGCAGGCGCCGGAAGGGATCTCGTGCTTCGCAATGCCGCGAATCCTGCCCGACGGCTCGCGCAACAGGATCAGCATCGAGCGGCTCAAGGATAAACTCGGTAACCGTTCCAACGCCTCCAGCGAAGTTGAGTACGACGGCGCGATCGCGCGAATGGTCGGGGAGCCCGGCCGCGGAGTTCCGACAATCATCGAGATGGTTGCCCACACGCGGCTTGACTGCGTTCTTGGCGGCGCCGCCGGTATGCGCACTGCCGTAGCGCAAGCGACTTGGCACGCATCCCACCGGGCCGCCTTCGGCAAGCAGCTGATCGACCAACCGCTAATGACGAACGTGCTCGCCGACCTGGCGCTCGAATCGGAGGCCGCAACCGTGCTCGCGATGCGCCTCGCACGCGCCTACGACGAGGGTGAGAACGACCCGGCCGCAGCACAGTTCAAACGGCTAGCTACGGCTGTCTCTAAGTACTACGTCTGTCAGCGTGCGCCGCAGCATGCCTTTGAAGCGATGGAGGTACTCGGTGGCGCCGGTTACGTAGAGGAATCAGGAATGCCGCGGCTCTACCGCGAGGCGCCGCTGAACTCAATCTGGGAAGGCTCCGGCAACGTCATCGCGCTCGACGTGCTGCGCGCGCTGCGGCACGAGCCAGAGTCGCTCGCGGGGTTCTTCTCCGAACTGGGCCGCGCCGCTGGCGCCGACGCGCGGCTCGACTCCGCGATCGCAAGGCTCGAGAGCGAATTCAACGACGGCGACAACCTAGAGTTCCGCGCCCGCACGATCGTCGAGCAGATGGCAATCGCGCTCCAGGCCGCGCTGCTCGTTCAGCACGCCCCAGCAGCCGTTTCCGACGCGTTCTGCGCTGCTCGGCTGTCAGATAACCGCAGCCTCAACTACGGCGCGCTGCCAGCCGGAATTGATGCCGCCGCAATCGTCGCGCGCCACACGCCGCAGGGCTAAGCGCGACCCTGCGAGGATAAGTAAATGTTCGGCGAGCGCTCAATCAAGCTCTTCAGCGTCTTCGGTATTCGGATCGGCGCCAATCCGAGCTGGTTCATCTTCCTGTTCCTAATGATCTACTGGCTTTCGGGCTACTTCAGCGACATCCTGATCGGCTCCTCGAACACGCTCTCATTTGGGATTGCGATCGCCGCAACGCTGCTCTTCTTCATCTCGCTACTGCTGCACGAGCTAGGCCACGCGCTGGCGGCACGGCGCGAAGGTATCTCTACCTCGGGCATTGACCTCTGGCTGTTCGGCGGCGTCGCCAAGCTCTCACGCGACTCAGATTCACCGGGCGAAGAGTTCAAGGTCGCCGCCGCGGGCCCGGCAGTTACGGCGATCATCGTCGTCGTCTGCCTCGTGATTTCGGTGATCGCCTCACAGACCGCCGACGTGGTCGACACGGCCACGCTGAGCATCGTTGCCACCACCCCGTTTACGGCGCTGATCGGCTGGCTCGCAATCGTCAACGTCGCACTACTCCTGTTCAATCTCGTTCCCGCCTTCCCACTCGACGGCGGGCGGATCGCCCGCGCGATCGCCTGGAAGGTGACCGGCGAACGGGGCAAAGGAACGCGCTTTGCCGGCTACCTCGGGCAGGGCTTCGGGATGATCATGATCGCTGCCGGGATCGTCGCCGTAATGCGCGGCGACCTGGTCTCGGGGCTTTGGTTCGCGGTGCTGGGGTGGTTCCTCGCGTCGGCCGCGCGCGGCGCGGTCGCGAGCAGCCGCTTCACCGATGAGATCGAAGGAATCACGGTCGCCGACGTGATGGACGCCGAGCCGATCGCGATCCCCTCGGCGATGACCGCGATCGAGGCCGATGAGCAGTTCTTCGCACGCTTCCAGTGGCCGTGGTTCGCTGTTGTAGATCAGCTCGGTCGCTTCGAAGGGATCCTCACCGCGGAAGCCGTTGACGCTGAGATCCGCGCGTCACGGCCGGCTACGGCGGTCGGCGAGCTGCTCGACGCCGCGATGGGCGAGGCCAGCGCCGTTGTCCGTGAGACGCCGATTGAAACTCTGCTGAGCATCGAGGCGCTGCGGCGCATCGGCGCGGTGCTCGTAGTTGACACCGACAGTCGCCTCTGCGGAGTCGTCACCGCCCAACAGCTCGAGCGCGCGCTCTCGGCCGCCGTACCTCATAGCTCCTAGGGCGAGTTCTCCCGTACGATCGGCGACTGATGGAACTACCAGTCCTATACGCGATGCGCTCATCGCTCTACTCGGCCAAGGCCCGCTCGTACTTGATCAAACAACGAATTGATTACGTCGAGCGCCCTCCCGGCGACCCGCGCTTCCCAGCCGATGTTGTCCCGCAGATCGGCCGCTGGATCATTCCCGTGCTTCAAACCGCCGACGGCGAGTTGATCCAAGACACCTGCGACATCATCGATTACTTCGACGCTGAGATGCCGCCCGAGCGCTCCGCCAAGCCGCCGGCAGGTGTCCAAAACATCGTCGCCCGCGTGCTCGAAATGTTCGGCAGCGAAGGGCTGATGCGCCCGGCGCTCCACTACCGCTGGAACTTTGATGGGCTCAACATGCCGTTCGTCGGTGAGGACTTCGGCCGTGGGCTGATGCTCCAGGACGGGTCGTCAACGTTCGCCTTTGGCCCCGAGATCGATGGCAGCAAGGGCGCCGCTGCCCGAGCTGAGGTTTCAACGTTTGCCGCCGACCGAATGCGCGCGTTGACGCTCGACTTCGGCGTTAACCCCGAGACGATTCCCGAGGTTGAACGCTCATACCTTGAGTTCCTCGCGCTGCTGAGTGCCCACCTCGAGACAACTCCCTACCTACTTGGCGGCCGTCCGACGCTCGGCGATTTCGGCTTCATCGCCCCGCTCTACGCCCACCTCTCACGTGATCCAGAACCCTCGCTAATCATGAAGCGTGACGCTTGGCCGGTCTGGCGCTGGGTCGAGCGAATGAATTCGCCGATCATCGACACAGGCGAATACGGCGACGTCCCAAGTGAGCTGTTCGCTAATGACAGCATCCCGCCGACTCTCGTGACGTTGCTCGAGTACATCGGCCGCGAGTTCGCTGCCGAAGTCGAGGCCCATGTCGGCTTCATCGATAACTGGCTCGCCGAAAACGATGAGGTAACCGAAGGCGACGTCGTCGGCGGCCGGCCCTACCGACGCTCGCTCGGACTGGTGACTTGGAACTGGCACGGCTACGAGATCTCGACCAACGCGATCCCCTACCGACTGCTCCATCTCCAGCGAATTCAAGAAGCGTTTGAGGCCGCAGACGCGTCGGCGCAGGCGACAGCGCGCGAGCTGCTCGGTGGAGCCGGCCTCGGCGGGCTGCTCGAGCTGAAGGCCCGGCGGCGCGTTGTTCGCTCAGACAACCGCGAGCTCTGGGGCGCGCAGCAGCAACCGGTCGTTGTCAGCTAGCCGCCCGGCGCGCTCCAACGCGCCCAAAGGGCCGATACCGTGACCCTGCCGGAGGCGCCTGCCGTATACCATTGAGCAGCAGCGGATCGGCCTGTCGGACGCACCCGCTGGACATTCATCACGACCCCATCGGAGCTATGCCCGCACACGACGTATTAATCATCGGAGCCGGTCTCGCAGGACAGCGCGCCGCCCTAGCCGCGGCCAAAACCGGAGCCACGGTCGCAATCCTCTCGAAGGTTCACCCTGTTCGTTCGCACTCGGTTGCCGCAGCCGGCGGAATCAACGCCGCTATTAACCCTGTTGACGACTGGCGCTCGCACGCCTACGACACGATCAAGGGCTCGGACTTTCTCGGCGACCAGGACGCAATCGAGATTATGTGCCGTGAAGCCCCGGCCGAAGTGATGTGGCTTGAGCACGCTGGCGTCACCTTCCACCGCAACGAGAAGGGCGAGATGGATCTGCGCGCCTTCGGCGGCGCCTCGATGAAGCGCACTGCCTACGTCGCCGACATCACCGGCCAGGCGCTCTTACATGTGCTTTACGAGCAGCTGATGAAGTACCACGAGGTGATTGATCGCTTCGAAGAATGGTTCGTGACATCGCTGATCGTCAACGACAATGGCGAGTGCGTCGGTGCCGTAGCGCGTGAGATCCGCAGCGGACGGATGGAAACCTTCAACGCCAAGAGCGTGATCCTCGCCTCCGGCGGAGCTGGCCAGTGCTTCCAGCCGACCACCAACGCTTTGATCTGCACCGGCGACGGAATCGCTCAGGCCTACCAGGCCGGCGCGCCGCTGATGGACATGGAGATGATCCAGTACCACCCAACCACGCTGGCAGAGAACGGCTTCCTGATTACCGAGGGCGCGCGCGGCGAAGGTGCGCACCTACTCAACTCCGAGGGCGAGCGCTTCATGGAGAAGTACGCGCCAAACAAGATGGAGCTTGCCTCGCGCGACGTTGTCTCGCGCGCCGAGCAGACCGAGATTCTCGAAGGGCGCGGCGTCGGCCCCGACAAGCAAGGCATCTACCTCGACATCACGGTCGTGCCGCGCAAGCGCACGCTCGAAGCGCTGCGCGAGATCGTCAACATCGGCAAGGACTTCGCTGGCGTGGACATCACGCGCGAGCCGATCATCATCCAGCCGGGGATGCACTACATCATGGGCGGCGTCAAGACCGACGTAAACGGTGCCACGCCGCTTCCCGGGCTCTACGCCGCCGGCGAAGTTGCCTGCGTCTCAGTCCACGGCGGTAACCGCCTCGGCGCCAACTCGCTTCTAGACACGCTGATCTTCGGCCGCCGCTCAGGCGAGCATGCCGCCGCGCGTGCGCTCGATATGAAGATGCCGAACGCCTCGGACGAGCAGCTAAATAAGGACAGCGCGATGATCGCCGAGATCCTTGGGCGACCAAAGACCGGCCGGCGCGTCTCGGAGATCAAGCTCGAACTCGGCGAGACGATGAACCGATACGCCGCCGTCTACCGCGACGAAGCCGGGTTGCAGAGTGCTCACGAGATTGTCCGCCGCCTGAAAGAAGAAGCAAAGACGGCTTACGTTGACGATAAGGGCGCCGTCTTCAACCAAGATGTCCTAGGGGCTATCGAGCTCGATTACATGCTCGACTGTTCGGAGACGATCGTGATGGCTTCGCTAGAACGCAAAGAGTCGCGAGGAGCACAGTTCCGTACCGACTACCCCGACCGTAATGATGCTGAGTGGCTCAAGCACATCGATGTTTCGCGCAACGGTGGCGACACGCCGACGATCAGCTACTCAGAGGTAACAATCACCGACTGGCAGCCCGAAGCACGGACCTACTAAGACCCCGCACGAGAAAGAACCAATGGCTGAATTCAAACTTAAGATCCGCCGCTACGACCCTCAGTCTGGTGCCGCCCCATATTGGGACGAGCACACCGTCGAGCTTGAGCCACACCGCTCAGTACTCGAGGGAATCCTTCAGGCCCGCAACGAAAAAGATGGCTCGATCGGCGTGCGCTGCTCATGCCGAGCAGCGATCTGCGGCTCCTGCGGCGTTCGCGTAAACGGCAAGCCCGGCCTCGCCTGCCACACCCACCTCGATGACGCGCTCGCAAGCGCCGGCGAGGATGGCGTTATCGAAGTTGAGCCGATGGGCAACATGCCGATCATCAAGGATCTGATCGTTGACATGGACGCTGTCCACTGGAAGAAGATTCAGCGCGTCACGCCTTGGCTAATCGGCAAGGAACCTGTGCCGGAGCGCGAGTACATCGTCTCGCGCGAATCGATGATCGACGTAACGCAGTCGATGGCCTGCATTCAGTGCGGCGCCTGCGTCTCCGACTGCCTTTCAATGGAGGTTGACCCACTCTTCATCGGTCCGGCCGCGCTTGCTAAGACCTACCGCTTTGTCGGCGACCCGCGCGATGCCGCTCACGAGCAGCGCCTGAAGGATCTCGGCGAGGACAAGCACGGCATCTACGACTGCACTCACTGCTTCAAGTGCATTGAGGCCTGCCCGAAGGGTGTCGCCCCGATGAACCAGATCATGCGCCTACGCCGGATCGCCGGCAACGACTTCCACATCAAGGATCGCAACAACGGCGAGCGTCACGAGATGGCCTTCGTTAAGAACATTGAGAAGAACGGAATCCTCCACGAGGCCGACCTACTGCCTGATTCATACGGCGGCAAGTTCCACCCGCGGGCAGTGCCGGAGCTGATTTCGAGCCTGCCGATCGTCATGACGGCGCTGCTGCGGCGCAAGATGACGCCGGCCAAAGCGCTGCTCCACCCGCACCGGGCACCGGACGGCGTGAAGAAGATCTACGAAATCGTCGAAGGGCGAGACGAGCGCAACGAATTCAACCTCTACATCAGCGGTACCGACGCTGACAACGAGCCAAACCCCGAGGTCGCCGCGGCGGCCGAAGTAGCTGAGCCGGCTGCCGTCGCCCCTGACGGCAGTGAAGGTTCGAGCGCTTAAAGGTACGAAAGGAAGCTATGAAAGTTGCCTACTGGCCTGGCTGCGTAAGCCGAGGATTCACCTCTGAACTGCACGGCTCGATGGCTGCGGTCGCCCCGATGCTGAACATCGAACTGGTCGAACTCGACCGCGCTAACTGCTGCGGCGCAGGGGTAATTGCCGAGCACAGCCAAGAGCTTGCCGACACGCTCAACGCCCGCACCTTCGCGCTAGCCCAGCAGGAGATCACGCAGGGAGCCGACCTGATGATGAACATCTGCTCAACCTGTCAGGGCGCGCAGAGCGAATGCCAGCAGCGGCTCGATGCCAGCGCCGACTATCGCGCTCAGGTCAACGAAACGCTCTCAGATGAAGGACTTGAGTACCAGGACGGAATCATCAATAAGAACTTCCTTTGGGTACTGGTTGAGGACATCGGCCTCGACAAGCTGAAGACGCTGGTCAGAAATCCGCTGACCGATCTGCGCGTCGGCCCGTTCTACGGCTGCTACATCGTCCGCCCCACTGACAGGCTCGACATCAACCGCGACCAGCCACGCGACGAGTACCTCGGCCAAGTGATCGAGGCGCTCGGCGGCACCGTGATCGACTACGCCGGCTCACACAAGTGCTGCGGTTTTCCGATCATCACGATGAACAAGGCAGCCTCACTGGAGCAGGCAGGTCGGCACCTCGGTGACGCGGTTGACGCCGATGCCGACTGCCTCGTAACTCCATGCCCGCTCTGCCATCTCAACCTTGATCTGCAGCAGCCAATGGCTGCCAAGCAGGTTGGGCGCGAACTGAACATGCCAGTCCTCCACCTGCCGCAGCTCGTTGGCCTTGCGCTCGGTATCTCACCAGACGATCTTGGCCTACAGCATCACATCGTCAAGCCGACCTCAGTGATCGATTGGTCACAGGCGGTCGTTGGCGGCGTTGGCGGCTGGTAGCTAACCAACGAGGCCGCGGGCAATTGCCAGCTCGGCCAGCTGCACGGTGTTGAGCGCTGCGCCCTTGCGCAGGTTGTCGCCAACAACAAAGAAGTTGATGCTGCTCGGGTCGTCAAGGTCCACTCGGACGCGGCCCACAGCAACCTCGTCGCGTCCCGCCCACTCCAGCGGCGTCGGTGCGTCCTCGACAACGAGATTCGGGAAAGCGCCCAGCGCTTCAAGCGCGGTGCCTAGGTCAACTGCGCGCTCAAAGCTCGCGCGGATCTCAATCGCGTGGCCGACCATCACGGGAACGCGCACGCAGGTCGGGCTGACCTTGAGGCCCGGTAGATCGAGAATCTTGCGGCTCTCGTTCTGAAGCTTCATCTCTTCGTCGGTGTAGCCGTTAGCTTCGAGCGCGCCGAGCATCGGCACAACGTTGTAAGCGAGCGTGTTGGCGTGGACTTCGGCGGTAACTTTGCGCGCCGCCTTCTCTCCATCACTCACGAGCAGATCCACGTCCTCATGAAGCACTGGCACCTGCGCCGCGAGCTCATCGATCCCGCTGCGGCCTGCGCCGCCTGCAGCTTGGTAACTGGTCGCAACCATCGCGGTGAGGCCAAATTGGTCATGCAGCGCTTTGAGCGGCAGCATCGCGACCATCGTCGTGCAGTTTGGGTTTGCGACGATCCCCTTCGCTGCGTTGGCGAGCGCGTCAGGATTTACCTCGCTAACGACGAGCGGAACCTGATCATCCATCCGCCAGGCGGAGGAGTTGTCGACAACGAGCGCTCCGGCGGAGGCGAACTGTGGCGCCCACTCGCGTGAGGTTGCGCCGCCAGCGGAGAAGAGCGCGAGGTCGAAGCCGGCAATCGTTTCAGCGTTAAGCGGCTGAACTTCGCCGTAGCCCTCAAGCATGCTCCCGGCTGAGCGCTCGCTGGCGAATGGAACTACCTCATCGGCGACGACGCCGCGCTCGCTCAGCGTCGCCAGCAGCAGACGACCGACGGCGCCGGTCGCTCCGACAACGGCAATCCTCATGACGGTGGTAGCCCGAACGGCTCTTCGGCGCGAATCGTGTCTTCGCCGCTCAGCTCAAAGGCATCGTGGAGTGCCCGCACCGCGTCTTGGACCCGTTCTCCGGAAATCACGCAGGAGATCTTGATTGGCGAGGTCGAGATCATCTCGATGTTGATCCCCTCACCGCCGAGCACGCTGAAGACCTTCGCTGCAACGCCCGGATGTGACTTCATTCCGGCCCCAATCACTGAGACCTTGCCCATCTCTTGGTCGGTGGCGATGTCGCCGATGCCCATCTCGCCCTTGAGGCGATCGAGCGCTTCATGCGCGGCGCGCAGGTCATCGCGTGGCACCGTGAACGACATGTCGGCGCGCGTGTCCTTCGAGACTGGCTCGTTCTGAATGATCATGTCGACGTTGACGTGCGCCTCTGCCAGCGCGGTCGCGATCTGGCCGGCTGCGCCGGGCGTGTCGGGCACGCCGATCACTGTGACGCGTGCCTCGTCGGTCGAATGGGTTACGGCTGTGATTAGTGGATGTTCCATTGTCTGATTCTCCGCGAGGACCACGGTACCGGGACCGTCCTCGAAGCTCGACCTGCAGTGGATACGGACGCCATGGTTGCGGGCGTACTCAACGCTACGCAGCTGAAGTACACCTGCCCCTGACGATGACATTTCAAGCATCTCTTCCGATGAGACGACCGAAAGCTTTCGCGCGTTCGGCACGATTCGTGGGTCGGCGCTGAAGACGCCGGCTACGTCGGTGTAGATCTCACACTCTTCGGCGCCAAGCGCAGCGGCCAGCGCGACGGCGGTCGTGTCGGAGCCGCCGCGGCCGAGCGTCGTCACATCTTTCGTCGTGGAGACGCCTTGGAAGCCGGCAACGAGCACAATCTCGTTATTGTCGAGCGCGTCGCTGATGCGGTCGGCGCGAACGTCGAGGATTCGAGCCTTGGTGTGGGTTGTGTCGGTAACGATGCCGGCCTGCGAGCCGGTCAAGGAGATCGCGTGATGGCCGAGGTCGTTGATTGCCATCGCGCATAGCGCGCAAGAGACCCGCTCGCCGGTTGAAAGCAGCATGTCCATCTCACGCGGGTCGGGGTTATCGGAGACCTCGTAAGCGGCTTCGATCAGGCGGTCGGTCTCCTTGCCGCGGGCGCTCAGGACGGCGACAACGCGGTGGCCCTCCTCGCGGCGAGCGACGATCCGTTCAGCGGCACGGCGAAGCAGCTCAGCGTCGGCCACTGAGCTACCGCCAAACTTCATCACGATCGTCGCGTCAGCCATAGCGGCCAAGGATACGAGCGTTTGCGGTCTTTGTGCGGTCGGCCGCGACCGTTTAGACGGCGCGGCGACCCATCATCGCGCGGCCGAGCGTCACTTCATCGGCGTACTCGAGGTCTGCTCCGACCGGGAGCCCGGAGGCAAGGCGCGTAACTGCGACGTCGGGAGCGCGCTCGTGAACGCCGCGGGCGATCTGCAGCGCCGTCGCCTCGCCGGTCGTGGTCGGGTTAGTCGCGAGCACGATCTCGGTGATCTTTGGGTCTGCGGCTTCGATCCTTGCGTAGAGCTCAGCGATCTTGAGGTCGTCGGCGTCGATCCCATCAATCGGCGAAAGTGCGCCTCCGAGCACGTGGTAGGTGCCGCGGAACTCGTGCGTCCGTTCGACTGGAATCACGTCGCCGGGCTCTTCGACTACGCAGATCACTGTCTGATCGCGGCGAGCGTCCTGGCAGATCACGCATCGCGGGCCCTCGGAGAGGTTGCAGCAAACTTCGCAGAAGCCGATCTTCTCTTTCACTTCGCGGATCGCGTCGGCGAGCGCGAGAGCGTCTTCCTTCTCAAGCCGCAGGATGTGAAAGGCGAGCCGCTGCGCGGTGCGCGAACCGATCCCGGGCAGCTTTGAGAGTTCGGTGATCAGGCGTTGGACCGGCGGAGCAAACACGCTTTACGGCCCCTCTGGGCCAGGGTCACCGTCATCATCGGTGAAATCACCGTGCTCGTCGCTGGGCGGCTCACCAGCACCCTGGTCGTTAGCTGTCTCCGGCGTGCTGACGATCTCCTCGGCGTCAAAGGTTTCAAGCAGCCGGTCAACGAGCTCGTCGCCTTCCAGTTCCTGGGCGTCGGGGCTCGTCCCGAGATCGCGCAGCTCGTATTCGATCCGAACTCGCACCCCGAGCAGCGACTCCAGCGCCAGGCCGACGACGGTGCGCGCGTCGGCGTTGTCGGCAACCATGCGGCGGTTGAACGAATCGTCCTCGGGGAAGGCGACGACGAGAATCCCTGCCCGCATCTCGACCGGGCGAGCACGCGCGAGCGCTGCGCAGATCATCGGCTGATCGGGGTTGATCGTCTCCAGCACCGCGGGCCAGACCTCAGCGACCTGCTCGATCGGCAGCTGGGCGGCTGCCGCCGACGGCTGCGGGCTGGGCTGCTCGGCGGGCTCGGACTCCGGCGCGGGCGCCGCAGCTGCGGCAGCTGCAGCACTACCGGCCGGTGTTGCTGGGGCAGGCGGATCGGGCGGCAGCGGGGGCGGCTCGGACGCTTCTGGCGCGGCAGCCTCGGGGGCCGGCGGCTCAGGCTCGGCCACTGGAGCGGCAGCAACCGGCGGCGCAGCAACCGGCGGCGCAGGCGCTCCACCAAGAGCCGCCTCCAAGCGTCCGATCCGCGCCAGCAGAGCCTTGCTCGAAGCGTCAACCTCTGGCGTCGCGGCCTTCACCAGCGAAAGCTCCAACTGTGTGCGTGGATCTGCGCCTTCACTAATTGCGCCCATCGCCGTGCCAAGCAGGTCGAGCAGCCGCACCGCGTCTGCGGCGTCAACACGATCGGCCTGCTCGGCCAAGCGGGCGTCGCGGTCCGGCGTGACGCGCAGCTCGCCGGGAACGGCGCCGAGCGTTCCAACGACGAGCAACTCGCGGGCGTGGACCTCAAGGTCGCGCGCGGCAATCTGCAGGTCGCGCCCAGTCTGCGCAAGGCGCGCAGCGATCTCGAGCGCAGCGCGGGCGTCGTGGGCGGCAATCGCATCGAGAGCGCCGAAAAGCAGGTCATCATCAGCAACACCGAGCACCGCCAAAACATCCTCAACCGAAATCGAGCTGCCGGTGTAGGTCACGAGCTGCTCAAGCGTGCCGAGCGCATCGCGGAACGAGCCGGTGGCGTGGCGCGCAATCAAGGCCAGTGCGTCAGGGCTGATCTCAATCGATTCGCTCTGTGCCACCCGCTGCAGCACGACAGTTAGCTGCTCAACGGTCGGTCGTCCGAAGTCGAAGCGATGGCAGCGATCAACAACGGTGTCGAGGATCTTCTGCGGCTCGGTTGTTGCGAGCACGAAAATCGTGTTCGGCGGCGGCTCCTCAAGCGTTTTGAGGAACGCGTTCCACGCCTGCGGCGTCAGCATCTGCGCCTCGTCGATGATGTAAACCTTGGAGCGGCCGCTTACCGGCGCGTAGGCGACGCTTTCGCGCAGCTCGCGAATGTCGTCAACCGAGTTGTGTGAGGCTCCGTCCATCTCGATTACGTCCATCGAACCGGCCTGCTGGATCGCCAGGCACGACTCGCAAACGCCGCACGGCGCCGCAGTAGGACCTTGCTCGCAGTTGAGACAGGCGGCAAGAATCTTCGCCATCGAAGTCTTGCCTGTTCCGCGCGATCCGACGAAAAGGTAGGCGTGATGGACGTTCCCCTGCGTGACTGCGTTAGTCAGTGTGCGCACGACGTGCTCTTGGCCAACGACGTCAGAGAAGTTGCGTGGGCGGTGGCGGCGATAGAGCGAAGGAGCGGCGGACACGGAGCCGCAAGTCTAGAGGGAGCAGCGGCCGTTCTGGAGCCACTGACGCACGCGATCAGCCCAGTTTGCGCCCGTCTCCCAAGTAGGCTGAGGCGATGGAACCGGGTCGGCTCGAAGAGCTCTACGACTGGCTGCGCATTCCGTCGATCTCAACCGGCGGTGGCGAGGCCAAGGATCTTCAGGACGCCGCAGAGTTTGCTGCTGAGATCGTCCGTCGCGCCGGAGGCGAGGCGGAGCTCGTCACGATCGATGGCGGTAACCCGCTGGTGATCGGCGAGCTACGCGCCAACAGCGAGAACGCGCCAACGGTGATCATCTACGGCCACTACGACGTTCAAGGCCCCGGCCCGCTCGATGCTTGGCAGAGCGCGCCGTTCGAACCTGAAGTTCGCGGCGAACGGCTCTACGCGCGCGGCGCTGCCGACGACAAAGGCAACTTCTTCCCACTGTTGGCCGCAGCCTGTGACCTATTTCAAAGTGGCGAGCTTGCCGTCAACGTGCGCGTTGTAATCGAAGGTGAAGAAGAGGCGGGTGGCGAATCGGTCGCCGCATGGGTCAAGGCGGATCAGCGCGGCGCCGACTGCGCAATCGTCTTCGACAGCGCCATGGAGGACGCTGAGACTCCCGCCATCACAATCGGGCTGCGCGGCTGCGTCAGCACGATGATCACTGTGACCGCCCAGCCGCGCGATCTTCACTCAGGCCTTTATGGCGGCAGCGTGCAGAACGCGCTTCACGTACTCCAGCGAGTGCTCGCGCCGTTACTCCCCGACGGCGAGGGCAACCTGCGCGAGGAGCTGCGCGCAGGGGTCGAGCCACCTTCAGCCGCCGAGCTTGAATCCTGGCAGCAGCTACGCCCCGGGCAAGAGATGCTCGATGAGGTCGGCGCGACGCCATTGAGCGAAAACTCGGGGCCTGACTTCCGCCGCCGCAACGGCGCCGAGCCATCGTTCGAAGTCAACTGGATCGAAGGCGGAGCGGCGCGGACGGTGGTGCCGGCCGAGGCTCGAGCCTTTGTAACCTTGCGGCTCGCACCGGGGCAGGACCCTGGCGCGATCGAAGCCGAGCTCGAACGCCTTCTGCGGAGCGAGGTTCCCGCCGGCGTCTCGATTGAGATCGAATCGCATACCGCAACACCTTCGCTCTTCGCTGCCGACCTTCCGGCAATTGAGATCGCCCGCAAAGCGATCGATCACGCCAGCGGGATGAACACCGCACTGATTCGCAGCGGCGGATCGATCCCAGTCGTCGCAGACTTTGCCGCCGCCGGAATCCCGGTGATCGTGAGCGGTTTTGGCCTCGCCGACGATGAGATTCACGCGCCAAACGAGTCATTCACGGTTACCAACCTCGACCTCGGCGAGCGCTGCGCGCGCGAGCTACTGCTGGCGCTCGCTGCGCTGCCAACCGATTAGCGCGATGAGTAGCGCCCGCCGGAAAGTTCAGGCAGCAGCAGCGATCGTCGCGCTCGCCGCCGTCGCTTGGCTGATCGCCGGGCGCGGACTGATCAATTACGACACGCTCTATTCGCTCGTCTGGGGCCGCGAGCTCAGCGAAGGCCATTCGCTCTACCTCGGCGCGCCATTCACGCCGACGTTGCATCCGTTCGGGACGCTGCTCGGCATCCTGCTTAGTCCGTTCAGCAAGACAGTCGTCGCCGGAGTGCACGGCGTAGCGGCTACCGACATCGTCGCCGTGCTCGCCTTTCTCGCGCTCGGCGTAATGCTCTGGCTCACCTATGCGCTCGGCTCACTCTGGTTTGGTCCGTGGGCAGGCGCGCTGGCAACGCTGATCATGATTACGCGCCGGCCGCTGCTGGACTTCGGCGCCCGCGCTTACGTTGACATTCCTTACGTTGCCTTGGTTCTGGCCGCGGTGCTGATCGAAAGCCGTCGCCGCCGAGCCGCTGCGCCGGTACTCGCGCTGCTGGCCGTTGCTGGGTTGATTCGCCCTGAAGCCTGGGCGTTCTCGGCCGCTTACATCATCTATCTGTGGTTTAGCGGGGAACACAAACCAAAACAGGTCGCTGGCTGGCTCGCGCTCGCTGCGATCGGGCCGCTGATCTGGCTGCTTGGTGACCTGCTGCTGGCAGGTGACGCGCTCCATTCAATTTCGGGAACGCAACAGAACACGCGCGCGCTGGGCCGCGTGACCGGCATCGGCGGGCTCTTCACGACGGCCCCGCGGCGGCTCGGTGAGATTCTCCGCGAGCCGGTTCTGTTCGGCGCCGTCGGCGGCCTTGGATTTACGATCTGGCTGCTTCGTGAGCGCGTTCGGGCGCCAATCGTGATTGGGCTCGTAGCGCTTGGCGCCTTCAGCGTGCTTGCGATCGCGGGCCTTCCGATTAACGGGCGCTACCTGCTGCTACCGGCAGTAATTGGAGCGATCTTCTGCGGCGCCGGCGTATTTGGCTGGCGCGAGCTCGGCAGCGCCGATAAGCACCGCAGGCCATGGGCGATCTTCGGCCTGCTGACGATCGTGCTGCTGCTGGTCTTCACGCCGGCACAGATCGGTCGAATCTCCAACCTCCGCTATGCACTCAGCCGCCAAGAGCAGATTCAGAACGATCTGCAGGCTTTGATCCGCCAGCCGCCGGGCCTAATCACCCCCAGCTGCAGGCCGATCACCGTGCCTAACCACAGGCCAGTACCGGTGCTGGCGCTCTGGCTCGATCTGTCACCGAAGGCGATCGTCAGCGCCGACGAGCAGCTTGTGCCGTTCGGTCAGTTCATCGCCGCTGCGACCCCGAAGGTTGCCAGCGACTACATCCTCGATCCGCGCGACCTGAACCGCCGCGTTATTGGACCACCACCGGCGCTCAAGCTCGCTGGCGGCAACCGCTCCTGGCTTGTCTACAAGCGCTGCGCTAACGCTGCCGGCTAGCCAGCAGGAGTAGTTACCGTCGGCGTCGTTGTCGTCGTGGTAATCGTCGTCGGCGGCGCTGTGGTTGTAGTGATCGTCGTATTCGTGATCGTGGGGATTGAGCGCGTCGTCGAGGTTGTTGTGTTCTTGTCGTTGCCGCCGGTCAGTACGAGCGCGGCGATCACGCCCGCGACGATAATCGCCACTGCGCCCATCACCCATGGCCACGGGTTATTACCTTGCGGCGGCTGGCCACCAGGACCCTGTTGGTAACCCTGCTGCTGGGGCGTGTATCCGGGCTGGTTCGGGTCCTGCGGGGGCTGCGTGGCCATTAGGTGGTTCCTTTAGTTGGTGTAGGTGAGCGGGAACTTGGTGGTAATCGTAAGCGCTGAATCGGCGCCGTGTTCGACGCAGCTCCAATTTGTCGTAGCACCGCTAACCGATGGAGTGCAAGCGGAGCCTTGAACGTTTATAGGCATCTGAGAGCCGGTGCGCGCAACGCCCTTCACCAGTGCGCTGGCCGCGGTGCAACTTGCCAGCGCAGTCTGCGACGCGGGCACGTTGGTGGCGTTGACCTTTGCGACCGTGCTGTTGCCGACCACGTTAGGAATATTGGTGACGTTGCAGCTCCGTGTGATGTTGATCGGGGCTGTCGTCGTTGTCGTCGTTGTCGTTGGCGTGGCAGTTGTTGTCGGCGTGGACGTGGCGGTCTTTGTAGTGACGGTCGTTACCGGCTTGATTGTCGAAGCGTCAGTCGAGCTTGAGGAGTCGTTACCGCTGGTGATCAGGATCGCTGCGATGCCGCCAGCGACGATGATCGCGACCGCGCCGAGAATCCATGGCCACGGGTTGCGGCCTCCACCTTGCGGCGGCTGTCCACCCGACTGAGGGTTGTATTGCTGAGTTGGATCTTCTGAAGGAGGCTGAGCAGACATGGCTGAAACGGTAGGTAGCGTTGCGGACGGTGTGTTTGCCGGCGCACGCGCCAGGCGGAAATAGTATTTTCACCCAATGCGTTCATTCGTTAAGCAAGCAGTCCTCTCGGTGCTAGCGCTCTCGCTGTTCTCCAGCGCAGCTCAGGCCCGCACGGTCAAAGGTTGTGAGACGGGGGCCCACGCAAGCTGCTCTCACAAGGACTTACACGGCCAAAACCTGCACGGAGTCGACCTCCGCTACAGCGTTCTCGATCACATCAACCTTCGTCGCGCGAACCTACAGGGAGCGAATCTCAGCTACTCCGACCTCAGCAAAGCCGATCTTTGGGGCGCGAACCTCAAAGGTGCGCGCCTGACCGGCGCAAAGCTGAGCCAAGCCAACATTGGCTGTGCGGACCTGACCCATGCAAACTTGAGGCACGCGCACATCGAGCACTTGTCAGCGGCGGGCGCAAACTTTGCCCATGCGGACTTCACAGCTTCGGTCGGAGCTCCGCTCTCCACCGCGGGCGCGATCTTCACAGGCGCCATCGGCGCGACGCGTCTGACGGGAGGCTTAGAAGGCGCAGGTGGCAATGGCGGCGTAGGCGGTAGTGGCGGCAATGGCGGCGCAGGCGGCAATGGCGGCGCAGGCGGCACTGGCGTCAGCAGCGTCTGCGCGAACGGCGGCAACGGCGGCAACGGCGGCAACGGCGGCAACGGCTGACAACCGCAGCGAGGTTTTCGCTTCGCGCCGCTCGGTCAGTCGCTGCGATGAGGGCGTAACCCGGCCGCAAGGAAGTCAAGCTGCCACAGCGACTGGAACAGAGCGCGCGCATACGTCTCTTGAGCTGCTGCATCGAGCTGCGCTAGCGCCTCGAGTGACGAGGGCTCGCCGAGAATCTCGCCAATCGTACGGCGACCATCGACTAGGCGCACGAGCGCAAGCTGCGTTTGGTCTAGCGGGGCGCTCCAGTCCTGCCGTGAAATCTGATCGCCGCTGAGCTCGCAGCGGTATCGCAGTGACGGCACGTAGTCGAGGAACCGCTCGGCCGCGAAGTCAATCTTGTAGCTCGGCTCTGGCCGATCGGCGCGGCAGGCCGTGAAGAAGTGGCAGCCGTTTCGCGCGTTGATCCGCTCGATCACAGACCACTGCTGCTCGGCGGGGAGCGCCGCCAGCGAGACCTCAAACGCATTCGACGGGAATACCGGCGGGTAGTAGGGCGCTTTCAGGAACCAGTCGTTGAAGACCAACCCAGCCGATTCGACGAGCTCACGGCACTGATCCACCGTGTAGCTGCGCTCGCGGCCGTGAAGGAAGGTGTCAACGAGACCGGCGTCGGAGCCCAGATCGGGAGCGATCGCGAGATAACTCTGCACCGGGTGGTCCTGCGGCAGCGACGCGAGAACCTCCCGCACAACCGCTACCGACGCTTCGTCCTGGCCTAACCCCATCTCCTTGAAGACCCCTTGGAGCATCTCAACGCCGATCCGCCCGTAGTGCGCGTAGAGCATGATCGCCGCCACTCCATCAACTCGAAGGCAACCGGCGAGCGCGCTCATCCCTGCGGCCGGATCTGCCATGTGGTGAAGCACCCCGGTGGAGATGATCAGGTCGAAGTCGCGGCCAAGCGACTGAGCCTGCTCGATCGGCAGCAGTCGAAGTTCGAGGTTCTCCAGTCCGTACTTGCCTTGCAGATCACGGTGATGATCGAGCGACGGTTCGCTGACGTCGATCGCCAGAATACGCGCGTCCGGGTTCGTGTAGGCCAGCACCGCAGCTTGATTGGTGCCACAGCCGGCGACGAGGATGTCCAGCCCGTTCACTTGATCGCGCTCGGGCCAGAACATGCGATGCGAATGGCTCGGATCGAACCACTGCCAGTTGTTTTCCAGCCACGCTGGCAGGTCGCTGATCGGCTCGGGGTACCGCCAGCGTTCGTACTGGCTGGAGACAGCGTCTGAAAGAGGATCGGAGGTCACGTCAGGCCTTGGGCTCGTGGGACGCTGGGTGACATTGGCCGAAACGGCAGAGAGCGATACCGGCGGCGCCGTTATCAGCCGGTTACGCCGCCGCCGGTCTTCTTCAGAATGATCGTGCTGAACCTAACGCGAGGGATTCCACCACTGGGGAGGAAGACCGTACGAAGCCGAACCCTGACCGAACCAGAGCGCCGCGCAGCCTTAGTCGCAGCCGTTGTGTTGCAAGTGATCGTCGGCTTACCTGCAGCAGTGAGGATCCTGCGCGCAGCGCGGCACGCTGTAACTCGCCTTCCTCCCGATACGCGCGTACCGGTTTGCGAAAGCACTCCTGCGCCCGGAGCCTTCACGACCGTGCGGATCGCGGAGCCGCTGACCGAGGTTGAGAGAACCGTGAACGGAGCGG
>CAIJLJ010000162.1 GCA_903821395.1 uncultured Solirubrobacterales bacterium | reverse complement strand
GGCGTCGAGAATCTCGCGCGTGTGGGTTGGATCGAGCCGCTCGTCGGAGCGCTCACCCCACGGCACGGCAACGATCCACTCGAGGTAGTTGCGAACCATCTGCGCCTCGCCGGAGGCGTCGCCCATCCGCTCGAGCCGGCTCAGCTCGCGCAGCGCGTGCTCGCGCACGTCATCGGGCATCGAGCCGTTCTCGATCTGCTCGCGCAGTTCGTCGGCGACCGATGCGTCGTCTTCGCCGAGCTCGCGGCGGATCGACTCAAGCTGCTTGCGCAGAACGTATTCGCGCTGCTGTGCGGCGGCGCCCTCTTCAACGTCGTCGCGGATCCGCTTGCGAACCTGCAGCTCGGCGAGCCGCTCACGCTGCATTTCGAGCGCCAGCTTCAGTCGCTCAGTCACGTCGGTTGCCTCGAGCAGTTCGACCTTCTGATCGAAAGTGAGGTCGGGGGCGTAGCCGGAGGTGTCGGCCAGCGCGCCGGGTTCAACGATTGTGCGCACCCATGATGCGACGCGGCCGTCGTCGCCGCGGAGTTCAAGAATCTCTTCGACCAGCGCGCGGTACTCACGCACTAGCTCGCGGCTGGCGCCGTCAACGGGGGAGTCGTCTGGCGACGGTGTGGTTTCAACCCGCAGGCGGCCGGCCGCATCGGTGTGGGCTGCGCCGGCGATGCCGCGCATCTGGCCTTGGAGCTGAACTCCCTGACCGCCGCCGGGGAGGCGGATGCGCTCTACAACGTTGGCGATCGTGCCGACGCTGGCGTACTCGTCGCCTTGGCGCGGAACGAGCAGTACGCGCTCGTCGTCGCCGACGTCTACAGGCAGCGTGATGTCCATCGTCGGGAATACAACTACGTCCTCAAGCGGCAGTAGCAGCAGCGTTTCGTGCTCCGTCGTGCCGTCGTTTGTGGTTGCCGGGGAGGTTGTTTCGTCAGCGTTCATAGGGCCTTAGAATAGCAGGATCTAAGTCATACCGGCGCAGATCTTATGAAGCCTTTAGGTAGTGATCTGAGAGCGTTGCCGTCAGGCCCTGCCGCGCAGTACTTCGTCCGCTAGGCCGCTAAGTAGATCGATAGAACGTGGCTCCTTGCCGTCTTCGACAACTACCGCGCCGCCCGGGCGATAGCCGTTCTGGCCGGCGCCCGGCGGGCGCACCAACGCGCTGTCGTAAACCCATGAGCCAGTGTTGAGCAGCGTCGGCCCGTCGGTACCGGCGGGCGTCCACATTCCCTCGGGGTCATCGCTGAGCGGGCCGCGGCGGTGAATGTGGCCGAAGATCACCGTCTCAGCTGGAATGTCGAGCCGCTCGCTCACCTCGGCGATCGCGGGCAGGAATGCGCGGCGGTGGATGCCCTGCTCAACGACTAGCGCCGCAGCCGCGGCAACGTTCGCCGCACCGGGAAGCTTCGCCGCGACCGGCAGCCCTCGCAGCACCGCTTGCCGCAGCAGCCCGGCACCCAGCTCCAACCCGTCGGCGAGCTGATCAGGCATCGCGCTGGCTACGGCCTCCGTTAGCGCGCCGCTGTCGGCGCCGGGCGCGCGTTCGTAGTCGCTGACGCTGAGCTGCTCAGGTGGCTGATCGCCACCCCACCAAGCGAGTGCGCCGAGCACGTGGCGGTCGCCATAGTGGCCATGCATCGCGAAGATTCCGTCACCGAGCCAGATGCCTGGGTAGCGGACTTCAACCTGCGCCGGCGCAAGCCAGCTGCAGAGCTCCTCGAGCAGCTCGCTTGCGCCGCGCGGAACCTGGGTCGAGAGCCGCAACGGCTGCTCACTCTTCAGCCTCTGCGAGAGCCAGTTGCGGATCAGCGCGTGGTCATGGTTGCCTGGAACGACGACGACCTCGCCGCCTGAACCGAGCGCGCGACCAAGCGTCGTCAGCACTGGCCGCGCCGCCTCTCGCGCTGCGGCCGGCCTACCTTCGAGCAGTTCGAGTGTGTCGCCAAGCAGCACAAGGCGGTCCATCTGAGCTACGCGCGACTCAAGAATTGCCAGTGCCTGCGGGCGTCTGAGCACATCCCGATCCAGTAGCGAGCCAAGGTGCAAATCGGAAATAACAAGAGTCCGCATCTCTATAAGGCAAGATACGGGTGTGGACTCGCTTCGTGGCCAATTGCTAATCGCATCGCCGGCAGTGCACGACCCCAACTTCCGTCGCACGGTCGTGCTGATCGCCGAGCACAACGAGGCTGGTGCGATGGGCGTGATCCTCAACCGGCCAGCCGAAGTGACTGTTGCCGGGGCTGTGCCGGAGCTCGAAGAGCTGGCCGAGCATGACGAAGCTGTTCACCTCGGCGGCCCGGTTGGCGAGTCGTCGGTGACGGTGCTGGCCGAGTTCGTTGACCGTGACGCTGCGGCTCTTTTGATCGAGGACGACCTTGGCTTCCTTGGCTCGCAGGCCGAGGAGCACGAGCACCTTGCAGACGTCGTCAACCGCGCCCGCGTTTTCGCCGGGCACGCCGGCTGGGAGCCGGGTCAGCTCGAAGCTGAGATGGAAGAAGAGTCTTGGATTGTTGAGCCCGCGCTGCG
>CAIJLJ010000161.1 GCA_903821395.1 uncultured Solirubrobacterales bacterium | reverse complement strand
CAACGGCGATGAGGGCGACCCCGGCTCGTACATCGACAAGTACCTGATGGAACAGTCGCCGGAGCTGCTGCTCGAAGGGCTCGCGTTGGCCGGTTACGCCGTCGGCTCCGACCAAGGCTTCGTGCTCGTTCGCTCCGAGTACCCGCAGTCCACAATTATCCTGCGCGAAGCGGTCGAGCAGGCGAAGGCCGAGAACCTGCTCGGCGACAACATTCTCGGCAGCGACTTCAGCTTCAACGTGACGATCGTTGAAGGCGCCGGCTCCTACGTCGTCGGTGAAGAGACTGCGCTGCTGGCCTGCCTACAGGGGCTGCGTGGCACCGTCTCCGCCCGCCCGCCGTTCCCGGCCGAGCGCGGCGTCTACGAAGAGCCAACGGTCGTCAACAACGTTGAGACGCTCTGCAACGTTCCCTTTATCGCCGCTCAAGGGGCGGAGGCTTTCCGCAACTTGAGCCCTGGCGAGTCGGCCGGCTCGAAGCTCGTCTGCTTCAACTCGGCGTTCGCAAACCCAGGGATGGTCGAGGTGCCGTTCGGCCTGACTGTGCGTGAGCTTTGCGAGGAGGTCGCCGGTGGCCTCAAGGGTGGTGCGGTAATCAAGGCTGTGCAGATCGGCGGCCCGCTCGGTGGCATCCTGCCCGCCAGCCTGCTCGACACTCCGTTCGACTTTGATCCTCTCGCCGAAGTTGGCTGCATGGTCGGGCACGGCAGCATCCTCGCCTTTGATCAGACGACCGACATGCGCTCGCTCGCTCAGCACCTGCTGCGCTTTGGCGCGCACGAATCTTGCGGCAAGTGCTTCCCCTGCCGGATCGGCCTACAGCGCGCCTACGAACTCTTCAGCGACGACGAGCCGGTTGATCGCGTCGCGCTCGAAGAGCTGCTCGAAACTCTTGAACTCGGCAGCCTCTGCGCGCACGGAAGCGGCATGCCGGCACCAATCCGCAGCCTTTTGTTGCACTTCCCTGACGAACTGGGGCTGCGCTAATGCAGGTAATGATTGACGGCAACGCAGTCGAGGTAGAGCCAGGCACGACGCTGCTTGAGGCGATCCGCGGAAGCGGCGGCCAGGTTGCTTCGCTCTGTTACGACGAGCGGATGGACCCATTCGGTGCCTGCCGCGTCTGCATGGTTGGCGTTGAAGGCGCGCCCGGCCCGCTCCCGTCCTGCACCACACTCTGCCGCGAAGGGATGGTGATCTCGACGACCGACGAAACTGCGCTGCGAGTTGCCGGAGCCGTCGTCGAACTGGTCTTAAGCGAGCTCCCCGAAGCGCCCGGCGAGCACACCGAGCTCGCCGCCGTCGCCAAGCAGCTGAACGTGACGAAGACGCGCTGGACCGGCGCCGTGCACGAGAAGGACGAAGACCTGCGCCACCCATACCTCGCCTTCCGCCACGAGCTCTGCATCAGCTGCGGCCGCTGCGTGCGCGCCTGCGATGAGGTGCAAGGAACATTCGCTCTTACGGTCACGGGCCGCGGCTTCTCGTCGAACGTCGCCGCTGGCATTGACAGCGGCTTTGCTGAATCGGCCTGCGTCTCCTGCGGCGCCTGCGCTGACACGTGCCCAACCGACGCGATAGTAGAATTAAGGCTTCTGGAGTTGGCAATCGAGCAGAACGATGCAGGGGAGTAACGAGATGAGCAAAGCGTCCACATCCACCGTCACGACCACATGCGGCTACTGCGGCGTTGGTTGCCGCCTCGAAGCGAACACCGAAAATGGCGTGATCGCCTCGATCAGCCCGGCGATGGACGGCCCCGCCAACAAGGGCCACACCTGCCTCAAAGGCCGCTTCGCTCACCAGTTCACGCGCTCCGATGAGCGCCTCACAACGCCGCTGATCCGCGAGGGCGACGGCTTTCGTGAAGCAACCTGGGATGAGGCGTTCGAGCGGATCGTCTCCGAGTTCACGCGGATCAAGAGTGATCACGGCCCTGACGCAATTGCCGGCCTCGCCTCCTCACGCGCCACGAACGAGGACTGCTGGACGATGCAGCGGCTGATGCGCGCCGCCGTCGGCACCAACAACATCGATAACTGCTCGCGCGTCTGCCACTCGCCAACATCATTCGCGCTGCGTCGCTGCTTTGGCTACTCCGGCGCGACCGGCACCTTCAATGACATCGAGGCCGCCGACGCGGCAATCCTGATCGGCGCCAACGCGACAGAAGGCCACCCAGTAGTCGGCGCTCGGATTAAGCAGGCTGCGATCAACGGCATGAAGCTCGTCACCGTTGACCCGCGCCGGATTGAGCTGGCTGACTACGCCGAGCTGCACTGCTCGATGCGCCCCGGCACCAACGCCGCCGTGATCCTCGGTATCGCCAACGTCGTGATGACCGAAGGCTTGACCGACGAGAACTTCATCGCCGAGCGGACCGAAGGCTACGAAGAGTTCGCCGCGCTGCTTGCTGAGTACCCGCCAGAAGAGGCCGAGCGGAT
>CAIJLJ010000160.1 GCA_903821395.1 uncultured Solirubrobacterales bacterium | reverse complement strand
GGATCGTGTACGGGAAGGTCTCGGTGTCAGGGACAACCGGAACGAGCGCCCGCTCAGCGAGCGCGCCGTGGCCGATGTCGCGGCGCTTAGGGCCACGCATGAAGCCTGCTTCACCGACCGAGAATGGCGGGAAGGTGTAGTGATGCCAGTAGAAGCGGTTCTGTTCAAGCCCAAGCGTGTCGAGCCGCATCTCTTCCTTCAGCGTGCCGAGCGTGGCGATTGAAAGCGCCTGCGTCTGGCCGCGCGTGAAGAGCGCTGAACCGTGCGTCCGTGGAGTAACGCCGACTTCGATCGAGATGTCCCGGATCTCCTGCGCACCGCGCCCATCGGGGCGCTTCTTCTCAACCGCAATGCGGTTACGAATTGCTGCCTTCTCAAGCTTTGCGAAGATCGTTTGCGCTGTTGCCTTCTTCTCAGCGTGGTCGGAGTCACCCTCGCTACCGCCGTACTCAGCGACGATCGCGTCGCAGACGGCCATGCCGGCCTCATGCCGAGCTTGCTTGTCCGCGATCTGAGCTCCGGCTTCGACGTCAGCGCCGTGTGAGGCGCGGACCTTCTCAACCAGCGACTCGTCAAGGCTTGGTGCCTCGAACACGATCTTCTCGCGGCCTGCCTTCTCGCGCAGCTCATGCTGGAGCGCGCAAAGCTTCTTGATCTCACCGTGAGCGATGTCGAGCGCGTCGAGGATCTCGTCCTCGCCGATCTCTGTAGCTCCGGCCTCAACCATCAGAATTGCTTCTTCGGTGCCAGCGACGACTAGATCGAGCTCGCAGCCGTCAAGCAGTGACTCTTCGGTCGGGTTGATCACGAACGAGCCGTCGATCTTGCCGATTCGAACCGAGCCAACTGGAGTCGGAAGTGGAACCTGCGAGATCATCAGCGCCGCTGAGGCACCGTTCATCGCGAGGATGTCGTAAGGGTGAACCATGTCGACGCTCAGCGGCATTGCCACTAGCTGCGTCTCGTAGTGCCAGCCCTTCGGGAAGAGCGGACGGATTGGACGGTCAATCATTCGTGCCGTCAGCGTGCCCTTCTCGCCTGAGCGGCCTTCGCGCTTGAAGAACGAGCCGGGGATCTTACCTGCGGCGTACATCCGCTCTTCAACGTCAACGGTTAGGGGAAGGAAATCGACGTCGCGTAGATTGCCGACAGTTGCGGTGCAAAGCACCATCGTGTCGCCTTGGCGGATTACTACGGCGCCTCCGGCCTGCTTCGCCATCTTGCCGGTTTCCAGCGAGATTTCAGTGCCGCCGATCTCAGCCGAGACCGTGGTCACAGTGTTGGTAGTCATTTGGTGTTGTACTCCTCATCAAGGCCGCCTTCGGATCCTGCAGCCTGTTAGTTAAATTCTTTTCGATATCCGATTACGGTCATCCTAGCCGCCCAACGTGTTCTGGCGCAGGAACCCTGTCAGCTGGGGCCGCTCGGAAACTGGGCCTGGAGCTCGCCGCCGACGACAAAAGTCGGCGCTCCGGTCGCGCCCGCTCGCATCGCAGCAGTGGCCGACGAGGCCACAACCTCAGCCAGCTCAGGGTCGCGACGATCGGCCTCAAAACGATCGACATCTATTCCGAGCAGCTCGCAGCGCTGCCAGAGGTGGGGATCGTCGAGTCTGCCTTGATCGGCGAATAGCGAGTCATGGAACTCCCAGAAGAGCCCTTGACGGGCCGCCGCCTCCGACGCGATCGCAAGCTTGACTGCGCGTGGACTCCGGGCGGCAATCGCAAAGTGGCGGAAACAGACGGAATCTCCGCGCTCGCGCAGGCGCGCGGCCGCAACCGCGCAGTCCGGGCAGCTGAACTCGGCGTAGACGATCAAAGGCTCGCCATCGCCCTCGCGCACATGGTCGGTAGGTCCGACTGGATCAACCGGCAGGCTGCTCAGATCTCGCATTACAGCTAGACAGTAGATCTCGCAGCCTCACTGCGTCGTACCCCAAGAGATGACAGTCCACACGCTCACCCGCCAGCAAGACGTCGACGGCAACCCGGACGATGTCTTTCCGTTCTTCGCTGATGCCACCAACCTCGAAGCGATCACTCCCCCATTGCTCGCCTTCCGCGTTACGACCCCGCGACCGATTGCTATGCACGCCGGCACACTGATCGAATATCGACTGAAGATTCACCGGATGCCTGTGCGTTGGCGCACGCTGATCGAGGAATGGCGACCAAGCGAGCTCTTTGTAGACACTCAGCTCAAAGGCCCGTACAAGCTCTGGCACCACACGCACACCTTCGAACAGCTCCCGGGCAATCGCACGCTGATGACCGATGTGGTTCGTTACTCAATCGGCTACGGGCCGGTCGGTGACCTCGCGCATCGCCTATTCGTCGGCCGCGATGTTGAGTCGATCTTCGACTACCGCGCAGAGGTTCTCGCGCCGCTACTGGCCGCTGACATCGAAGAGCGCGCTACGCGCACCAGCACCTGAATCTCAGCTTGCTGCGAGGCCGTCGATGATGAGGTTGACGCCCGGCATCTCACCAGGATTGTCGGCCAAATGACTCCAAGTAACACAGCCGTCGGGACCAACGATCACGATCGCGCGGTTTGTCATCCCAGCAGGCTCGAAGTAGGCGCCGAAGAGCTTCGCGGTCGCGCCCTTCGGTTCAAAATCGGACAGCTGCTGAATTGGAACACCGAGCTGCTCGCGAAAAGCGACCTGGGAGAACGTCGGGTCGGTCGAGACGGCGTAGATCTCAGCACCGTCTACGGTGATCTCCGGAAGCGCTTCGGTGTAGACCTGAAGCTGGTTGGTACAGACCGGGCTGAACGCGAACGGGTAGAAAACGAGAACTGTCGTCTTCCCCTGGAGGTCGGCTTCGGTGAACTGCGAACCGTCCTCACGGGCCAAGGAAAATGAGGGCACCTGAGTGCCAGGCGCGATAATGCTCACTTACGAAGACCGAGTGCTGTTACTAACTCGCGATAAGCATCGAGGTCGCTGCTCTGCAGGTAATTGAGCAGGCGGCGCCTGCGGCCTACGAGCATGAGCAGGCCACGCCGGGAAGCATGATCCTTCTTGTGACCGCGCAGATGCTCGGTTAAATCTTCGATCCGCTGGCTAAGCAGCGCGATCTGGACGCGCGTGTCGCCGGTATTAGCTTCGCCGCCGCCGTAGGTGGCCGCGAGCTCACGGGTCTTCTCTGGAGTAAGGGTGCTCATCGAATGACGCAGGCTAGCAGCACAGTGCCTCTAGGGGTCCACTAACGCCCGCGTGGCGTCGACGTCAGCTGCCATCTGCTGCATGAGCGCTTCGACGCTTTCAAACTTCTCCTCGCCACGCAGCCGCTCGACGAATTCGACCTGCAGCTGCTGACCGTAGAGATCATCGTCGAAATCGAGCAGGTACGCCTCGATTAGCTCACCCAGCTCACTTTCAAACATTGGTCGCATGCCAACGTTGATTGCGGCAATCCGACTTTCGCCGTTGGTCAATCGCGCGCGCCCGGCGTACACGCCGTGGCCGGGCGTGCAGTAACCCGCGGCTGGATTCAGGTTGGCGGTCGGATAGCCGAGCTCGCGCCCACGCTGCTCGCCATGCTGGACCTCAGCGCTGAAGAGGTAAGGCGTGACCAGCAAGCGATTGGCCTCGGCGACATCACCAGCGCGGAGCAATGTGCGGATGCGACTGGAGCTGACCGGCCCACCATCGACCTCGACGAGCGGCATCACCGTCGTCTCGAAGCGATCATCTGCCTGAAGCAGCTGAGGACGACCCACCGCCCGCTTGCCGAAACCGAAGTTGTCGCCTACCTTCACACGGCTTGCCCCAAGCCCTGCGACGAGTACTTCGTCGATGAACTCCTCAGCCGTATGCTCAGCAAATGCTTGGTCAAAGCTGATCACGACCATCTCGTCAACGCCGAGCGACTCGACCAGCTCGGCCTTCCGTTCGGGTGATGTCAAGAGATCCGGCGCGCGGTCTGGTGAGGTGACGGACATCGGGTGCGGGTCAAACGTCAACACGGTGTCGGCGCCCGCAATCACCTCGCGATGCCCGACGTGGACGCCGTCGAATGTCCCGACGGCAACGGTGCGCTCGCGCGGCTCGACTTCACTAAATGGCGTGACCTTCATGCTCGGAAGCCTACGACCGGCTTGAGCATCCCGTCGTCACGCCGCTCTGCAAGCGCTACCACGCCATCCTCCGCGGTTAGCAGCAGCTCCTCGGGAGCAGCGTCCTCCGGGGCGCGCAGCGACGCCTCAGTCGCCTTGCCGTCCCAGTCAACCGCCACACCGTGCGCAGCTTTCTGAGCGTCTTCGGCAGCGAGATAGACGGAGTCGAAGAAGCCGAACGCTTCTCCTAGCTCCACGATCTGTTCGGGGTTGGCGTCCTCGACGCTAAACGGCCCGATCCGCGTTCGTCTTAGCGCATCGGTGTAAGCGTCACCTAGATCGGAAATCAACGCCCTCACATAGGTACCCGAGGAGCAGCGGATTCGGTACTCAGCCCTGTCCCCATCCCGACTTAGCTCTGTGAACTCAAAAAGTTCGACTTCGCGCGCCGGAATCTCAAACTCTTCGCCGGCCCGCGCGCGCTCATAGGCGCGCTTCCCATCAATTTTGAGAGCGCTGTAGATCGGTGGGGTTTGACTGATTCGACCAAGCGTCGGATCAAACAGCTCCGGCGGGAGGATTCCTGTTTGCGTTATCTCGCCTTCGGGATCCCCGGTCGTTGAGACCGCCCCCAGCCGTGCGGTAGCGACGTACTCCTTTGACATCGCCATGAAGAACCGCTGCACCCTACGAGCGCGGCCAAGCAGAACAATGAGGAGGCCCGTGGCGAAGGGGTCGAGCGTTCCGGCGTGTCCAGCTTTGTCCGCACCCAAAGCTCGGCGCACGTCGTTCGTCACCTTGTGTGAACTAAGCCCTGCGGGCTTGTCAACGAGGACTATTCCGTCCACTGCAGCTTTACGACTGTTCGCTGATCTGCTCGCAGAGCAGTGCGATCAGATCGTCCCGACCGAGCTCACTCTTGAATCCCGCAGCGGCCGGGTGACCTCCGCCGCCGCCAGCGCGAGCAATCATCGAGACGTCAATCTCGCCGTCGCTAGAGCGCATCGAAACGCGATAGCTCTGCCCACTCTCGTCAGTTGTTTCGCGGATTAGCGCGGCAACACGCGTTCCGTCGACGGCACGCAGAAAGTCGACAATCCCTTCCGTGTAACTAGCGGGCGCACCGCATTGTTCAAAGTCGTCGTTGCTGAGGACCGAGAGTGTCAGGCGACCGTCGAGATAGCGCTCCGCGACCGTCAAGGCTCGTGCAAAAAGGTGGAGTTTCGCTTCCGGGAGGTTTTCGTAGACGCGACGGAAGATCAGGTTCCCGTCGATCCCGACGGCAAGCAGTTCGGTTGCCATCGCGTGCGAGCGCGGTGTTGCGTTGGGATACATGAAGCGACCGGTGTCGGTGATCAACCCGAGGTAGAGCGCTTCGGCGATCTCAGGCGTTAGAGCGACACCAAGGCCATTAGCGAGGTCCCAAACAATCTCCGCCGTAGAAGACGCGTCCTCGAGTACATAGTCGATGCTGCCGAAGCGCGTGTTGTCGTGGTGATGATCGATATTGAGCAGATGCTCAGGGGCAGCAGCGGCATCTACTAGTGGGCTGCGCTCGGTGTTTCCGCAGTCGAGGAAGACGACGACGCGCTCGTCTGCGTCGCGCGGGATCTCTGAAACGATGTCGCTGACGTCAAGCCAGTCATATTCGTAGGAGAGCGGCAGATCGTCGGCGGCAATGAAACTCACAACGTCCTTACCGAGCGCGCGCAGGATTAGCGACATCGATAGCAGTGAACCGAGCGCGTCCCCATCGGGATGCTCATGCGTGACGAGCAGAAACCGCTCGCCTTGCTGGAGGGCGCTGATTGTCTGCTCGCGGCTTTGAGTGGCGGTCGGGTTCATTGCGGGTCGTCGTCTATACGCAAATCTACTTGTTCGAGGATCTCTTCGAGCCGCGCCGCAGTTGCCGGAGTCGTATCGATTACGAACTGGACGGTTGGTGTTCTCTTCATGCGGAGCTGTCGCGCTAGCGCACTCTGCACCACCCCATGCGCCGCGTTGAGCGCCTCGAGGCAGTCATCAGCACCCGACGGTGAATCAAAAATGCTGACGTGGATGCGCGCGCTGCTGAGGTCGGGTGTCGTCTGCACGTCTGTAACGGTGACGAAGCCGACCCGTGGGTCCTTGATCTCTTTGGTGATCGTGTCGGCGGCAACCTCGCGGATTGCTTCGTCGACGCGTCTCATTCTCGAGGAAGCCATAGGTAGGGCGATTGACCGGCCCGAGGCAGCTGCCTCAGCTCAGTGCGCGGTCCACCTTGCGGGTTGTGTATGCCTCGAGGACGTCGCCTTCCTTGACGTCCTGGAAGTTGGCGAGCACGATGCCGCACTCGAACCCTTCGGCTACCTCGCGGGCGTCGTCATTGAAGCGCTTGAGCGAATCGATCGTCGTCTCGTAGATGACCGTGCCGTCGCGAACGACGCGAACGTGAGCGTTGCGCACGAGTTTGCCGGCGGTGACTTGGCAGCCAGCGATCGTGCCGACCTTCGATGCTTTGAACGTTTGGCGTACCTCGGCGCTCCCGAGCGCATCCTCGACCTCTTCGGGCTCGAGCATTCCGGTCATCGCGTCGCGCAGCTCTTCGAGCGCCTTGTAAATCACCGAGTAGCTGCGAATTTCGACGCCTTCCCGATCCGACGCGGCGCGCGCGTCGCCGACTGGGCGGACGTTAAAGCCGAGAATGATGGCGTCAGACGCAGCGGCGAGCATCACATCCGATTCGTTGATGCCGCCAACCCCGCGATGAATGATGTTGACCGAGATTTCGTCCTGCGGCAGCTTCGCGATCTCGTCCTCGAAGGCTTCTAGCGAACCGGAGACATCGGCCTTCAAAACAAGATTGAGGTCCTTGAGAACGCCCTCTTGAATCCCGCTGAAGAGATCGTCGAACGAGACTTTCCGGCCGGAACGTCTTGCTGCGGCTTCGTTTCGCATCCGCGTTTGACGCTCTTCTGCCTGCTGACGCGCCACCTTCTCGTTCTTGGTCACTCGCAGAACTTCACCGGCGTCGGGCACTCCATCGAAGCCGAGCAGCTCGACAGGGTCGCCTGGCACAGCGGTATCCCGTACCGCGCCAGTGTGATCGTGCATCGCGCGCGCCTTGCCCCAGTGAGCGCCGGCAACAAAGGCGTCCCCGACCCTCAACGTTCCTCGCTGGATCAGCACCGTTACGACAGGGCCCCGGCCAGGATCGAGCTTCGACTCGACGACGATGCCGCTCGCTTCCGCGTCAGGGTTCGCTTTCAAATCCTCGAGCTCAGAGACGACAAGCAGAGTTTCGAGAAGCTCGTCGAGCCCGACGCCTGACTTAGCTGACACGTCGACGTATTCGGTTTCGCCTCCCCACTCGGCTGGCTGCAACTTGCGCTCGGTCATTTCGGTGCGAACGCGAGTCGGGTCAGCACCTTCCTTGTCAACTTTGTTGACCGCGACGACGATTGGGACACCGGCCGCGCGAGCGTGATCAATCGCCTCATCTGTTTGCGGCTTAGGACCGTCGTCGGCAGCCACGACGATCACAGCGATATCGGTTACCTGCGCGCCTCGGGCACGCATAGCAGTGAACGCCTCGTGACCAGGCGTGTCTAGGAACGTGATCAGGCGGCCTTCGTGATGGACTTGGTAGGCGCCGATGTGCTGAGTGATTCCACCGGCTTCACCGGCGACGACCTCAGTCTTTCGGATTGCGTCGAGCAGAGAAGTTTTACCGTGGTCGACATGGCCCATGATCGTGACCACCGGGGGCCGCTCGACAAGATCGCTCTCCTCGTCGGCGAAGATCAGCTCTTCTGCTTCCTCATCGGCAGTCGTGACGATTTCGACTTCCTTGCCGAGGGCCTCAGCGAGAATTACGATCGCTTCGTCTGAGAGCGTCTGCGTGAGGGTCGCCATCTCGCCCATCATCATCAGCTGCTTGATCAGGTCGGGGACCGGGACGCCGAGATATTCAGAGACGTCCTTGACCGTTGCACCGCTGTTGACGCGGACCGCGTCGGTCGCGCTCTGGGCGGTCGTGTCGAGAGGCGCCAGCGGCGTGTCGTCGAACTTGCGGCGCCCACGGCGGCGCGGGCGACGCTGCGGGAATCCGCCTGGCGGCGGACCACCACCGGGCCGACGGTTGGCCTGCGAATCAATTACGACGCGGCGCTTGCCGCCAGCCTCAGCGGGAGCGGCTGGCTTGCGTGGTGTCCGCTTAGGCTTGTCGGGTTGGGCGATGATCTTTGGCCCAACGGTTGCGGCGGCGGCGATCTCATCGATCGGACCGTCAGGGGCCTTCTCGGGGGGAGCCTCGGGGGCCTTAGCGTCGGCCTTGACTTCGGGCGCAGCCGCTTTCGGCTCAGCCGGCGCTTCGACCGGGGCTTTTGGCTTCGGCTTCGGAGCTGGCTGAGCGGAAGCTTTCGGCTTCGGAGCGCCCTTAGGCTTCGGCGCTGGCGGCAGGGCCGGCTCGCGCTTGCCACCGGCCGAAGGGGGCTTAATCGGCGCAGCGACGTCTGGTTCGAAGACACGGTTGCCACCGGTGTCGACGCCCTCGCCGGGATCGAAGCTGCGTTGCTCGGCTGGGGTCGGCGCCGGTGGAGCAGGCGCCTTCGCGGCGGCACTGGGCGCGGGCTTTTGGCGCAGGGCGGCTGGCGTGCGCGGCTTCGTTGGCGACTTAGCCTGCCGCTCCGTCGGGCTTTCCGATGCCGACTTCAGAATGCGCAGCGCCTCGTCTTCATCAACGCTCGAAGCGGCTGCCGTGACCTCTAAGCCGGCAGCCCGAAGCGCCTCCAACAGCTCGCGGCTAGAGAGGTTCTGTTCCTTCGCGATCTCGTGTACGCGCCTAGTGGCCACTTGCCTCTTCTTCCAGCTCCACCTTGGCAGCTTCGTCTTCGGCGACGGCTGCCTCGGCTAGCTCTTCATCGGCCTGCTCTTCGGCGGCGTCGTCCTCGGCCTCAATCTTTTCTTCCTCAGCTTCTTCAGCCGTCTCTTCAGCCTCACCGGCGGCGTCCTCAGCATCAGCGACCTCGTCGGCCTCGCCTTCGGCGGCCTCGTCGCCTTCAGCTGCGGCCTCTGCTTCTGCAGCGGCGGCAGCTTCAGCAGCAGCTGCCGCATCAGCCTCAGCCTGAGCTGCGGCCTCGGCTGCGGCGATTGCCTGGGCTTCAGCAACAATCGCTTCGATCTCGCCTACACGATCGGCTATTTCGGCTGCAGGCACTTCAGGGTCAGCGAAGCGAGCAATCTCGTCCTCACTGAGCTCGGCCGCGAAAGCAACTGAATTGCCGCTGAACCTGCCGAGCGCGATGTGAGCTGGCAGCCCGCACGATGTGGTCCCGGCCAGGGCAGCGTTCGGGCAGCGGCGTCCGTTCGTCAGAACAGCAACGCAGCGGCCGCCGACCTCTTCATCGGCTGACATCGAGCCGTCAGGCGCTTCGGTCGCAAACTCCGACTCGGAGCGGATATCGATCCGCCACCCAGTTAGCCGCGCCGCGAGCCGTGCGTTTTGACCCTCGCGCCCAATCGCAAGCGCTAGCTGGTCGTCAGGGACAATCACTGTTGCTTGGCGCGCCTCGTCATCGACGACGACTTCGCGGACGCGGGCCGGCGAGAGCGCCTTGGCGACGAAACGAGCAGGCTCTTCGTTGTAAGGAATGATGTCGATCTTCTCGCCCCTGAGCTCCGAAACGACCATCCGCACGCGCGAGCCGCGCGGGCCGACGCAGGCACCGACGGGATCAACGCCGTCTGCATAGGAGACGACCGCGATCTTTGAGCGGTAGCCGGGTTCACGAGCAACGTTCGCGATCTCAACGAGCCCGTCAGCCATCTCCGGGACTTCGAGCTCGAACAGCGCCTTGATCAGTTCCGGGTCGCGGCGACTGAGGATGATTGAGGGGCCCTTGGTGTCGGCCGAAACCTCCTTGATGACGGCTTTGACGCGCTGCCCGTGGTCGTAGCGCTCGCCATCAACCTGCTCGGAACGAGGAAGCAGAGCCTCAATCCGGCCACCTACCCCAAGCTGTACAAGCGTGTAGCGGGAGTCGGACTGCTGGACGATGCCGTTAACGAGCTCACCAACGCGGTCCTGGTATTCGTCGAACATCATGTCGCGCTCGGCTTCGCGGACGCGTTGAAGAATTACCTGCTTGGCGGTCTGTGCCGCGATCCGTCCAAAGTCGTCGGGAGTTACGTCAGCTTCTTCGATCTGGTCGCGGTAAATCGCGAACTTCTCAGGGTCGATCTCGGGCTCCGCTGGCTCTACATACTCACCGGTCTCGGGGTCGAGATAAGTCTCTTCGTCGATCGCTTCAACGATCAGCTGCGCTTCAAGACGCTCTGGAACCTTCAGCTCGATCACGCGATAGTCGCCGGTCTCCGGATCTAGCTGGACGCGCGCGTACTTGACCGATGTCGGCTGCTTCTTATAGGCCGACAGCAGCGCATCCTCCAGAGCAGCGATGAGCCGCTCAGGGCTAATCCCCTTCTCGTTTGCGAGCACTGTCATTGCTTCGATGATCTCTGTGGACATCTTGCTACTCCTCGATCAGGTTGGATCGTTTAATCGCCGTGTACGGAATCGCGACGAGCGCGTCGCCTGCCGCGATAGTTACCTCGTCGCTTGACGCGCCAACGAGTTCTCCAGTGAAGTTGCTTTGCCCCTCAAGCGGCTCAGCAGTTCGGACCTTCGCCTTGCGACCCAGGAAGCGCTGGTAGTGCTCGGGGCGCGTCAACGGACGTTCGCGGCCGGGCGACGAAACCTCGATGCCGACCTTCTCGCGGACCGTCTCGAGGTCACCGGTTACCGCTGCGCAGAGGTCGAGCGTGACCCCATCCGGGTGATCGATCACAACGCGCACCGTTCCTGCACCGGCGCCCTCGACGGCGAGCACTTCTAGCGCGGGCTGTGTTTCAGCCAGCTTGGCCTCAATTTCGGCGTGTATTTTAGTTGTGTTCATAGGTATGAGGGGATAAAAAAAGTGGGCTAGCGCCCACTTCCGTTGCTGCTGTGACCGGCGCTACCGGGCTTGGAAAGCTCGTGCCGAACGATAGCACCGCTAGCGATTTTGCGGTGGGGATGGCCGCCCAGCCGGGACTCAGGATGCCAGACGGCGGGCCGCGTCGCGGTAGGCGCGGTAATCGTCGCGCTCGGGCCTGAGGCAGGCCGCAAGAGCTAGCGGGGCGCGAGCATCATCGTGCGCGCCGAGCAGCTGGAGGCAACGTCCTAGGCAAAACAGCGCGTAATCGTTGGTTGGGGCGCCGTCGACTACTGCTTGGAACTCTGTCGCCGCTTCGCGGTAGCGATGAGCGCCGAATAGCGCACGGCCGAGCGCTTCTCGCACCGATGCAGCCTCCGGCTCGACTTCGCGCGCTCGCATGAGCGCGATCACCGCCGCATGATGGTCGCCGCCTTCGAGCAGCTCTAATCCGCTGCGGTAAGAGTCGTAAGCCGAAGGATCGCTCATCCCGAAAGCCGCCCTAACTTGAGGCCTGAGCCCGGTCGCGGTGGAGCACATCAACGGCGTCGAGAATCTCATTGGCGATCGCGAGCTTGTCAGCCTTGGGCACGTGCTGATCGCCATTGGCGGTAACGATTGTGACCTCGTTCGACGTGCTCTCGAAGCCAATGTCGTCGCCCGAAACGTCGTTGACGACGAGCGCATCGAGCCCTTTCCTAGTGAGCTTTTCACGGGCGGTCTCGACCGCATCAGCGCCATGCTCGGCGGCAAAGCCAACAAGCGTTTGGCCGTCCGCACGTAGCTGTGACAGCGCGGCTAGAACATCGTTTGTCGGCGACAGAGTCAGTTCGAGCTCGCTGCGCCCGTCTTTCTTCAGCTTCCCTGAGGCCGGCTCTTCAGCAGTAAAGTCAGAGACCGCGGCGACCATCAGCAGCAAGTCGCAGCTCGGGAATTCTTCGGTCGCCGCACGCTCAAGCTCGGCCGCACTCTCGACGTCAACGTAGGAAATCTGCGCGTGGCGTGGTAGATCAACATTCGCCGCAACGACCGTCACGGAAGCTCCGCGCGCGGCCGCTGCCTCGGCGAGAGCGAAACCCATTCGGCCGGAAGACCGGTTGCCAACAAAACGAACCGCGTCGATCGCCTCGCGCGTGCCACCAGCTGTCACGAGAACTCGTCGCCCGTCCCAGGGGCGCTGACCTCTTGGAACGAGCTGCTCGACGGCTGCCAAGATGGTTGCCGGCTGCGCGAGCCGACCGCTCCCCCACTCGTTGCGGCTCGCCAGTGAACCAACTTCTGGATCAACGATTGCGACCGAGCGCCCTCGCAGCCGCTCAATGTTCTCTTGAGTTGCAGCGTTCTGCCACATCTGATGGTTCATCGCCGGCGCGACCACCAACGGGCAAGACGCCGCCAGCGCCGCGCTCGTGAGGAGGTTGTCGGCAAAGCCTGACGCAAGCTTCGCGATCGTGTTGGCGCTCGCGGGCGCGACCACAAAGCAGTCGGCATTACGCACCAGCTCGAGGTGGCTGATCGGGTCGTGCTCAGGCGTGGCCTGGTCAGGAAAGGCGCCACGGGCAGGGTCGCGCTCCCACTCAGTTGTCAATACCGGCGCGCCGGTGATTGCCGCAAACGACGCTGCGCCGACGAAGCGCTGCGAATTATCGGTTTGAATCACACGAACCGAATGGCCGGCCGCAGTAGCTAGCCGGATCAGCTCGAGAGCCTTATAGGCAGCGATACCACCGGTGACGCCGAGAAGAATCCGGGCCATCTGTGAGCTCTACCTGGACTACTCGGGGTAGCGGTAAATCAGCTTGCCTTCGGCGACCTCTTCGAGTGCGATCGTGAGGTAGTTGGCCGAATGGCTTGCAACCATCGGCGGCGGGAACTCATCGAAAGTTCCCTCTCCGAGGTTGTGGTAATAGCTGTTGATCTGGCGCGCGCGCTTGGCGGCGACGATCACGGTGGCGTAATTCGAGTCCACCTGTTCGAGCAGGGCATCAATCCGAGGAGCGATCATGCTGATCAGTCTACCGCTCCGGACAACTGGCCCTGAACGAGTCGCTCCAGCGCGTCGACTGCGTCACCGAGCCGGTCGTTAACGATCACCTCGCTGAATTCATCTTGCGCACCGAGCTCCTCGCGGGCGACGGAGAGTCGTTCGTCAATCGTCTGGGCTGGGTCGGTACCGCGGCCGACGAGTCGTTCGCGAAGACTCTCGAACGATGGCGGGGCAATAAAGACCTGGAGCGCCGACGGCATTGACTCGCGGATCTGGCGAGCGCCCTGGAGCTCAATCTCGAGGACGATGACTTCGACGTCTTCGTCACTGGCTTGGAGCTCACTGCGCAGCGTCCCGTACTGCTGGCCGGCGTACCGAGCATGCTCAGCGAAAGCGCCTTCCGCGATCAGGGCATCGAACCGATCGGCATCAAGGAAGTGGTAGTCGACGCCGTCCATCTCTCCAGGCCGTGGAGCACGCGTCGTAGCCGAAATACTGAGCCTCACACTGGGCATACGCTCGCGTAACAGGCGAATTACAGTGCCCTTACCGACGCCAGACGGCCCGGTTATCACGATTACGTGCGCCATCAGCGCAGGCTAAGTGATCGTCCGGCGCGACTAGCGAGTGCGACTACGCAGCAGCTGAACGAGCTCGCCGCGCTGACGGTCCGAAAGTCCACCGACGGTCTTGCTCGGTGAGATCCGGACCTGCTGCAGAATCTTGTTGGCCTTCACGCGACCGAACTTCGGCACCGCCAAGAGGAGGTCAAAGACCTTCGCCGTCTCGAGGTACTCAGGTGGCGATTCGAGCAAGCGGTCGATCGTTGCCTTGCCGGCACGAAGGTCCCGCTTCAGCTTCGCGCGCTGGCTGCGAATCTGATTTGCACGCTCGAGAGCTTCCATCCTCTGGAGCTTCGAACGCTCCGGTGCCTCTGCCGCCGCGAGTGAATTTTTTTCGGTTGCCGAAGCCACGATGGCGAGCATACACAACTCTGATCGTGCTGCGGCGCGTGGTGGAAATATTCGACTTGACGTCGAGTTGAGGTCGAGAGTTGCGTTCTCGGCGATGTCCGCCCGAGCCGATCCGGGGCAGCCTTAGCTGAGAGCGACCAACCCGTCGCGGATCTGCGCGGCGGTCGCAGGATCCCGGAAACTCTCGGTACCTACGGCGATTATTAGGGCTCCCGCGTCTAGGAACTGCCTCGCGTTCGCGGCGGTAGAGATCCCGCCCATGGCAACTATTGGCAGGCTGACCGCAGAAGATACGGCGACCGTTTGCGCCAACGCGACCGATCTAATTGCGGGCCCAGATTGCCCGCCGGTCCCTCCGCCGAGCCACGCCTTCCCTGGGCGCGATGGGTCGGCGGCGAAGGCACGGAGCGTGTTGATCAGTGAGACAGCGTCCGCGCCGGAGGCCTCGGCGGCGCTCGCGACGAGCGCGACATTCGCCGTGTTCGGAGTCAGTTTCACGATTACCGGCTTCGAGGTCTTACTCCTTACCGAGCCGAGTAATTTGCTCAGCTCGGCCGGGTCGGAGCCGATGTCGAGCCCGGTCTTCACGTTTGGGCAGGAGACGTTGAGTTCGATCGCGGCGATCTCGGTGCACCCCTCGAGCGCCTCGAATAGCTGGCCGACCTCGTCAGCGTTGGAGCCCATCACGTTCGTGATCAGCGGCACCGGCAGTGACGAAAGCTCGGGAAGGTCGTGCTCGAGATAACCCGCGAGTCCACGATTGGGAAGCCCTATTGAATTGATCAGTCCCGACGCTGTTTCGAAGAGCCGCGGTGGCGGGTTACCGAGTCGCGGCTCCAACGTAATGGTCTTGGAAACAAAGGCCGAGAAGGGGAATTCGGTGTCGAGCGCTTCGCCGAATACGCGCCTAGCGGCTATGACGTCGAAGGTTCCGGAACCATTGATTACCGGGTGCTCGAGCGCGATGCCGCAAAGATCAATGGCCATCTTTGGGCGTTCCCTCTAGCCAATCAGCAGCGAGTTCGTCGGCATTAATTACAGGACCGTCGACGCAGCTTCGGCGGTAGCTGCCGTCGGCGCTCTTGACGACGCAGCCGTAGCAAGCCCCGTATCCGCAAGCCATCGGAGCCTCGAGCGCAAGCTGCGCTGGCACCCCGCTCGCAACCGAAATTGCTCTTACGGCGTCCAGCATCTGCGGCGGCCCGCAGGAGTAGATAACCGCCGCCGCGTCGCGGTCCAGTTCTGCGAGCAGAAGCTCAGTGACAAGCCCACTGTGCCCGACCGACCCATCGTCTGTGGCAACCTGCGCGCCTTCAAGGAACTCAGCGCCGGCGGCGTGGCCGCGGTCACGGAAGCCCAGCAAAGCGGCAACGTCGCAGCCACTTGCGAGGAGCTCTTGCTGAAGGATCGCCAGTGGCGCAACGCCGATACCGCCGCCGCAGAGCAGCGCCCTCGCTCCGCTAGGCGGAGCAGTGAAGCCCTTGCCGAGCGGACCTAGCACCCGCAGCCAGTCGCCCTCAGCGAGTTCAGCGAGTCGCTCCGTCCCAGGCCCGACCGCTTCCACTACGAACGAGAGTTGGCCGTCGCCAGCGGCGAGCACTGAGATTGCCCTTGGGAGGTACGGACGCTCATCGCTACCGCCACCCCAGCGCGCGACGCTGCTGAGCATGTAGAACTGGCCAGCCGACGGCGCAGGGCCACCGGGATCCATACAACTGAAGACTCGGTACGGCCCAACCTCCTCGGTCGCCGCGATAGCTAGCTCGCGCGTGCCAAAGGGCGCCTGCACGCGGTCGACCGCGTTGCTCACGCCTCCGCCTCAACTGAGCGCAATCCGCGATGAATCTCCTGCAAAGAGAGCACTTCTGCTTCACCGTGCCGGGCCGAGGAGATTGCCCGCACCGCCGCCAGTCCGCCGGCAAGCGTCGTCAGGCAAGGGACGCTCCGAGCTACAGCGGAGCGGCGAATCTCCCAGCCATCAGTTCGTGCGCCAGAGCCCGTCGGAGTGTTAACCACGAGCGTCACCTCACCACTCTCGATCATGTCGACGACGTTCGGCGACCCTTCGCCGACCTTCATCAGCTCGGTCGCCGGTACGCCCATCCGCTCGAGCGCCTCACGGGTTCCGCGCGTGGCGACAATTTTGAAGCCGAGGTCATGGAGCGTTTGTGCGATTGCGACCGCACCCGCCTTATCGGAGTCGGTGACCGTGATGAACGCAGTTCCACCGTCCGGTAGCGCAGCGCCTGCGGCTGCCTGGGCCTTGGCAAACGCGGTCGGGAAGTCGCGCGCTACGCCCATCACCTCGCCTGTTGAGCGCATCTCTGGCCCAAGCAGCGCGTCGGCGCCGTCGAATCGATCGAACGGCATCACGGCTTCCTTGACCGAGACGTGGTCGTGGCCCATCGGATCGGCCGGTAGATCAAGCTCGCCGATCTTCTCGCCGAGCATCAGGCGGCAGGCGAGTTTTGCCAGCGGCAGACCGATCGCCTTACTTACGAAAGGCACGGTGCGTGAAGCGCGCGGGTTGGCTTCGATCACGAAGAGCTCTGCCCCGAAGACGGCAAATTGGATGTTGCAGAGACCGACGACGCCGAGGGCCTTTGCGATTCCCTCGCTCTGCTCGCGGATCGCAGACATCATCTCCGGGCCGAGCGAGTGAGGCGGCAGCACGCAGGCGCTGTCACCGGAGTGGATCCCAGCCTCCTCAACGTGCTGCATGATCCCGCCGATCCAAACGTTTTCACCATCGCAGAGCGCGTCCACGTCTACTTCGATCGCGTTCTCGAGGAAGCGATCAAGGTAGATTGCGCGGCCGTCTTCGCGCACGTGGCGCGAAAGGTAGTCCTCAAGGTCGTCGCGCGAGTAGACGATCTCCATCGCGCGGCCGCCGAGGACGTAGCTTGGGCGGACCAGGAGCGGAAATCCGACCTCCTCTGAGACGCTGAGCGCCTGGTCTACCGAGCGAGCCTCAGCGTATGGTGGCGCCTGATAACCAAGCCTCTCGAGCAGTCCGCCAAAGCGGCCGCGGTCTTCGGCTAGGTCGATCGCGTCGACGCTAGTTCCGAGCACATTGATCCCGGCCGCTACGAGGCCCTCGGCAAGCTTGAGTGGGGTCTGGCCGCCGAACTGGACGATCACCCCTTCTGGTTTCTCAATCTCGGCGACGGCTAGTACGTCCTCGAGCGTCAGCGGTTCGAAATAGAGGCGGTCGGAGGTGTCGTAGTCGGTTGAAACCGTCTCTGGGTTGCAGTTGACCATCACCGCGTCGCGGCCGCTGTCGCGGACCGTCATCGCGGCGTGGACGCAGCAGTAGTCGAACTCGATCCCTTGCCCGATCCTGTTTGGTCCGGCGCCCAAGATCATCACCGATGCGTTATCGCCGCGCTCGACCTCACCCTCGGCTTGCTGCTCCCAGCCCGAGTAGTAGTAAGGCGTGCGGGCTTCGAACTCGGCCGCGCAGGTGTCGACTGAGCGATAGACGCGCTCGCCGTCGAATGGCGCACCCGGTTCGAGCGCAAGTTCTTGCAGCTGGCGCAGGAACCACATATCAACTAGGCATGCCTCGTGAACCTGCTCGAGCGTTGCACCCTGGCGGAACGCTTCGAGCATGAAGTCGTAACGCTCTGCGCCAGCCGGCGTGAGCGCGGCGATCAGGTCGTCAACGCCGAGGCCGTCGAGCTTCGCGTGGCTATCGAGCTCCCGACTACGCATCGCTTTTGCAAAAGCCTGCTGGAATGTCCGACCGAAAGCCATCACTTCGCCGACGCTCTTCATGTGCGTTGAGAGCCGTGGATCGGCCCCAGGGAACTTCTCGAACGCGAAGCGCGGCCACTTGACGACGACGTAATCAATCGTCGGCTCGAAGCTAGCTGGTGTTACCTGCGTGATGTCGTTGGGGATCTCATCTAGCGTGTAGCCAACGGCTAGTCGCGCAGCGATCTTGGCGATCGGAAAGCCGGTGGCCTTTGAGGCCAGCGCAGACGAGCGCGAGACGCGCGGGTTCATCTCGATCACGAGGATCTCTTCGGTCTCCGGGTTGACTGCGAACTGAACGTTCGACCCGCCGGTCTCAACACCAACGGCGCGAATCACGATCAATGCCTGATCGCGCAGCTGCTGGTAAAGCGCGTCGGTCAGCGTCTGCTGCGGCGCGACGGTCAGCGAATCGCCGGTGTGGACGCCCATCGGGTCGATGTTCTCGATCGAGCAGACGATCACGCAGTTGTCCTCGCGGTCGCGCATAACCTCAAGCTCAAATTCGCCCCACCCGAGCACCGACTGATCAAGCAATACCTGTCCAATTGGTGATGCCTCAATACCGCGAGCGACGATTGAGCGGTACTCCGCTTCGTCGCGCGCGATCCCTCCCCCGCGCCCTCCCAACGTGAATGCGGGCCGCACGATCGCCGGCAAGCCGATGTCGGAGAGCGCAGCCATTGCTTCGTCAACGCTTGTGGCGATCGCACTGCGTGGCATCTTCAGCCCCGCTTCAGCCATCGTTTCAGCGAAGCGTTCGCGGTCCTCCGCGCGGTCTATCGCCTCGTAGTTGGCGCCGATCAGCTCCACGCCGAAGCGTTCGAGTGTGCCGTCCTCTTCAAGCGCTTTGGCAAGGTTCAGAGCCGTCTGGCCGCCGAGTGTCGGCAGCAGCGCGTCGGGGCGTTCCTTTTCGATCACCGCGGCAACCGGACCGGGCAGCAACGGTTCGACGTAGGTCGCGTCGGCGAACTCGGGGTCGGTCATGATTGTCGCCGGGTTGGAGTTGACGAGGACGATCTCGTAGCCCTCTTCGCGCAGGACCTTGCATGCCTGTACGCCGGAGTAGTCGAACTCCGCGGCCTGGCCGATCACAATCGGCCCCGAGCCGATTACGAGGATTTTTTGGATGTCATCGCGCCGCGGCATCAGGCCGCCGCCTTCGTGATTCGCTCAACGAACTCATCGAAGAGGTGGCGAGCGTCGTGCGGGCCGGGGCCAGCCTCGGGGTGGTACTGAACCGTCGAGCCGGGAACATCGAGCAGAGTTAGCCCTTCCACGGTTCGGTCGTAGAGGTTCACATGGCTAAGTTCGGCGGCGCCGAAGTCGGTCTCCCAGCGAATCGGCTCGTCGGTTTCTACGCGCAGTCCGCCATCAGGAGCGGCGACAGCAAAGCCGTGGTTCTGCGAGGTGATCTCAATCTTCCCCGTGCGCAAATCCTTAACTGGGTGGTTCACGCCGCGATGGCCGAATGGAAGCTTGAAGGTTTCTAGGCCAAGGGCTCGGCAGCAGAGCTGATGGCCAAGGCAGATCCCGAAGACCGGTTTCTCACCGAGCACGCCGCGAACAGTTTCAACGACGCCGTCGAGGGCGGCTGGGTCGCCGGGGCCGTTGGCGAGGAAGATCGCGTCGGGGTCGTCGGCGAGCAGTTCCTCGGCGCTGACATTGCACGGGTGGAGGTCCAACCGCACGCCTCGCTCGACGAGCTGATTGACGATCGACATCTTGATTCCGGTATCGATGGCGGCTACCCGCGGACCGGAATTGCTTTCGCCATGGCGGACTACCTGCGAAGGCCCGACCTCGGCAGCGAGGTTCTGCCCGTCCATTGGCGGCTCCGCCTCGATCGTCGCCCCTGCATTGCCTGCGTCGGATGCGGCGAAGATGCCACCGCGCATTGCGCCGCGACTGCGCAGATGTCGCACCAGCGCGCGCGTGTCAACATCGGTGATTGCCGGGATCTGGCTGGCTTCAAGCCAGTCGAGCCAACCCTGGGAGGCGGTCGGCGCGTCGGATGAGTTGTCGGCGGCGCGCATCACGACGCCGCGAACGTGGATCCGGTCGCTCTCCATCGCCTGCTCGCTGACGCCGTAATTGCCTACGTGCGGCACCGTGAAGGTCAAGACTTGGCCCGCAAACGACGGGTCCGTGACCGACTCTTGATAGCCACCCATTGCAGTCGTGAAAACAACCTCGCCGACCGATCCGCTCGACGCGCCGCATAGCTGCCCATCAAAACGTGTGCCGTCCTCTAGTAGGACGAAGCCTTCTCTACTCACTTGATTAGCCCCTGGATCTCTTTGAAGTGTGGATTCTTTGCGTCCTTCAGCAGTTCGAAGCAGATTGATTCGGTGCTCGATGGAACCGCACCCGCTAGCGCGAGGCGCTGGATTGCGAGTGCGCGATCGTCGGCGCTGCGCGAACCGAGCGCGTCGCAGGCAAGCCACACCTCGGCGTCTGCTGCGAGTAGGTCGAGCACGCTCTGAGCGACACAGATGTGGGTCTCGATCCCACAGACGATCACCTGATCGCGCCCACCCAAAGAGAACCCGTCCGCGTGCACAGCGGAGAAGCTTGTCTTCTCCAGCACCGTCGCACCGTCCAGAACATCGCTCAGCTCAGCGACCGTTTTGCCTAACCCCTTCGGGTACTGCTCGCTGACGACAATTGGTAGGTAGAGGAGCGTTGAAGCGCGCGCGAGAATCTGCGTGCGAGCGATGATTGTGTCGGCGCCCGGAATAACGCCCTGGAACGCTTCTTGAATGTCAACGACGAGCAACGCGGCCCGATCCGCTTCGAGCCGCGCGACCTTCACTGAGCTGCCTCGTCTAGATCCGGCGCGGCGCTAAGGGCGAAGCTCCGCTGCCGGTAGGCAACGGCGCCGTCGGCAACGGTCAGCAGAACGCGGCCAAAGAGCGAGCGCCCTCCGAAAGCGCAGTTCTCGGATCGGCTTTCGTAACCATCCTCACCAACGCGCCACTCTTGCTCGAGATCTACGAGCACAAGGTTTGCGCTCTCACCGATCGTCATCTGTGGAATCTGCAGACCAAAGATCGCGCCGCCGCAGGTCATC
>CAIJLJ010000159.1 GCA_903821395.1 uncultured Solirubrobacterales bacterium | reverse complement strand
TGCTTCGCCTGCTCGAAAAGGTCACGCACACGGCTGGCACCGACGCCGACGAACATCTCGACGAAGTCGGAGCCGGAGATTGAGAAAAAGGGAACGCCAGCCTCGCCAGCAACAGCGCGGGCCAGCAAAGTCTTACCGGTGCCTGGAGGGCCAAAGAGCAGCACGCCCTTCGGAATCCGTGCACCAAGCGCTTGGAACTTCTTCGGGTTCTCAAGGAACTCTTTGATCTCGTGAAGCTCTTCGACTGCCTCGTCAACACCGGCGACGTCGCGGAACGTGATCTTCGGCGAATCGGCCGTCATCCGCTTGGCGCGCGACTTGCCGAAAGACATCACCTTCGAGCCGCCACCTTGCATCTGGTTCATCAAGAAGATCCAGAAGCCGATGAAGATAAGGAACGGAAGGACGTAGGTCAGCAATGAGAGCCAGCCATTGGTCTTGCGACCTTCGATGTTGTAACCGCCCGGCAGCTTGCCTTGATCGCTGGCGCTCTGTAGCTGGGCTTCGAGGCGATCTGAGCCAGCGTCGGTGAAGCCTGTCTCGTAACCCTTGCCGCTGCGTGGCGTGACGACGACAGTGTTGTCCTTCGTCTTCAGATCGACCGACTTGATGTCCCCAGCGCTGAGCTGGCTGATGAATTCGCTGTAGGTCGGAGCTTTGGCGCTCTGACCGCCACTAATCAAGCGCTGCGCGAAAAACGCGAGCACGATCACGATCAGGATTGGGAAGGCTGCGCTCTTGAAAAAACGGCTCATCGAGTGGAGTACGTTACGCGGATCGTTGTGGGATTACGGCGTTGGGACAGATCCTTCAGAGTAACAGCCGTAAGCAGCCCTAGGAACCGCTCTCAGGACGGATCAGTGACGCAACGTACGGCAGATTGCGCCAACGCTCAGCGTGATCGAGGCCATATCCGATCGCAAAGCGGTTGGGAATCTCGAAACCGACATATTTGATTGGCACGTCGGCCTTGCGCCGCTCGGGTTTGGTTAGCAGCGAGCAAACCTCAAGTGAAGCCGGGTCGCGGGCGCCGAGATTGCGCAGCAGGTACTGAAGCGTCAAGCCGGAGTCAACGATGTCTTCGACGATCAAAACGTCGCGACCCTCGATCGGCGCGTCGAGATCTTTGAGGATCCGCACGACGCCACTCGAATCTGTTTGCGACCCGTAAGAGGCGAGAGCCATGAAGTCGAGTTCGCACGGTGCGGTGATGTTGCGCATCAGGTCGGCCAGGAAAAAGGTCGCCCCTTTCAACACGCCCACCAGCAGCAAGTCACGGTCTTGATAGTCGGCGCTGATCTGCACGCCGAGCGCGCGAACCCGCTCTTTCAGCTGATCGGGCTGAACGAGAATTTCACCGATTGGAGGTTCGAGGCTCATCGCGCCGGAGATTACCCTTCAACCGGCCGGCGAGCTGCCCGCTGCGGCGAGCGTTCAAAACTCAGAACACTTTGTTTGATCACTGCGCGAGCGCCGCCACCAATATCGATCGCCGCGAGCTCGTTGCCGCTTCGGCCCAGCCCGAGAATCTCGTCGAGCCGAGCGGAGGCCTGGGGACAGAGCCCACCCGTGACGTCCTCAGCTAAGCGACGGACGATCAAACGTGCGAGCGCTGGCGGCAGAGCGGCAAGATGTTCAGTCGAAATCTCGCTCTTCCCGGCTAGTGCTGTATCGACAACGATCTCGAGTACTTCGGCCTCGTCGCGGAGCAGCTCTGCGCTTTGGAGGATGTTGTCGTCGGTTGCTGGGTGGATGCTGCGCAGGGCTGGAAGGACTTGGCCGCGGATCCTCCCGCGGGCGTACTTGTCGGTCTCGTTACTGGAGTCCTCACACCAGCGCAGCCCGCGCGAACGGCACCACTGAGCAGTCTGATCGCGAGTGAACCGCGCGCGCAGAAGCGGACGAACGAGCAACCCGCGCTCGTCCGGCATGCCGACCAGAGAGCGACGGCCAGGCGAGGAGGCGAGACGATAGACGACAGTCTCCACTTGGTCGCTGGCGGTGTGGCCTGCGGCAAGTCGCGCGCCAGCTCCGCTTGCCAGGCGCGCGCCGAGGCCGTAGCGAACGTCGCGAGCCCAAGCCTGCAGATTTCCGTCGCGCGGCGCCGCGGCCTGTTCGACGGTCAGCTCGACTTCGAGCCGCCGGCACAGTTCACGGCAGAGCTGCTCGTCAGCATCAGCTTCCTCACGCAGGCCGTAGTTGACGTGCAGAGCGCTTACGTTGCCGCGGCCACAAATTTCAACCGCGATGTCGAGCAGGCAGACTGAGTCACGGCCGCCCGAGAGGCACACCACGACCTTCTGGCCGGGTTCGAGTAGCCCTCCCGAGCGAACCCGCTCAAGCAGCTCCGCGTTAGAGGCGACATCCATCAGCGGCCGCCTGCCTGGCCGGAGAGGAACAGCTCTGTCGCGTGGCTAAAGCCCTTGAGCTGAACCTCGCCGATGCGCTCGAACTCAAGATGCTTCCCCGCCATCTCGACTACCGGCCAGGTGACGAGCACTTCGCCTGCGGCCGCGCGGGCGGCCACTCGGGCAGCGAGATTTACCTCACGCCCGAAGTAATCCCCGTCGCGAAATACGACGTTGCCGCAATGAATCCCGATACGTGGCAGCGGCCGCTCGTCGCTCAGGATCTGGAAGCCGACAGCCCAGTCGGTCAGCGATGCTGCGTCTGCGGACACGATCATCACCTCGTCGCCGATCGTCTTCAGGATCCTCGCCTCATCCGGCAGGGTCTGATTGACGTTGGCGACGAACCGCTCGACGATCCCGGCCGCTTCTTCATCGCCGACCTCTTCGGTCAGCTGCGTGTAGCCGGCAAGGTCGGCAAACGCGATCGCTACGCGCACCTGGCCAATCTCACCGCCGGGTTCGCTCTCCATGTGGCCGACTACATCCTGCTCCACGAAGTGATTGAGGAAGCGCCGGTGGAGGTGGTCAATTACCGGCGAGAAGAGCGGCAGTAACTCGTCGGTGATCCCATCCATCTGCTCGGCGATCTCGTCGCTCGCGACACCCTCGCGTAGCAGCGGCTCGTGGACATGGAGATGAACCAGCCGGACCTCAGCGTCGGCAACCTTCGAGACAGCTTGGCCATAGACGCGCATCAGCTGGAGCAGAGCGTCACGCGGGAATCCAGATTCGACAGCGGTTGAAAAGTGCCTGAACATCTCAACGTCCTCGGCGCCGAGGTCATCTAGCGCACCCGACGGTAGCCCGATTGCAGCGATTAGCTCTTCGATCACATCAGGTTTCAGGCCACTCTCCTTGGCGGCTTCTTTGACCGTGAAGCGCTCCCCGACCATCTCGGCGACCATCTCATCGGTGTAGCCGACGAGCCTTCCCTCGGCGGTTGCGTCTTGGAGCTGCTCGATCGAGTAACCCCGATCTCTCAGCTTGGCTAACGAGCGAGCCTGGGCGATCGCGCTTGGCCCCCAGCCGTGACTCGTCTCGTTCTTTGGAAATAACCCGAGCGCGACCCAGCGGCGTAGCGTCGAGGTCGAGACGCCAGCCCGCTCAGCTGCCTCGGCCGCCGCGAGCGTCTCGCCGCCGGCCTCCTCGCTGTCAGCGTTTAGGTCGTCCTTGTCGTCCATCGCTCGACCACCAGAGCCGCTGCTAAACGACGAGTTGTGGGTAGTCGGCTTCGAGCATCGAACGATAGAGGCCCCACACCGGCTTTGTGATCGGGATCAGCGCGAGCGCTGACCCGACGTCGCCGCCAGCTTTGATGCGCCTGCGCGCGATCGCAACCGGGACGTTCTCCTTGCCTTGGAAGTAGCGATTGGCGACCTCGGAGCTCATCGTCATTTTGACTTTTGGTTCCCAATCGACGTCGTCGGTCCATTCCCAGTGAAGGTTGCCGTCCTCGCCAGCTCGGGCGGCGCGAGCGTTGACAACGAGGTCCAAGTCATCGAACTCAAGCCGCTGCGGCACGTCGGCGTCGCGCAACTGAGGCCCCATCTGGGGGTCTTCGCTCATCAATGTCATTACGCGATCGATGATCGCGCGGAACTGCTCAGGCGACTCGAATTGGCTCGCCATCAGCTCGCTGGCTTGCGCGGCGCCGCCTTCTTGCGCGGCGCAGCTTTTTTGCGCGGCGCAGTCGCTGGCTTCTTTGCCGCGGCGCGGCGGGTGGCCGCAGGCGTGGCGCGCTCCAATGCGGCGATTCGTCGCTCAGTTACAGCAAGCCGCTCTTCGAGGCGCTTGAGATCCTCCGTCGTTGGTGGAAGCGCATCTTCGACAACGTCGCGGACTCGCTGGGCGGCTGACGCCAGCTCGTCGGCGATCTCCTGAGCACGGTCGGGGCGAAGCTGAGCACCGGCGGTCTGGAACGCCTGATCTACCGCGGAGCGAACCTGATCGCTGCGCGAGCTGTGCTTCTTACCCTTGCTTTTTCCTGACTTCTTCTGATCTTTGGCCATGAGTTCACAATACTCTCGCTCGCTGATGTCTGCTCAGCCGCGACATATCCACCCGACAGCCCCGCTCGCACCGCGAGCGCTGATCACCGGCGATCCCGGCCGAGCGCTCGCGCTGGCACAGGTACTGATGGACGAACCGAAGATGTTCAACCACAACCGCGGCCTTTGGGGCTACAGCGGCGTTGCCAGCGATGGCGCCGCGCTGACAATCATGAGCCACGGCATGGGCGGTCCCAGCGCAGCAATCGTGCTCGAGGAACTCTGCGACCTCGGCCTTGAGCGGGCGGTCAGGATCGGCTCGTGCGGCGCGCTAAGCGATTCGCTGAAGCTTGGCGAGCTGATCTGTGCCGACCCCGTTATTGGAGCCGATGGCACCAGCCAAACCCTCAGCGACCGGCGCCTGCTGACCCCCGACCCGCAGATCGCGGCTCTACTGGCGGGATCGGCCGATCACACCGGCGCCGTCGTCAGCGCAGACCTTTTCTACGAGCGCGGAAGCCAACGAGTCGAGAGCTGGAAGCAGGAAGGTGCGATTGCCGTCGAGATGGAGGCGGCAGCGCTGCTTGCGGTCGCGCAGCTTCGATCTATCCGGCTTGCCGTCCTACTGATGGTCAGTGACGGCTCAGCCGGTGGCGGACGGCGCCTTGAAGGGGAGCCGCTTGAGCAAGCAACCAAACGACTCGGGCTGGCGGGCCTTGCTGCCCTGCCAGCCAACGAATCGGCCCCGACCTAGTCGCCTTTACTTACCGCCAACGCATTTTCGATAGCCGACAGCCGCTCACCTATCGCCGCCAGCCGCTCATCTAGCGAGATCTGAACGTTCTTCGCGAAGCGCTCATCGAGCCGATCGACCGAATCCTCGATCCCTTCGAGCCTCTGCGCGACCGATCGAACACGCCGCGTCAGTCGTTCAAGGTCGGCTGCGGACGGGAGGTTCAGCGCACCCATCGCAACCTCCTGAGCCTGCGTTGCCCTTTCGCGAGCTTCAAAAGCACGGCCTATCGCGCTGCTCACGAGCGGGTTTTCCAGCAGCTCTTGAGCGAGCCGGCCAATCGCATCTTCGCCACCTCGCGTGAAGCGATCCTTCAGTCCATCGGCAGTTTCATCGGTCATTCTTGGCTCCCTGCTCGCTTGCTTACCCTTCCACGGTACTCAACGCAGGCTGTTGCGGCGCGGCGCGTGGTGGTAGCTTCGCTGGCCTCTGCCTGAGCCACTTAACTTCCGATTCGTTCAAGTTGAAGCGCCTTGGCCGCTAGGACCGGCCGATGGCCGATACGTGATCCGTGGCCACGCGGGAGAGCCGACTCATGTGCTGGTCGTCGCAACCCTCGGCGCCGAGCGCCGACGGCGGCGTCGAGGCCGGAGCGCTCGGCGGGCTAGCGCCGAACCGGCGCCGACCGCTGTCGCCGTCGGGAGAGCGACGCTGATCGATGCCCGGCCTTTAGTCAACGGCAGCGCGGCGGAGCTAAAGGGCGCCGACTTCGAGGCTGAAGCAGTAGCCGGCCTGGCCGTTATCAATTCGGTACTTCAACGCCAGCGGATCGCCTCGGCCGATCCAAACGCGCACGGAATCGCTCCAAGCCAAGCGCTCGTAATACGCGTCGGCATCGGAGCCGGCGAGGAGGTTGCAAGCGGCCGTTGGAGCTCCGCGGTTGAGGTGACGATCGGTGGCGGGCGACGAAAGCGCGAGGCAATCCTCAGCCCTCAGGAGCGGCTGGCCGCGGTGCTGAGTGGTCGCGACGTAATTCTGGCCTGCGAGGAGCTGGCGCTGCGCGCCCGCGCCGACATCAATGCCGGCCGCTGGCGCGAGGCGGCGCTCCAGCTCGAGAGCGCGCTCACCGCAGCTATCGCCGAGCTGGCCAGTTGGGCCGGGCAGGGTGACATTGACGAGCGGATAGAGCTGCTCGTCAGCGCGGCAGGATCGACCACCGATGCCGCACAGACGGCGCTGATCGGCGGACTTAGCGCCGAGCAGATCGCGGCGCTCGAGCAGAGCCTTGAGCGGCTCGAAGCGGCGCTGCGGGCGCGAACCGCTATCGCTCGCTAGCTCCATCTGCTTCGTCCGGTTGCGCTCCCAGTTCGAGCCGGAACGCGGTTAGCGTGCGCTGCAGCGATTCGGTCTGGGCCCGGCGAATAAAGAGCCAGTCGATAATCGAGCGAAACGGGTTGCTACCCGTCAGTTGATAGTTGAGCTCAAGTTGGATCCCCAGAGGCCCCTGCTCGGCGCTGAAACGCACGCGCTGGCGCCCACGAATCGAACGGTCTTCAACCTCCAGTTCCTGCCCCACCCCTGGCGCGTAGTCGATCACCGTCTCACTCACCCGTCCGCGGCCAGCAGGAGTTGAATCCCAGACAACTTTCGAGCCGGCCAGCGGTGGATCACCAACGACGCTCTCAATTGAACGGAGCCCGTCGATGAAGAGCGGCCAACTGTCGACGTCGTACCAGAGCTGCTCAGCTTCAGCGACCGACACGCCCTCAACGGTGGTCTGCGCGCTAGCTACGCCCACTAGAGCACGCGGCGCAGCAGTTCGAGAGCGGAGGCAACCTCCTCCAGACGCGGCTTGATCTCAGCCGAGAGGCGCTGACGCTCGCCCTCGCCATCCTCGGTGATTGCGTAGAAGCGCCGCGAGCGCCGCTCCGGGTGTTCCCACTCACCGGTCACAAATCCTTGCTCCTCAAGCGAGCGCAGCAGCGGGTACATCGTGTTCGGGTTAACGCTGATCAGGCCGCCGGTTGAAACGCTGATTCCTTCGATCAAGGCGTTGCCGTAGGAGGCACCAGCGGCGAGCAGGTGCAATACGAGGAGCGGGAGTAGCCCGGCTCGGCGCAGCTCGCCAATTAGCGGATCGCTCGTACCTGGCCCGCCACCAACTCCAGCCGCAGCGCGCGCCACTGCGATCGGAACGGCTTCGGCAACCGCCTCGTCGGTCTGACGTTGGGACACGATCCGCAGTATGACGAGCGGCGCCTAGTGATGCCGCCTAACGGTCGAACAGATCGTCAAGCGAGCGCTGCTCAGGGTTTACTGCACGCCCGCCAGCAGCCCGCGGCCTACCGGCCTTCGACCAGTGTTCGACAATGTCGCGCGCTTTCGCGTGGCGCTGCGTAATGCCGCGCTCGATCGGCTCAATCTGAAGACCAGCCGGGTCGCTGCCGCGGACAACCGCATGAAATACGCGCCCACGGATCGAGACGCGCACAACGTCACCGGGAATTATCGAATCTAGCCGCACGGACAGCCGATCATGACGCATTCACCCGAACTGGTCAGGCGATAAAGAAAGTGAAGGCGATGATCACGTACACGGCCAGCAGCTGTAAGCCTTCGAACCAAGTCGAGCGGCCGTCATTAGTCACCTGGCTGGCCAGTAGCGCGGCCAGAATTAGAGCTGCCAGCTCAAACCCATTGAAGACCAACGCCATCGGGTGTGGTCCAAGCACGTGCGAGAAGAGGATCAGTACCGGAGCGACGAATAGCGCAACCTGGGCACTCGAACCGATCGAGATGTTGACCGCCAGATTCATCTGATCCTTACGCGCTGCCAGCACCGCAACCCAGTGCTCTGCTGCGTTGCCGACGATCGCAACGATGATCGCGCCGATGAAAAATTCGCTGATGTCGAGCCTGCGCGCGGTCTCTTCGATCGAGCCGACGAGGATCTCCGACATAACTGCCACCAATACGCCGGCTAGTGCGAGCGCGATGATCGCCTTGCGCGTGGTCCAAGATTCGTTAATCGTCTGCGTGTCGACAGGATCCGGGTTGAAGATCCGGCGATGCGTCTTGAGTGAGAAGATCAGCCCCGCCACATAAGCGATCAGCATCACCACGGCGACGACGACCGACAGCCGCTCAACATTGAGGCCGTAGTCAACGCGCACGTCGGTCGGCCCTGGCAGGCCCGTCCCCGCGACCATCTCGTAGACAGCTGGCATAACAATTGCCGCTAACGCGAGGAACAACATCGAGGTTTGTGCGCCGGCGGCGCGGGCACTGAACTTCTGCTCGTCGCGACCGAGTCCGCCGAAGAACATCGCTGCGCCGAGCACCAACAGGATGTTGCCGATGATCGAACCGGCGATCGAAGCCTTGACTACCTCCTGCAGCCCGGCACTCAGCGCGACCAGCGCAATGATCAGCTCTGGCGCGTTGCCGAAAGTTACGTTCAGCAAACCGCCGATTCCGGGGCCGGAGCGCGCCGCCAGCTCTTCGGTAGCGCGGCCCATCAGCGCCGCCGTCGGAATCACGCCGAGCGCAGCCGTTATGAAGATCGCTATCGCACCGCCACCGCTGAACTGGAGGACGACGGCGATTGGAATGAAGACAACCAGCAGGACCGGCCAGCCAGCAGCATCGAGAAGGCGCCGAAAGAGTGACGTGCCGGCTGGAGGCTGAGCATTCATCGGGATAAAGCATACGTTGCGCCTAAGTCGTCCCCAATCGGCTCGATCGACGCCGTTGGCTTGGTCCTGCGCCGAACTGCAACGGCAACTGCGACCTAGCCCGACCAGTCTCCGTAGCATCGTCAGCGTGCGCCGTACGCCTTTCCTATGCGTCGCGTCGGCGCTCGTCACGCTCGCCCTTTGCGGCGCGGCGAGTGCCGACGCCTCAACAATCCTTGTTCTAGATCAGAGCGGGCATCTCTCACGCGAGTCAAATCCGCTGATCCCTGCTGCCGAAATCAGCGACCTGTCGGCCGGGCTAGGGCGGTCTCTGACGGCAAGCGCGGCGAGGTCGCTCCCAGCGCAGACGGCGTCCTCACGCAACTTAGAAGCGGCGATCGGCCGCGTCGCTGGCGAAGGCGCTATCAGCGCTGTGACGCACGCTGACTACGCCTCAGCGATCGCGAGCGCAAGGCGCACCGCTGGGCACCTACGCGGACAGCGCCGCAACGAGCTCCGCGCCGTAATCGCAAACTTTGATCGGATGGCGCGGGCCGGCCTCGCCACCTCATCCCGGCTCGCTCCAATGATTGAAACGCTGCGGCGTAACACTCAGTGGTGGACCAAAGGGTCGCTGCTGAGTTACGGCCAGCGAGTTGGCTTCAAGGGCAGCCAGCTGGTTTGGCAGTCCTACCCGGGCCAGGGCCTGCAGATCCAATGGCTTGGCACCTTCGGCTACATGAACGCGCTCGTGACCGCACAGAGCAAATCGGCCGAACTTCACACGCTGGCCGGCGAGGTTTCGCGGCTGGCGGTCAAACGAGCTGGCGGACTAGCTTGGGAGTACTTGTTCCAGTTTGGCGGCGGCCGTCCACCTTGGGTAAGCGGATTGGCTCAGGGCACAGGTGTGCAAGCGCTAGCGAGCACATCGCAACGCTTCAAGCAGCCAGAGTTATTGAAGACCGCCGAGAGCGCGATGGGGATATTCCGCACCGGTCCACCGAGCGGAGTACGGCTCAACCTCGCCCACGGCTCCTACTACCTCGCGTATTCCTACGCGCCCGGTCAGCGGATCTACAACGCCTTCTACCAGTCTCTAAACGGTCTCCATGATCTCGCCCAGATCAGTGGCAATAAGTCAATTCGGCAGCTCTGGCTTCGCGGCCAAACCGAAGGCCGCTATGAGCTTCCTTTCAGTGACACCGGATCCTGGTCGTACTACGAGCCGGGCTCATACTCGCCGCTCAACTACCACCGCGTGCTGCGCGACTTCATCCGCGGGATGTGCGATCGAATGACCGCCGACCGCGAGCGCGAAGCAGCAGCTCTGCGTCTAAAGCAAGGGCCTGACGCGGTGCTCGGCAACTTCACCGACTGGCCAAATCCAGGGCCATACTGCGTGATGGCTCAGCGCTTCACGAAGTACCTGTACGCGCAGCTCGGCTTGACGATGCCGGCGCCTTCCTCTCGCTAACCTTCGGCGTCGCGCATCGGTCGTACAATGGGGTCATGCCTGAAGCACCAACGACTTGGATCCTGACCGGCTCGGTCGACAACTTCGCCGTGACCCGTGAGCTTGGTTTTAAGCTGATCGGCTTCAAAGAGCGGCGGCGCAAGCAAGCGCTAACGATGGAAGTCGGCGACCGGATCATCTTCTACTTGACGAAAGTGATGGCGTTCGGTGGCTCGGTCACGATCACCTCTGACCTGTTCGAGGATCGCACGCCAGTTTGGCCCGGCAAACCAGGAAACCCCGATCCGTACCCTTGGCGCCGCGAAACCGAAGCAGAGTTGGTTTTGAACGAAGACGACTGGGTTGAGGCCGAGAGCGTAAAAGACGAGCTCGAGCACATTCAAAAATGGCCAGCTGAACATTGGAAGCTGGCCTTTCAGGGTCAGCTGCGAACGATCAGCAACGCCGATAGCGACCTGCTGCTGGAACGAATGCGGGTAGCGGCCGGCGCAGCGGCGTGAGTACGAAAGCGCCGCGGCTGCGCGGCGCTTGGGATTCGCTCTATAGCGAGCAACGAATCGCCTGCGCGGCGGCGATAGGTTTGGTTTTCTCAATGCTGTTGCCTTGGTACCAGCAGACCGGCTTCGTAACCCGCCCCGACGGAACCTCAACCGAACTGAGCGCCTCACTGAACGCGTTCCAGTCGTGGGGGTTCGTTGAAGCTTCGATACTGCTGGTGGCTATCGGCGTAATCGCTCTCTGCGCAGCTCGCGCCGACCTCCGCGCCTTCCACCTTCCAGGCGGCGACGGGATTGTGCTGATGGCCGCCGGGGCCTGGGTGATGTTCCTAATTTTCTACCGGCAGATAGATCGACCGACTGGCAATGACTCCGGCGTGCTGCGGCCGGTCGGTAGCCCGTCATGGAGCGCAGTCGGAGTTGATTGGGGAATATTCGTCGCCTTCCTGCTCGGCGCGGTAATCGTCTACGCCGGATGGCGAATGCACGCTCACCACCGACCCGAGCCGCTCCTTGACGGCGATGATCCACACACGCCGACAGTCGAAGGTGACCCGACATCGGTCGTAAGTACGACCCCAATCAGCAAAGCGAAGGAAGCCCCTAAAACCCCACTCGAAGGCCAGCTTTCTTTCGATGACACCGGCGACGAACGGCCCGGCGACTAGGTCGCTGCAGGGCTGAGCGCTTGCGCAACCTATTATCCGCAGACGATGCCAATCACCCCCGAACGCCCAGACGAAGTCAGTTCAGGCTTAACCGATGTCGGCTACCTGCCGGACGATGCGACAGCGCTGGTCGCGTTTCTGGCGATCAAGCTCGGCAAGCCAATCCTCGTTGAGGGGCCGGCGGGCGTTGGCAAGACGCAGCTCGCAAAGTCGCTGGCCGAAACTTTGGGGCGCGAACTGGTGCGGCTCCAGTGCTACGAAGGGCTTGACGAAGCGAAGGCGCTCTACGAATGGAACTACCGAAAGCAGCTGCTGCGGATTCAGGCCGAGGCGCAGGACACCGGCTGGCAGGAGGTGCAGGACGACATCTTCGGTGAGGACTTCCTGCTCGAACGACCGCTGATGACGGCGATCGCTTCGCCCGATCCCGTGGTACTGCTGATCGACGAGATCGACAAAACCGACCAAGAGTTCGAAGCGATGCTGCTCGAGCTGCTCTCCGACTTCCAAATCTCGATCCCCGAACTCGGACGGATCGAAGCGAGCACGATGCCGCTCGTATTGCTGACTTCCAACAACTCGCGCGAGCTAACCGAAGCGCTAAAACGTCGCTGCCTCTATCTCTGGATCGATTACCCATCGCTTGAGCACGAACTTGAGATCGTTCGCCTCCACGCCCCCGAGCTGGATGCGAAGATCGCGCGCCGGATGGTTGAGGTCGTTGCAATGGTCCGCGACCTCGATCTGAAGAAGCCACCATCTATCGCCGAATCGATCGACTGGGCTCGGGCACTGCTGCTGCTCGGGGCAACCGACATCGACAGCAAAACCTTCAACGAGACAATGTCGATCATCGTCAAGCACCGCACCGACATCGACATCGTCGCCGAGCGTGTCGGAGTGAAGCTGGACGGCCCTGAGGACGGCGCCAGTGCCGCCGCCTCCTGATAGACGACCGTCGCGCGAGGCATCACGGCGCGCGGCGCTGTTCTCCGAACCGCTGGATAACCCACTCGACGCTGGCCTAACGGCGCACCTCGTCGAGTTCGGTGAAGAGCTTCGCGGCGAAGGCGTGGCGCTGGGCACGAGCGAACTACTCGACGCCTTCAGCGCCCTGCCCGAAGTCGCGTGGAACGAGCCAACGCTGTTTCGCGAAACACTCGCAGCAACGCTGGCTAAGTCACCTGAGGACCGCGCGATCTTTGATCTCGTTTTCGAACGCTTCTTCTTCCGCGCGACCGAGCTTGCAGCGCTAACGACTGGCATCGGTGAAGCCGGCAGCGGCAGCGGTGACGGTGAGGGCGGCCCGGAGATCGACGTTGACGCGCTGCGCGAGCAGATCGCACGAGCTATCGCCGAGCAGAACGAAAGCGCACTCCGCGACCTCGCACGGCTCGCAATCGCCGCGTTCGCGCAGCCCGGCGAGGGATCCGGCGTGCTCGGCGTTGACGTTCAGAGGATTCGCCGCTCCCTCGGTCTGCGGACCGACCCACAAGGTGACGTGCCGCAGGACGACCCGCGCGCGGAGGGCTTGCCACGCGATGGGATCCGTCGTTTTGAGCAGCTACTGCGCCAAGAGCTGGAGCGCCAGCAGATCGAACGAACCTCATCGCTGCCGGCAGCGCGGCCGCTGCACGAGCTCGACCGCGCGCTGCCGAGCGGCCCGCTGCAGGACCTTGCCAGCGTCCACCGCGTGGTAACGCAACTGAAGCGCAGGCTAAAGACGCAAGGTCAAGAGCATCGCGGCCATCGCCGACATGCTCAGGTTGACATCCGCCGCACGATGCGCGCCTCGCTTCAAACCGGCGGCGTGCCGATCACGCTGCGCTACCGCCCCGTGCGTCCGCGCCGGCCTGAGCTGTTCGTTATCTGCGACGTATCCACGAGCGTCACGAGCGCCTCAGTCTTCTTCCTCTCGGTGATGCATGCGCTGCACGACTCGTTCCGCAAGATGCGCTCGTTCGTCTTCATTGAGCGCGTCAGTGAAGTGACCGAAGTATTTGAGCGTGAGCGCGACTTCAAAGCCGTCAGCGAAGCGATTGCGCGCGACGCTGGCGTCGCCGACATCTCGGGCTACACCGACTATGGCCGAGTCTGGGGCGAGCTGCTCGAGCAGATTCAAGACGAGCTTCACCCGCGCGCAACCGTCATCGTGCTCGGCGACGCGCGCACTAACGGGCGCGCGCCTGGAGCCGATCTGTTCGCCCAGATTGCTGCGCGCGCAGGGCGCACCTACTGGCTGAACCCTGAGCCACGCCTCTACTGGAACTACGGCGACTCAGTCATCGACACCTACGCCCAGTACTGCGAGGCCTACGAGTGTTGGACTACGGCCCAGCTCGAAAACTTCGTCAAGGTTCTTACAGCGCCGGAAGCTACGCGGCCGTAGCGGCGGCGCGATCAGCGACGCGCTCAAACCGGAGCGCGCCGTCACCGGTTAGCTCACTTGCGAGCTCGCGCTGATCGCGGGCCAGATCCTGACTCATCTCCCAGTGCTCGATCGAGCCCTGGCGCGGGAAGAGGTGGAGCGAGCGGTTGACGTAGCCGGCGCCAAAATCGAGCATTGGGCTGGTCTGCTGCGAGGGATCCGGGTTAACTGCCGTGCACTTGTCGAAGCCGCAGCGATCCATGTAGCCGATTACGCGGCAGATGTAATCGATCACGATCCCGACCTTCAGCGTCAGCGAGACGTTGTAATTGCCCATCGCGAAGGCGAAGTTGGGAACGTCGCTGAGCATCGACCCCTTGTAGGTCAGCATCTCGGGAAGCTCCACTCGTGAGCCGTCAACGGTTAGCTCAATGCCACCAAAGGCCAGCAGCTCGAGGCCGGTCGCGGTGACGATGATGTCGGCCTTCAGCAGTTCGCCACCAACCAGCTCAACGCCGTCTTCGGTAAAGCTCGCAATCTTGTCGGTCACTACAGAGCAGTCGCCCCTAGAGAGGCTTTTGAAGAGATCGCCACTAGGAACAGCGCATAGCCGCTGATCCCACGGGTCGTAGTCGGGCGCGAAGTGGCGGTCGATCTCATAATCGTCTGGCAGCTGCTGCTTCAGAGACCAACGCAGGAAGCGTTTGACCAGCTCCGGCCGCGACTGCGCGAGGTTGAAGACGAACCGCTGGCGCCAGATGTTCTTGCGCCGCGTGATGCTTGATGCGAGATCTTCGGGCAACAGTCGGTTCAGCAGGTTGGCGACGGCATCCTTGCGCGGAACGCTGATGATGTAAGTCGGCGAGCGCTGCAGCATCGTCACGTGGCTTGCCTGCTCGGCGAGCGCGGGAACGAGCGTAACGGCGGTCGCGCCGCTACCGATCACGATCACCCTCTTACCCGCGTAGTCAAGATCCTCGGGCCAGGCCTGTGGGTGAATGATCGGGCCGCTGAAACGCTCCTGCCCTTCGAACTGGGGCTGGTAGCCGTGGTCATACCGGAAGTAACCGCTGGCGCTGAAGAGCCAGCCGCAGGTCATCGTTGTCTCTTTGCCACCAACCGTTGCCTCAACGGTCCAGATCGCTCGTTCGCTGTCCCAAGCCGCCCCCGTGACGTGGCAGCCGTAGCGGATGTTGCGATCGACGCCGTACTCAGCGGCCGTGTCGCGGATGTATCCGAGTACTTCGGGGCCGTCAACGATCGCGTTCTCCCCCATCCAAGGCCTGAACTGGTAGCCAAGCGTATGGAGGTCGGAATCGGAGCGAACCCCGGGGTAGCGAAAAAGATCCCAAGTGCCGCCGCTGGCGTCCCGCGCCTCAAGGATCGCGTAGCTCTTCTGAGGCAGATCCTCGGTCAGTCGACAGGCGGCGCCAATTCCAGAGATACCGGCGCCGATGATCAGCACATCGACGTGGCTGGGTTGTTCCATCGAGGCGATATTACTTCAGCCCCTTAAACGACAACGGGCCGCCCGAAGGCGACCCGTTGCAAAGACTCCATCTGTGGTCACAAGGACCACGGGGCCTTAGATCGTGCGCACGTCCTTAGCGCTCGGACCCTTAGGGCCCTCTTCTGATTCGAACTCCACCTTTGCGCCTTCGGCAAGGGACTTGTAGCCCTCGCCCATGATCGCTGAGTGGTGCACGAACAGGTCCTTACCGGCTTCATCAGGCGTAATAAACCCGAAGCCCTTTTCATCACTAAACCACTTAACTGTTCCAGTCGCCATCGAAATAACCTCCGCGGCTTTGTGTGCTGCTTACTCGCGGAGATGCTGTTAAGGCAATCGTGCGGGCGCTGGCACTACTTTCATCGCGCTTATGCGCGACATGACCCTTTGAACGGTAGCAGGCGGGCACTTATCCGCAAGGCGTCATCACCCAGCGGCGTTATCGTGACCAACTAGAACCATTCGATGATCCGACTCCTTGCCATCGCCGCTGTCCTAGCCCTTAGCGCGAGCTTGGCGGCTTGTGGCTCTAAGCAGGACGTAGTCACTGGCCCAGGCAGCCACACCGTAAACCTGGTTCTCGACTATCTGCCAAACGCCGACCACGTAGGTATCTACACAGCCCAGGCGCGGGGTGAATTCGCCAAGGTTGGACTTAACGTCAACATCATCGCGCCGCCAGATCCATCAGCGCCTTTGAAACTGCTCGAAAGCGGCAGGGCCGACCTAGCGATCTCATATGAGCCGGAGCTGCTGATGGCTCGCGACAAGGGTGCTGCCTTGCTCTCAGTTGGCGCCATTGCCCAGCGGCCACTGACCTCGCTGATGAGCGTCAACGACAAATCTGTTGACCCGCGCAAACTAAGTCGGGCAAAGATCGGGACGGCCGGAATCCCCTATCAAGACGCATACCTCGATCAGATCCTCTCGTCGGCGGGCATCGATACGACCTCAGTCAAGAAGGTCAACGTTGGCTTCGGGTTGATACCAGCGATGGAGACGAACCGGGTCAGCGCGACTCTTGGGGCATTTTGGAACATCGAAGGTGTTCAGCTGCGGCTCAACAAGAAGCGACCGCGCATCATGCCGGTCGACCGCGCTGGAGTCCCTCCCTATGACGAGCTCGTGCTCGTGGCGCGCAACGAAACGGTCTCACGTAATGGGGAGATGATTCGCCGCTTCATCAGCGCGCTCCAGCGCGGAACGCGGGCGGCTCAGGCCGATCCAGCTGCTGGCGTTGCTGCTCTGCGTGCAGCGTCGCCAAAGTTGAGCAAGCGTGACGCAGCGGCAACCGTTGCGGCAACGATTCCGGTTCTTCTTCCGCCAGCTACCAAGCCGTTTGGTTGGCAGGAAGCGAGCCAGTGGCAGGTTTTTGCCGACTGGATGAAACGGAACGACCTGCTCGCGAAACCGGTCGATAGCGCGCAGGCGCTGACGAACGAGTTTCTACCCGGTGAAGGGCTTGGCTCAGAGTCAAACCCGTAGTCGCAGCGCCTGTTCAGCGCTGCAGCATGTGAACGTCTACAAGGAACGAGCGCGATGCCGCGATCGTGCTCTGGCCCGAGCGCTTGCGACGACGCGCCGCCTTGCTGCTGCGCCTGCGCGAAACGACGGCACAGAGAACCGCGCCAGCAACAAATGATCCTCCGACGACAGCTGCTTGCGTCGCCACGAGCTCTGCTGGAGAACGACGCACAGGAAGGGCCCTAGCTTCGTTGACTACGACCGCGTCGACCTCCTCGTCAAGCGCGTCCTGTTCGCTGCTGGCTGTACCGGTGTCAAGCATCATCAGCGGGAAGCGTAGCTTCGTTGGCGCCGGCGTGCGAACCTTCTGCGCGCCAAGGGAAGGCGTCTACGTCCGGAAGCGATGGTTCTGCACCTTCTACGAGGATCCGCTCGTAGAAGCGGTAGCGCCGCACGACGGTTCCTCCCATCCCCTCCATCGCGCGGTTCATCGACTTGTTGGTCTCCAAGATCCAGCCGGTTTCGCCGCCCGTCTGCGGCGTGCTTTCGGCCGATTCGTAGTGCATCTCGTAGAGCCGTGCCGCTACGCCAGCGTGCTGGTACTCGGCCTTGACACCGAGCGCAAAGACGCGCACGCGATCGATCTTCTTGCGCGCAAGAAGGATCTTCAGCCAGCCGAAGGGAAGCAGCCTTCCATTACCGGCCGCCTTGATCGCTTGGTTGAAGTCAGGAAGCGTCAGTGCGGCGCCCACCACCTCGCCGGTGTCGGTCTTCTCGGCGATCATCGCCCAGTTTTCGTCGAGCACGAACTTGAGGTTCTCAGCGTAAGCCCGCGCCTCTTTCTCGCTAAGCGGTACGAAGCCCCAGTTGCGCTCCCAGGCCGCGTTGTAGACCTCAAGGAAGCGCCCAACTTCGGCCTGCAGCTCCTTCTTGCGCATTGGGCGACAGACGATCCCGTGCTCAGTCTCGACCTTGCCGGCCATCTCCCAGATTGCGGGGTGTACGTCGGCCTTGCCGCTGATCTGTAGATCCCACATCAGCGTGTCCATCGCTTTGCGCAGGCCGCAAGCCTCTTCGAGCAGCTTGCGGTAATAAGGGAAGTGCCATTCGGTGAGAATGATCGGCGTTAGCTCGTAGCCCTCGATCAGGAGCCCGCACTCGTCGTTGGTTGAGAAGCTCATTGGGCCAACCATTCGGTCGCGACCACGCTCGCGGTTCCACTCAGCGGCGGCGTCAATTAGAGCCGTAGCTGCCTCTCCATCGTCCTCGCATTCAAAGAAGCCGAAGAGGCCCCATGTGTTGTCCTGAAACTCGTTGAGATTGTCGTCAACGTGCGCCGAAATCCGGCCTACGACCCGGCCGTCACGGTAGGCGAGGAAGAGCTGAACTTCGGCGTGCTCAAAAAATGGGTTGTGCTTCGGATCAATGTGCTGGGCGCGTTCAAACCGCAGCGGCGGGACCCAAGTAGGCTCCTCAGCGTAAAGGCGATAAGGAAACTCTAGAAACTCCTTACGCTCAGACTTCGTTTCCACCGACCTAATCTCTACGCTCATTCGAAGCAGCCTATATGTCCAGCACTCAAGTTGACCTTTTCGCCAAAGTCCGCGGCCACGAACGTGAGCTGCAACTCCGCGCAGCGCGCGATGCGGACCTGCTGCCCTACTTCCGCCTACTCGACGGGCCGGCACGACCGGTAGTGACGATGGAGGGGGCCGAGAGGATCATGCTCGGCTCAAATAACTACCTGGGACTGACTGGGGACGAGCGCGTGATGGACGGGGCGCGCGAGGCGCTGGAGACCTACGGTACCGGGCTCACAGGCTCGCGGTTACTCAACGGAACAATCCCTCTTCACATCGAACTGGAGCGCGAGATCGCCGACTGGATCGGGACCGAGGACGCTCTTGTGTTCACGACCGGTCACCAAACGAACCTCGGGACGATCGGAACAATTCTTGGTCCCGGCGACACCGTAATAGCTGATTCGGGCGACCACGCATCAATCCTCGATGGCTGCATCCAGTCGAAGGCAAAACTGCGACCGTTCCGCCATAACCGAATCGACAAGTTGGAGCGCGCGCTAGAGCGAGCCGCCGACGACGGCGGTGGCGTCCTCGTCGTGGTCGATGGTGTGTTCTCAATGGAAGGCGACATCGCTCCGGTTGATCAGATAGCCGAGCTTTGCGCCGCCCATGGCGCACGGCTATTGGTTGATGACGCGCACGGCGCTGGCGTGCTAGGGGCGCGTGGTTCTGGCGTGCCGGAGCTATTGGGCGTCGAGGACAAGGTCGACCTACGGACCGGAACGTTTTCGAAGTCGCTGGCATCATGCGGCGGCTTCGTTGCTGGAGATTCTGAGGTGATTGATTACCTGCGCGTGTCAGCGCGGGCCTACCTTTTCACCGCATCGGGCGTCCCTGCTGCTGTCGGTGCAGCGCTTGCAGCGCTGCGGGTTGTTCGCTCCGACGAGGGGCCTGCGCTCTTCTCAGCGGTGCTCGACAACGCTCGCTACCTGCGCGACGGGCTCGAAGCGCTCGGCTTTGCCGTCGTTCGCGCGCAAACAATAGATTCGCCAGCCGCTCAGCTCGATGCGCCCGGCGTCCTCGGTGGCAACATCGTCACGCCAATTGTTCCCGTTTTAGTAGGCGATGACTGGAAGGCAGTGCTTCTCTGGCGCGCGCTCTACGACGCAGGTGTATTCGTCAACACCGCGCTCCACCCCGCCGTCCCTCCAAGCGGCGCCCTGCTGCGAACGAGCGTGATGGCAACCCATGACCGCGCCACTCTCGATAACGCGCTGGCGGCGTTCGAATCGGTCAAGGCGAGCTTCGAAGCTGAGCACGGCCCACTTCCCGGACCGGGCGACCACTGAGCCGCTAGACGTAATTTCACGAACCATCGCCGTGACTTTTTAGCGCTCTGAGCGCGCAAATCGTTTACAGCATGTTGACGATTCATCGTTTTCTTTCGTAGGTTGAGGGAGTCGGTTGCTTGGCAGCCGCGGAGGGGGAGCGGGAGGCGTGAGTCGGTGCCGTAGGGCAACCCGGCGAAGCTGCCAAGAAGCGCCCTTTACAACTTGATTCGAGCGGCCCCTACGCCGCGAAGAAACCGTCCTGACCTTGACTATTTAGGCGCGCTGATTAGCGCGTTAAGGAGCCCCTATGACGCAGACCGTGAGTAAGGCCGCAGCACCTCAGCACCTCCGCGCTTTGGAACGAGCGAACACGGTGCGCCTGGCAAGGGCCGAGCTCAAACGTCGGATCGCCGCGGGCGACACTCTCGCCGCCGAGGTAGTAATCGAATCACCCTGGGAAGCACAATCGATGACGGTCTCCGACCTGATCACAAGCCAGCGCAGGTGGGGCCGTGCTCGCTGCCGGCGCTTGCTCCAGAGCATTCCTATCTCAGAGCAGAAGACGATCGGATCGATGACCGAGCGTCAACGCCAGGCACTAGCTGCCGCGCTTCCGAGCGACTGAGCGAGCGCTAGTCGCCGGGGGCGACGATCTCGATGATCTGCCCATCGGGATCACGAAAGTAGACCGAGCGAAGCCGGTCGCGGTTGAAAGTCTCAGTCGTCGGTATCTCTCGCTGCTGGAGGTACTCGCGCCAAGCCTCGACCTCGGCCGCCGAGTCGACCGCGAACGCTAGGTGATGAACGCCGCCCCACCCCTGCGTAGCCTTCTCCATCTCCGGATATTCGAGGAAAGTAAGCCGCAGCGCCGGTTCCCCGCCGCCAGCGTGAGGGTCGCTTGAGAACCAGAAGTGACGGGCCGCCGGGTCGTCAGCGTTGACACCCTCTTCAACCAGCGCCATCCCCAGCATGTCGCGATAGAAGGCCGTCGTGCGCTCAAGGTCGCTGCAGATAAGGGTTGCGTGATGAATCCCGGTCAGCCGCATTGGCTGTGCGGAGCCAAGCGAAGAGCCACCATCGGGCGCCGGAAACTGTGAATCGCTCATGCTCGCCATGCCATCCCCCCCGATCGGCTACGGAAGAGATTACGCAGCAGCCACCAAATAAGCCCGAACGTGACTGCCGCCACAGCCAGCACAACGACCTTTGAGAGGCCTGTAAGCAGAATCACCGGGAGTGCCAGCGCGACGGCAGCACAAGCGGCGATCAGAACCGAGTGCGAGCGATAACCGGCGAGATGTTCACGCAGACAAAGCTCCAGCGTCGAGATCACGATTAGGGCAAGTCCAAAGCCGATCAGTAACCCGCGCGGCGATCCACCGAGTAGCGCTACGGCGATAACGATGATGCCGACAAAGATGCAGATCTCGTTTAGTGGAACCGGCGCCCACGGCGGTTTGGGCGCCTCGTCGAGCCGGGCACGTCGACGGGCTGCCGGATCTGGCTTGGGGCGCGCCGGCGCGGGCGCCGATGAACGTTCCTCGCTGGTGGCGGCAGGCACCTCGGAAAGACCGCGTTTGCGGCTTCGCCTTCCCATGTCAGGTGGCTAAGGGGCAACCGGAGGAGAGCTTGACACGCCACCAACCCATCAGCCGACCCATCGGGCCTAGCCGCGGGGCGACGCTCCAGACGCCGCAGCCACCTACGCCCAACTCACGCTGCGTGATCCTAAGCCGCCGGTGCTTAGCGGGGTCGCGGAGCATCTCCGTCAGAAGTTCATGAGCCAGCGCACGCTCCTGCTCACGCGCCGCTAGCGCGCTGCGCGCCTCGCGCAGCGATCCAACCAGTCCGTCGCGAAGCAGCTCCAGCTCGCCAAGGCTCTGCACTCGTGGCCCTCGAGGCATTAGCTCCGGAAGCTCTAGCCGATCCGGGAAGGCTTCACAAACGGCGGCGCTGAGCAGGCGATCGAGCTGCCCGATCTGGTCAAGCAAGCTGCGGCGCGCGGCGCGTTCGCTCAGCTCGAGCGTCGGCTCGTCAAGCAGGTCGCCAGCGGCGGCATAGTCAATTAGTAGTGCAGCCATATGCGAAGTCTAACCAGACGAGGAGCGGTCAGCTACCGCTTATCGCTTCGGCGGCAATCGTCAACGCTTCGTCGCTAGCGATCGCACTCACGCCCGGCACGGCAACAGCAACGAGCAGGATCTCTGCGCCTTTGCCGGTGACTGCCATAGCCACGTCTGGCTGTTCGAATAGTTGGCAGAGCGCTCGCTCGCGATCGGCCAGAATCAGCGTGCCAGGCGGGAGATCAGAGCCGCCAGCCAGCTCACCGGCAAGTGCCTGGCGGATCTCGACCGGCGGCGCCACCGCTGCTGCCTCAAAGGCAAATACGGGAACTGAGGTCTCAAGCAGCGCGAGCAGAAGAGCGTCGCTGATGCGATCGCTCTGGCGATTGCCACCAGCTAGCAGCCGCGAAAGTGCTGCCTGCTCGACATGCGTTGGTTCAAGGTCGGGGTCGATCCCAATTTGGCGGTAGAAGCTGCGGTAGGCGGCTGGGATCTGCTGCTGGCGGAGCTCGATCGCCTGCCGGCCGTTGAAACGACTCGCAAGCGTATCGAGCCGCTCTCCGACGCCAGCGTCGCAGCGATTGTCGCTACAGATACACCTTCGCCACTCGGCCCGAAGCCCTGGGAACTCCTGATCTAGTTCGATAGCCACTCACTTGCCCCCGCTCAGCTCACCAAAGCGCGCCTTTAGCTGACTTGCGTTGACCTGGCCAATACCTACGCCCGCGACCGTGCCGCCAGGCTTCAGGTAAACGATTTGAGGGCAGACCGCGACGCCATAAAGGTTTGCGAGTGCCCCATCGCGGTCGTTAGCTAACGCAACCTTCCAGCGGTGCCTAGCGGCGAGCGCCCTCGCCGCGGAGCGATCCCCGGCGATCACGATTCCGGCAATGCGGATTCTGGGATATGTAGCTGCCGCCGCGATAACCCGATCGAGCGTGTCAGCGCAACCCCCATCGCTGTCATCTATGAACACGAGCGCCGCGGGATGGCCTCGCACCAACCTGCACGAGTTCAAAACCCCTGGGCCGACCACGCTGCACGCTGCCTTCGCTGTCGCAGTTGCTTGAGAGAGCTGCGTAACGTTGACATCGCCTTCCAGACCCGACGCCACCAGCGGCGCCGCGAATTGAATCATCGGCGTGCCGACTGCGGGCCCTGTTGACGAGCCGTGCTGGCCGGTCACGGTGT
>CAIJLJ010000158.1 GCA_903821395.1 uncultured Solirubrobacterales bacterium | reverse complement strand
TCTTGCCACCGAAGCCGGCCGCCGCGGCTGCCGCTTCAGCGCCGCCGGAGGCGAGCGCCTGAGCCGCGTTGGTGCCAAGCATCACAGCCGGAACTGAGGCTGCTGCGCCCTTTAGAAGTTGACCGCGAGTTAGCTTGGGGTTTGTAGACATTTCTTAATCGTACGGAGCATTGCGCGATGGTGCGTAGGTCCAAAAAGAACTACTGCTGCTCCGCTCACTCGTTCTTACGGCTGCTTGACGCCTCCGCTGATCGGCGTGCGTACCGGCGCAGCGGCGCCGACAATTTCGTAGAGGCCGTTGCCGCCAACAAATCCGCCGATCGGCGCTGAGGTGCTGTAGTTGTGTGCGCCCCAGACGTTGCCTGAGGTGTCGATCGCGACCGCCGTCAGGCGCTGCATTGCAGCGTTGGTGAATCCCTTGACCGGGCTGAGTACTGAGCCAGTCTTCTTCCCGGGAGGGCAGGCCGATGTCTGGCGGCCGCAGAGTTCAATGATGCTCGGTCGTTCGAAGCCACCAACCCAGACGCGGTCCTTCCCGTCGACCGCCACACCCCATGTGCCAGCGAGGCTCTCGGCGCGGTATGGCGATCCGGCTGCTGGCTGACCATTTGGCTTCATCTGAACCACTCCGTTGGAGAACTGGCTTGCGGCCCAGACGTTGCCGCCGGAGTCGATCGCCATTCCTTGTGGTGAGCGCAGTCCGGTGGCCTTGAAAGGTGATCCTTCAACTGCGGTGCCGTCAGGGTTTAGCTTCGTAATTGAGCCTGCGTTGGGACTCTCCGCGCCGTTGCTGACCCAGATATAACCTGCATTATCAATCGCGACCGAGAATGGCCTGCTGATTCCGCCAGTTGTGATTGACCTGGCGAGCAGCGGATTGCCCTGCGGATACATCGTCACCGAGCTGTTGCCGAAGTTCGCGATCCATACCGTGCCGTCGGCTCCAACTGCCACGCCCTGCGGCTTGCTGAACCCCGACGCGCCGCCTTGCGTGTATCCGCCGGCTGGCGAAAGGATCTGACCCCCTGGGCCTAGTAGCGACATACTGTCGCCCGCGTAGTTGGCGATCCAGACCTTTCCGTCGGGCGCTACCGCTCCGCCCCAGCCAACTCCTTTGATCCCGCCGCCCAGAATTAGGCCGCCAAACAGCGGCGTTCCGGTCGGGCTAAGAACTGTGACCCCGGCGCCAACGCCGCTTGTGCCGCCGGGTGCGAAGTTGTTGCCGGTCCAGGAGTTGCCTTCCGCGTCAAATGCGATGTAGCCGGGGGCGTTAAAGCCGCCAGCGGTGTAGACCAGTCCGATCAGCCAACTGGCGGGGGCTTTGGAGAGTGCGACGGTGTAGTTCTTCTTGCTCGCCGCGAGGCGGAAGATCCCCTTCGGGTTGGTCGTCGGGTTGCGTGCAATTCCGGCGATCGCCGTGATCGTGTTCGTCGGAGCTGCTTGGCCTGCGACCTTCGCTGCCTTCAGCAGCCGAGCGCAGTCTGCAGAAGTACCGCGCGTACATGCAAGGACGACGTTGGCAAGCGTGTTGAAGGTCGGCAGCGTGTCCGATGCATTGCCATTAGGGCTGTTGGCGAGAACCGAACTGAGCTTGCCGGTCCGTGGGTCGGCAAGGTTCGAGGCTGTTGCGCCTGCGTTGCCCAGACCCGGCTGCGCGCCGTAGATTGCGCTGCCGTGGAAGTACTGCGCCAGCGCGAACGCTGCAGCAACCGTCGTGCGCTCGTTTACTACTACAGTCGCCTGCAACGCCGATGGTGGCCCTACGACTGCCATCTCGCGGCGGCGGCCGCTGGCGTCCTGCGTCATCGCGTAAACGAGCCCGCCAGCGGGTGGCGTGTAGGTGACAGTGAAGGCGCCACTTGAGTCGGTTACTGCTGATCCAAGCGTCGTGGCGCTGCTCCTACCAGCTCCGTAGACGGTTACCGTCACGCCGCTGGCAGCAGCGCTGTTCTTTAGAACTGTGCCGGTGAGAGTGTCGGCGTTAGCGGCCGAAGCAACCGAGAGGCAGAGCAGCGAGGCCAAGGCCGCGAGTAGCGCCGACTTCTTTGCGACTTTGACGGGGCGGGCTGCGAGGTTGATCATGTCTTCGAACCTACACCCTCCGCAGCCTGAGCGAGCCGGGTGATCTGACCGGATTGCTGCTAGCTAGCTGCCAGCTGCTGCGACCAAGATTGAACCAGCGGCCCAATCAGCGGCGCGCCGGTCGAACGGTCCCAGCGCGAGAAGACCCAGGCGCCGCCAAGCTGCGTCGGCTTGATGCCCGCTTTGCGCCATTCACTCTTGATCTGCGGCTCCTGGGTAATCCACTTAGCGGAGTCTGTCAGCGTCCATGACCCCTTGTGGCCGTCCGGCTCGGCGGGGTCGAAGAGCTGTGCGTCGGCAACGTCGGCTGACTGGTCAGAGTTGGGGTCGAGCAGCACATAGTGGCTGGCGACGGTGTCGTCGTAAGTCCCGGTCTTCACCATCACTAGGTAGTTGCTTCGCTGGGCGGGGGAGAGCGAGCGGTAAGCGCGCACCAGCGGCGAGGTATTGGCGTAGACCGGCTTCCAGCCCTGCACTCCGGGTAGGTAGTCCTGCGCCATCGCTAGCCCGACGTGCCCTTCTGACATCTCCGAGACGAGGTCGGGGTAAAGCGAAACCATCGAGAGGCCAGAGCGCGTGTAGTAGTTGGCGTCCTGAGCCGCGCTGTTGAGCGTCGCTGGCGTCCAAGCCGGGCTTGCGGCCGGCGCGAGCATCTTCAGAACCATCGCCAGGCAGGTGAGCATGCAGCCTTCGTTGGTGATCGTGTTGCCATCGCTGTAGGGGTAAAGCAGCGAGGCGGCATCGGCCCGTGACGCGTGGTTGAGCGTCATGTCGGCCTTCATCACGAGCTTGCGATCCCACATCACCTTCTTGCCCCAGCGCGGGTCGCCTTGGCGGTACGGCATGCCAGCGGTGTTGATCAGCTGCCCGCTCGCCACTATCGCAGCCGTCGTCGTTGCGCCCTCAGCGTTGCCGCAGGCCGCGATCAGTGAGCCAGCACTGACGGCCGCGCCGGCACCTAGTGCGCTCTGAATGAAGTTGCGGCGGGTCGATTCAGTCATCTAGCCAATTGTAAGCAACGGGCGCCGTTCTGCGCGCAGCTTTATTTCGTCTCGAAGGCGTGGCGGGCTGTCACTTCACTAGCGAGTTACCCCGTTACGCCGCCGCTCGCGCTGTGGCCGACGACGTCAGCGAAAAAATCCATCACGGTGTCGTTACGCCGCTGTGGTGACATTGGCTCGCAGTGGAACTGGGCGCCTTGCGCGGTAGTAAAGGTCACGTACTTCTTCCCGTGGCTATTGCGCAGAAGGTCGAAGAGTGCCTTCGGCTGGCCAGGGAAGAACTGCTCAAGCTCGTTGTTGATCACTAAGGCCGGGCTGTGAATCTTGGGGGCAACTGCGCTGTTGTCGTATTTGATGATCTGGGCGTATTTGTCGAACATCGTTGAGCCGGGATAGATCTCTAGCCGCTTCGAGAGGCCGAATTGCTGGTCGGTTGACTCCGTCGCGGTGTAGCTGGACCAGTTTGAGTTGAAGAGCGCCTTATCGCCGGCTGCGAAAGCTTCCAGCATTCCCGGGAAGGTGCTTAGGCCGTCGGTCCAGGTGCTGCCTGCGTAGACGACCCCCGGGTCAACACTGATCGCCGCCAGCCGAGGTTCGAACGCTGCCGCGCGCGGCACCAGCTCGCCGCCGAAGCTCGATCCACTGAGGACGATCCGGTCGCGGTCCACGTCTGAGCGGCGACGCAGCCAATCAACGATTGGGGTGATAACCCTCTCCCACTCGGGAACGAAGGTCTGGTTCTTCTCAAACAGCATTCCCCCTTCGCCGGGGCCATCGAAGATCAGCACGTTCCAGCCTCGCTCGAGGGCGGCGTAACCACCGGCGCCCCAGAGGTCGATCGCTTGTGCGTCGGAGCCATTGTTCATTAGCAGCGTTGGGCGCCGGCTGGAACTCTCTGAAGGGCGTAGGAACCAACCTGGCATTGGACCCTTTGGGCCGCGCCACGGCAGCTGCACAACCTCCATCTTCGGCCGCATCTGCGCGCCAGCCCGCTCCCAGACGCTGCGCATGGCGCGGTAGACGTTGCGCTCGCGCGCTCGCGCTGAGGCCGGCACTGCGCCTCCGCCGGCCATCGTCGTTAGCTCGGCTTTGCTGGAAAGTGCGAGCGCAAAGTAGAGGGCCTGTGCGTAGTAGGAGGCGGAGCGCAGGTAAGCGTTGCGGGCCGTAATGCGGTGGCCGCGCTGCGCTGCGTACTCGGCGTACTTGGCAACGCTCTGCGCTTCGGCGACGAACTCTTCGTAGAAGGCGACGTAGCTTTCGCCGCGATCCTGAATTCGCTTAATTACGGTTGTGATCTCGCCGTACTCACCAGAGGCGGCGGAGATGTTGCCAAGGGCAAAGAGCGTTTGGAAGGTCAGAGTTTGGTCGCTGAAGATCGGCACCGGTGGTTGGGGCACGTTCTTGAGCGCCGGGGCGTACGCGGTGGAGCCGGAGCCGCCACCGGTCGCAGCGGCGGCGCTCGGCGCGAACTGGAGCGCGCCTAACCCGGCGACTGTTGCGCCGGCCACGGCGCCTCGGGCCATCAGCTGTCTGCGCGTGAGAATCAGCGCTTCGGTCTCAGCCTCAGACCGACCGGCTTGCTCGTCATCGTCAGAATTGAGCCGATTCACCATCACTTGGTTGTACCAGAGGACGCGCTGCTCTGCGCCACAGATGCGGCTCTGGCTTAGATCAGAATCAGCAGCCCGGCAAGCAGGCTAAGGCCGCCAAGTGCGGCGGCTGGGGCCCAGCCGTCGGTCTGGTTCTCGGGCAGCGGCCCGTCGCCAACGCTGGTGTGGAACTTAACTGCCATCGCCATCAGCGCGGCGAGGCAGAACGCCGCCAGCCAGCCGAGCGTTGTGCCAATTACGCCGATCGCGGCGAGGAATAGGCCAAGCGCGCCGAGTAGCTCGAAGATTCCAGCCAGTCGGTAGGTCGAGGGGGCGATCTGCAGGTGCTCAATGGAGCCTGCACTCATCTCGCTTCCGGAGAATTTCGCTGCGCCGGAGAAGAGAAAGACGAGGGCGAGAATGATTGAGAGCACTTCGGCAATAGTTGACATAGCAACTAGATTAGCGATTCGCGTCGATGGAATCGCCCCGATAACCTCAGCCAGTGGGCAACTTCAAACTGATTCAGGCCAGCGGCGTTCTGCCTTCTCCCGCGCGCGTAAACGAGCCGACGCGCGAGCCACTGCGGGTCGGCGCAGTTCAAACCCGTTTTCACGAGGACCCCGCCGAGCACAAGGCAGTGCTGGCTGAAGGGATCGAGGCCGCCGCGGCAGCCGGTGCACAGCTCGTATGCAACCAAGAGATCACGCTCTCACCCTACGTCTGCTGGGAGCGCCGCAGCGAGGCGGCAAACCCAATTCAGCCCGAGCCGCTCGAGAGTGGGCCCTCGTACGAGTTCGCGGCGCAGATGGCCGCCAAGACCGGCGCGGCGATTCACATCTCGCTTTACGAAGAGGCCACAGCCGACGACGGCCGCGGCTTCAATACGGCGATCGTCGTCTCGCCGGAGGGGGAGATCCTCACGCGCACTCGCAAGACGCACATCCCAATCAGTGCCGGTTACTACGAGGACACCTGGTTTCGGCCAGGGCCAGCGGAAGGGATTGCGCAGGTCGCGGAGGTCTGCGGCGCAAACGCTGCGTTCCCTACGTGCTGGGATCAATGGTTTCCTGAATTGGCCCGTCTTTACGCCCTCGGCGGCGCTGAAATGATCGTTTACCCGACCGCGATCGGTTCCGAGCCCGACTTCCCGGGCTTTGACACAGAGCCGCTCTGGCGCCAGGTAATCGTCGCCAACGGCATCAGCAGCGGCACCTTCATGGTGGCGGTCAATCGCTACGGCGACGAAGGGCCGCTCAGCTTCTACGGCAGCTCATTCATCAGCGACCCTTACGGCCGCGTGCTGGTGCAGGCCGGGCGCGATGAAGACGCCGTGCTGGTCGCCGACCTTGAGCTCGATCAGTGCCGCGATTGGCTCGACCTTTTCCCGTTCGGCGAGACCCGTAGACCTGACGCCTACGACGGTTTGACTTCCAGCCGCCCTGCCACTTAACGTCCGGTTTTACCGGCGGCCTAATCTGGGCCGTCACCTTCACAGCCGAAAGGGATCACCCGCAATGAAAACCTTCGCCGTCGCACTGCTCGCCGCTCTCTCGATCAGCCTTGCCGCCGGTTGCGGAAGCTCTGACAACACGATCAGCCAAGACCAATACAACGCGTTCCACGCGAAGGCGTCGGCGATCATCGCTTCGCTCGGCAAGATTCAGCCTGAAGCGACTGCGTGCACGACCAACAATTCTTCGAATCCACCCGCGGCGTTCACTTGCCTCGGTGGGCTGATGACCAAGTTGGGGGCCGGCGTTGGTGCGCTCGGCACATACATGGGCGATCTCTCAAAGAACGTATCTGGGGCCTGCGCGACCGACCTAAAATCAGCATCGGCGGCTGCAAACACAGCGAAAGCATCGCTCGACAAGGTTGCTGCCACCTTGAATAAGGGTCAGGCCAATGAGATTCAAAGCGCTTTCAGTAGTTCGTCGCCGTTGAGCGGAGATCTTCAGGCGATTTCGACGGCGGCAGCCAAAGCCGACAAGTCGTGCAATATCGCGTAACGCGCTAGGGCTGTAGTCCGTCAACCGAATAGAGTGCCGCCGATGAAGATCTCTGCGCTCGCGCTGTCAATCCTTGTCGTAGTCGCCCTCGCGAGCTGCGGCAGCTCGTCAACGCTCAGTAGTGATCAGTACAACGGGCTGCAGGCTCAAGGCAAGCAGTTTGCCAGCAGCATGCAGCTAGTTGGAGCGGACGCTTCGGCCTGCGCGGCGAAGCAGAAGGTCGGTGCCACGGGCGCGCTCGGCAACTTGCGCAGCTGCCTTGTTGCAGCGCTCGGCAAGGCGCAGTCCGGGCTCGGCAAGATCGCCTCCTACACCGACAATCTTTCCGGCCAAGTAGACGGCGCATGCAGCACCGATCTGTCGTCGCTGAGCGCGGCGATGGCTGACGTCGAAGCGATCTTCGCGAAGGCTCAGACGCAGGCCAAGGCCGGGAACCTCACGCAGATGGAAGCCACGCTGAAGACGATCAAATCAGCGGGCATCACCACCGCCGGCGCTGCGGCCGAGAAGTCCTGCAAGGCCTAGCGCGCGGCGCGTCAGCTCTGCGTTACTTGCAGCGGACGTTCTTGGCTGCTGCTAAACAGGTTTCGTAACGCCTGCCGCTCGCGTCGTTTAGCGAGAAGCGCCACTGTCCAGCGCCGGCCAGCGGCGTAGCGATCGCGTAGCCGAACTTCAGCTTGCCCCAGAGGTAGGTCGCGTTCGGGTAGGCCGGGTAGAGAGGGCTGAGTGGCTGCCCGCTTGAGTCGCGCAGCGGCCCTTGCGACGGAAGCTTGATTTCACCCTCGTCTAGCTTCGTGCCGCCATTGCCGAAGATCATCTGCGCCGGCTGCCCAGGGATCTGCGCCACCTCTGCGAGGTGGGCGTGGCCGGTGATCAGCAAGTTGAAGTTGCCCGTTAGCCCATCCGCCGCTGCGGTCTGATCGACCGACTCCCAGCTCGAGGGAGTCCCAGCTGCGACGGCCTCTATTCCGAACAGCGGCCGGTGCTCCAGCAGCCAGGATTCACGGCCGCTTTTCTTCGCGCTGAGGGTTTGCGCTGCGCGGTAGAAGGGCCGTTGCACCGCAGCCCATGAGGTCAGCTCTGAATCACCGCTAGATGGCTGCGTGGCACTATCGAGAACAACCGTCCGTAGCGTGCGGCTGGAAGTGATCGGCAGGTCCACAGCCCAAGTTGGATCAATCGTTTTAGGCGCGTCGCCGGAAGTAGTTGGGGCGCATGCCGCCGCGTTTGCGCGGATCTCAAAAAGCAGCGAGTAGCCGTTGCCCCCGCGGTCGCAGGCTTCGTGGTTGCCGCGCCCGGCAAGGATTGGCGCCGCTGATAGAAGCGACGCCATCGGGAGGAAGGTGTCGGCGAGCCAGCTGTAGGAGGTGTCCTTAAATGGAAGCCCTGAGATCGGCTCAGGGCTGCCACCGCACTGGCCACTGAGATCTGACGGGCAGCTGCTTTCGCGGTAGTGAAAGTCGCCTACGAAGAGCGTCACGTCAGGCTTGTCGTTGGCGATCGAGCGCGACACCTGCGCGAGCGGCCAGGCGACCGTGCTGGCGCAATCCTGCACCGCGCTGCCCTTAATTCTGCAGCCGGTGTCGCCGAGGATCGCGATCTTGCCGATCTTCGCTGGGAGATTCGCGGGAAGCGAGGTCTTGCCAACCGTCGCCGACGCCACTCCGCTCGGAAGGTTCGCTTGGCAGGCGCGTATTGACGAGAAGGCTGCGTCTGTGGTGGAGCCCGGAGTGCGCATCTGCATCGCGATACTGCGCTTGCTGCTCGCAGCAGACGCGTGGCCGGCAACCGCGTTTGAGCTGCTCTGTGAGACGACGTTAAGAGTCGGGCACGGGGTACCGGTGGCAATAACGGCGCGGGCCTGAAGCCTCGACTTCGAGATCGAGGTTGGGACGACGATCGTGTATGCCGCGATCACGCCGGTAGTGCTCGCGCTCCAAGCGGCGGCGTTAGCGGCGCTGGCGGCCGGGATCGGCGCCGCGAAAGTGACTAGCGCGAGTACTAGCGTGGTGCTCGCTGCGCTGATCCCGCGACGATGGTTACGAAGGCGACTCTTCACACGCCGAAACGTAACAGCTGCGATGCCGACCCGCCTGAGGCTGCTAGCTCAGGGTGCCGGCACGCTCGTGGTCAGCTTGTAACTACCGCTGCCCGAGCTGCGCTTCAGGTGTACAACGACGGTGCGCTGACCACAAACGTTGCTGCGCAGCGAGGATGCCCTGCTGGCGGCCGCTGAGCTGGCAAGGCGTGTTCGGTCGGCGCCGTCGAAGAGGTCAAGCCCGAGCCTCATGCCGCCGGTGGAAGCGCTGACGGTCACGCGCCCGTCGAGCGGAACGCTCAGCTTGATTCGCTTCACTGCCGCAGCGCGCGCCGTGAAGCTGCCGCTCACGGTCTTGGCGACGTTGCCAGCCCAAGGATTCATTGCGTCGCTAAGCGCTGTTTTCAGGCCAACCGTTCCATGCTTAAAAGTGTTGCTCACAATTGACCAGTCGGTTGGGTTCTGCCCGGCGGCCACGCGGTAAGTTTCGGCCCAGCCTTCGGCCGGGTTGAGGTCGTAGTGGGCGCCCTCATCGTCGGGGTAGAACTTGTGGGTCGGAACGCCTTGGCAGATCCCTTGGTAGGTGGCCCAGCGCTTCGGGCCCCATGAGTCGGCCGACCACGGGGCGTTGTTGCGGTTGTTGGCGATGTGGTGGCCAAACTCGTGCGCCGCGACCTCTTCGATCGAGGCACCGTCCGGGGCCGTTTCACCGAGCAGCACGAGGACCTCTTCGCCCGGGTCGTAGCAGGCATCAGAGTCAACGCCGCAGATCGACTGCATCTCCTTCAGCGGCGCAAAGTAGACGGTCATTGAGGAGGCGTCGCCGTGCTGGGGGAGACCGCCGAGGAAATCTGCCCAGCTCTGCGACTCAGCTGCGTTGGGCGTGTATGAGCGTGAGACGGCGATCTTGATCATCATCCCGTGCGAGGGATAAGTGCCGGATGAAGCGGTCGAAGGGATGATGCCGCTGGCCGCCGCGGCCCGCGCGCCTCTGCGCAGCGGCAGCACCGTGTCATGGATCACAACGTTCGGCTGTGCACCGAGCAGACCCGGGCGTGCGGCCGGAATCGAGGGCTCTGAGGGGGCAGCTACTGCTGGAGCTGAAAGCGCAAGCGCAAGGGCAATAGCGAGGAAGAATGTGGCTCTAATCGGCAAGTTGGACTTTCGAAACGGGGCCACAAACTATAGGTGGCTGGCGCGGCTGGGGCGCTAGTTCTCACTTGGCGCGCTCAGCTCGCCGCTCTCAACGTCGAGCACCCAGCCGCTGATCTTGTCGCGGTGCTTCAGTTCCGGCGCGGCGCGCAGCACGTCAAGGGTTAGCGCGAGCGTGGAGTGGGGGTCGTCTGTGGCTGGAACGGTCCAGTCCGGCACGGTCCCGGTCTCTTCGCCGACCTGTTTGGCGAATTCGGTAGGAGCAATTCGGTGAATGCCGCAGTCGGTGTGGGCAATCACAACGATCTCTTCGGTTTCGAGCAGCCGCTGCGACGCGGCCAGCGAGCGGATCACGTCGGGCGTGGCGGCCGCGCCGGCGTTGCGAATCACGTGCGCGTCACCGAGGCCAAGGTGGAAGAGGTCCCAGAGGTTGATGCGGGCATCCATGCAGGTGAGGATCGCCAGCTTCAGCTTCGGCGGGGCGTCAAGGTCGGAAGGGTGTGTGGCGTGCGGCTTTACCGGTTCAGTCATTCGACGAGAAGATAAGGCTTTACGCAGCTGGCGCGTTTCGCCGCCAGCCGTTACCGCTCCCGATTAGCGCCCGGCCCGGCCCGTCACCGCGCCCGAATGATGCTCGCCAAGTTTGCGCGCCTCATAAGAGAAGAGTGGAATGTTGACCGAGCCCCAGCCGGAGGCGCGGTCGTAGTACCACGTTGCTGAGCAGCAGCCCATCGCCTTGAACTCTGGCCCAATCAGCGTGCCGAGGTCGTTGCCGACCTTCGTTACGTCGCGGAAGACCTTGGTGCGTGTTGATGACTTCGCCGCGAGCTTGTAGATCGTTGGGTTGAGCAAGCCGAGCTGCGCTTGCCGGGAGGCCTTCGCTTGCTGGTTGGCAATCGCTATGCCGGAAGCCAGGAGCGGCGTAGCGGCGCTGGTGCCGCCGATCGGCCCCCAGCCGCCGAGGCAGCCGCTGGCGGCGCAGTAGATCGGGTAGCCGGGCATTTGGTCGGCGAGCATCGCAACGTCGGGAACGCTTCGCGCACCACCCTTGCCGCTTCCAACGCCCGGCCCGGTCTGCCATGAAGGCTGGGTGAAGAGCTCGCTGTAACCGCCGCCGCCGCCGCCCCAACTGGTCGGTGACTCGTTCCAAACAACCTCTTCGCTGATTGAGTTTGACGCATTGAGCGAGAGGTTGGTGCCGCCAACACTCGTCACCCATTCAGAACTGCCTGGGTAATCAACGGCCAGATCTCGCACCGCCGAAAGGTTGCCCGCTGTTGAACAATCGGTCGAGCCTGTGTCGCCGGAGGCGGAGAGAACGGAAATTCCTACGACTGTCGCTGATTTCAGAGTTCGTTCCACCTGCTTGAGGTAGGCAATCGTGCCCGCTCGCGGCTCACACGAGCCCACCGAGCTCGAGATCACCGACGGGCGGTAGCGGCTTGGGGTTCCTATTGCGGTTGCGAACTGGCCGATAAAGGCGGACTTCGTGTTCGCCCCTTCGATCACTTGGATCGATTTCAGGCCCGGAGCTGAGGCTGAGATCACTTGCAGGTCGAGCGTCGTCTCGCTGCCGACCGGCAGCGGCGCCTTCAGACCAACCAGTTTCACCGGCGTCGGCGGCGGCGTGTAACCAAAGCAGGCACCGGCTGTTTCAAGGTCGGAGCGGCTGAACCCGTCTATTTCGATCACTGCGATTCGCTGCCCTTGGCCCTTAAAACCCCGGCTGTGCAGTGAGCTGAGTCCGTAGGCCGTGTTGACCTGGTTGGGCGTGTAAGGCGGCAGGTAGTAGCCGTCGCCTAGGTCGTTCCCGGCGGCGCGCCCCGCGGCGCAGCCGGCCTGAGTACCGGTGTTGCCACGGATCGAGCTGCCAACAGAGCGCTCATAGGCGCTGATCTCCTGATTGAGCGCCGGCGGTGCGGGCCCCACAGCCGTTTTCACGAACGGCGCGTCGTCAAGGCCAACTACGCCGGTGACGGTTCCTGCCAGCGACGGCGGCAGCTGTGGTTTGCCGGTCGGCGCGACGAAGCGCTTGCCGCTCGTGCTGGCCTTGTAGGAGCCGAAACCGGTAGAGAAGAGCGCGCCGGCCTGCGCAACGGTCGCTTCGGTTTCGATCCAGAAGCCGCCGAGGCCGGTGCGGGGCGTGAGGCCCGCACTCCGCAGCGCCTGCGTTACGCGCGCGCGATCGGCCTGCGAGGAGCCAAAGCGCTGAGCGATCTGCTCGGGCTCCAAGTACTTGCCGTAGAGGGGAGAGGATGGGTTGGAGACGGCGCTGGCGTAGGCCGTCAGCGCGGCGTCGTCGGCGCGCAGCGTGAGCAGCAGACTCAGTCGGTGGCTCGAGGAGGCGGCGCCGACGCGCTTGCCTTGGCTTGCTGCGCTGGCGGTCGCGAAAACGTCATCGGCGCTCGCGGCGACGGGCGCGGCGGCCAGCAGCGCGGTAGTAATCAGAAGGGCTGGAGTGAAGCGAGTTTTAACCATTACTGCGACCCTAATCGCTTGCGGCATCGCAGGTACAAATGATTTACGTCTCAGCAGGACGCGGCTGCAGCTTAGGCATCAGCTCCGCGGGCACAAATGCCTCAGACACCATGTCGCTAACGGTGACGAAGTAGCGGGAGCGAATTGTCCAGATCGTGGCGATCAGCCCGAGCGCGCCGAGGCCAACAAGAACGATGAAGACGCCGATCGAGTCGGTGATCGCGGCCGCCGCAAGTGATCCGATCGAGGTGCCAATTTCTACGACGATCACGTAGGCCGTGAGTCCCATCGCCGCCGCCGCGGGGGAGATTTCACGTTGTACGAGCGAATTAGTCATCACTCCGAGCACGCCGAGCAGCAGGCCTGCGGGAATCAGCAGCAGCCCGGTTAACACCAACCCGAGCAATGCTGGCTGCACGTGTGCCGTTAGCGCTAGCAGCGCTATCGCGACGCTGACCAGCGGCAGCAGTCGCCGCGGCCAGGAGTGGCGATCAGCCCTGACGAGCGCCGTGTGGGTTCCCTTCAGCCCATTAAGGCGCAACTTGATCATTGGCGACACCAGCGCCGCGCCGATGAAGAACATTGCCATCAGGAACGAGAGCGCAACCTGCGAGGTGGGAAAGATGTAGTCAGAGACCGATGGCAGCAGCACCATCAGTGGCCAAGCCGTAAAGATCAGCACCCCCATCAGTACAAACGAGGATCGCATCAAACTTGATGCCCATATTTCACGGAGCGCAACGATCAGCGATGAGCTCTGGCTTGGCTCAGCTACCGAGCCTGCGCCGGTCAGCGGCATCCGCGCGATTGCCCAGGCGAGCGGCAGAAAGGTAAGTCCGCAGATCAGGAACAGCCCTGAATAACCGACCACGCTCAAGAGCAGGCCACTGGTCAGCAGGCCGGCAACCTGCCCGGCGCTCTTCACGCTGATCACGCTCGAGTTTAAGCCTGAGAGCTGATCGGGTGGCACAGCGGTGCGGATCAAATTGCGCCAGGCCGGCACAAAAATCGCCACGTAGAGAATGCCGGTTAGCGCCGCTGCGACAAATAGAAGCTGTAGCGACTCGCCGTAGATCTCGGTGTAGAGGGCAAGCGAGAGGTAAAGAACAACGTCGATCAGCAGGATCGCGACGTTCAGCTGCCGCGCCGGGAATCTGCGCACAAGCCGCGCGCTAACCGGCATCAGGATCAGCGTTGGGGCCGAGATGAAGGCACCGGTCGCGGCCACATCGAAGGCCGAGCTCGCGGAGCTAAACGAGCCGAAGCTGAGGACGAGAAGCAGAACTCCCCAGCCGAACGATTGCAGCGTAATTGTCGCTAGAAACGGTCGCAGCCCTGTGCCCGGCGCGCTGGCTGCGGGAACCTGGGGCTCGGCCGTCATCAAACCGAAAGATACGGATTGGCGCTGCTAGCCGGTGACGCCGCTGCTGGTCTTGCTTAGCGTGACGGTACGTGTAACGCTGCGGGCGGTGCCGCCGGTGGGGGTG